>JALYWW010000070.1 GCA_030852515.1 Pseudomonadota bacterium
GCGATGGTGCTGGCGGCGTTGCCTGGCTCGGGCGTGCCGAAACGGACGGGCACGGGCGCGGGGACATCGAGCAATGGCAGCACGCCGGGGGCGCTGTCGGCACCTGCGGGTGCGAGTTCGAGCGGCAACCCCAACGCGCGGGCGGCGGCCAGCAGGCTGTGGCGGTCGCCGAATGCGGTCAGGTTTGCGCCGTGGTCGCGCTGGATGGCGCGGACGCACAGCTCCGGCCCGACGCCGGCCGGCTCACCCGGAACCAGCGCCAGCCTGGGCCGCGGCATCTCAGCTGCCGCTGGCCGCCGGCAAGCGGATGTCGACGTAGGCCTCGCCGCGCATCTCGCGCAGGAAGCGTTCCCATTCCTGCTCCAGCTTGCGCTGGCCGATGCTGGCGCGGGCACGGGCGCGCGCATTGTCGTCCGCTGCCGCAACCTGACGGACACCTTCGCGCTTGACGATGTGCCAGCCGGCCTCGGTCCTGAACGGTGCGGAAACCTCTCCGTCCTTCAGCGCCGCAACCTGGGCGCCGAAGTCCACGCCATACGTGTCCTGGGTAAACCAGCCCAGGGAGCCACCGCGGTCCGCGGTGGCTTCGTCCTGCGAGTTTTCCTGCGCCAGCTCGGCGAAGTCGGCGCCGCCGGCGATGCGCGCGCGCAGCGTCTCGAGCGTGGCTTTCGCGGCATTGTCGCCATCCTCGCCGGGGCGGATCAGGATGTGGCGGGCCTGCATCTGGGTCGCCGTGGCCGGCGCGGTCTCGGCGGCGGTGCGGCTTTCCACCAGCTTGACCAGCTGGAAGCCGGTGGGGGTGCGCATCGGGCCGAACACGTCGCCCGCCTGCATCGTGGAAATGAGCTGGGCAAAAGACGGCGGGATCTCGTCGATGCTGCGCCAGCCCAGGTCGCCGCCTTCCAGCGCATTGGGACTGTCGGAGTAACGCACGGCTGCGGCGGCGAAGTCGATCTGGCCCGAATCCAGCGCGGCCTTGAGCTGTTCGGCGCGCGTCTGCGCCTGCGCGATCTGCTCCGGCGTCGACCCTTCGGGTACGCCGACCAGGATGTGCGCCAGGCGGTACTGACTGCTGCTGGCCTCGCTGGCCAGCGCCGCATCGACCTCGCCCTCGGTGACGCTGATCCGGCTCTGGGCGAAGTTCTGGCGCATGCGCTGCATGGTGATTTCGTCGCGCACCGAAGCACGCAGGTCGGCCAGGGACATGCCGTCGCCCGCCACCTGGGCGGCAAGCTGGTCAAGCGTCAGGTTGTTCTGCCCGGCGATATCGGCGATCGCGGCATCGAGCTCGGCGTCGCTGATCTGGATGCCCATGCTCGCCGCGCGCGCGACCTGCAGGCGGGTGAGGATCAGGCGCTCGAGTACCTGGCGCTCGAAGATGTCGCGGGGCGGCAACTGGTCGCGTCGGTCGGAGAACTGGGACTCGAGGTTGGCCATGGCGATGTCCAGCTCGGAACGCAGGATCACGTCCTCGTCGACCACCGCGACGATGGTGTCGAGCGGCCGCAACTGCTGTTGTGCAGCGGCGTGGTTGGCCGGCAGCATCGTGCAGAGGCTGGCGACGGCGACGGCGAGGAGACAGGCGGTCAGTCGGTTCATGGCATCGGGTCGGGGGAGTTGGCGTCGGCATCGCCGCGGGTGGACGACGGCGGCACGAGGTAGAGGTCCTCGCGGTAATAACCGAGGATAGCACGGCGCAGCCGGCTCTCCGTGTCCGGGCCGGCCGATCCGAGGCCCTTCAGTTCCAGTTCGAACTGGACCGAATTGCCGAGGTCGCCCAGGCGGTTGTGCAGGTAGCGGCGCACCACCACCCGAGCCGCCATGCAGCAGCTGTCCCACTGCACGCCGGCGAGTCCTTCCAGTAGCTGGTCGTCGTGGGTCGAGTAGTAATAGCGGCCGACCAGGCTCCAGGCCGGGCTGACCGGGTACAGGAAGTTGAAATCGACCTGCTCGAGCAGGTCGCGACGGTAGCGGTAGCTGAAGTTGGCGATGCCGTCGTCGCCGATCAGGTAGCGCGTGCGCACGCTGGCCAGGTCCTTGCGCCGGAATTTGGGATCCCACTGGTAGGAACCGCCGATGCTCCAGCGGTCGTTGACCGCCCAGCTGGCATCGCCGACCCACGCCGACTTGCCGCGTTCCACCGGGACTTCCCCGGGCACGGTGACGCGGGACTCGTCGAAGTAGCGAATCTGGCCGACGCTCGCGGAAAACTTCTCGCGTCCGTCGGACTGCCGCAGCAGACGGGTGGACACGGCGACGGTCAGCTGGTTGGCGTCGGTCTGGCGATCGGCTCCGGTGTAGCGGTTGTCGCGGAACAGCTGGCCCCAGCTGAAGGTCATCGGCCGGGTGTCGAACAACGGCAGGCCGGTCTGGTCGCGGTACGGCACGTTGAGGTAATACAGGCGCGGTTCCAGGGTCTGCAGGTAGCTGGTGCCGCCGATGCTGGTGGTGCGGTCGAAGAACACGCCTGCGTCGAACGATGCGATCGGCAGGCTCCGGTTCGGCGAATCGTTGCCGGTGGGGGTGGCGAGCGCAGGGTCGAGCTGGTAACCGGTATGGCGCCAGGCCAGCTTGGGCGTCAGGAACCAGCTGTTGCCCTGCAGCGGCATGCTGATCCAGGGCTTCAGGTCCAGGCGGCTGCCGCCCGGCAATTCGGGATGGTGGAAGCGCACCGCTTCGGCGTCCACGCCCGCCATCAGCCAGGTTTGCAGCGGCCGCTGCCAACGCACGAAACCGCGCGGCAGGCGGTCATGCGGCAGGATCGTTTCATCCAGGGTGTAGTCGGCAAGTTGCTGGTGGTCGGCCATGATCCCGGCCTCCCAATGCCGGCCATGGCCGTACACGCCGATGTTGCTGTACATCGAGTACGGCGCCAGCCCGTCGACGTTGCTGCTGAAATCCTCGAGGTAACGCGGGTCGCTGATCCAGTTGAGGTCGGCGCGCGCCTGCCAGCCCCGGAACAGGTCCTGGGTGCCCTCGAACCTGAACAGTCCGCGGTCCTCCTTGCGCCGGTTCGACAGCGGGTACCCGTTGGCGAGGAACTCCGCGGTCTCGTCGTCGCGCTCGCGCGCGACCAGCTTGTCCGATGGCAGGTAGGCGAACTCGAGGGTGCCGCCGCCGCCCCGGGTGAGGTAACGGAATTCCGCGTCGAGCTGGAATCCGCGCTTGCTCATCAGGCGCGGGGTGATGGTGGCGTCGTAGTGCGGCGCGAGGTTGAGGTAGATCGGCTGGCGATAGTCGAACCCATTGCGGCCGGAGGAACCGACGCTGGGGTACAACAGCCCGGTGCGGCGGCGGTTGTCGACCGGGAACGGAAACCAGGGCACGTACAGCACCGGGATCTTGCCAACCCGCAGGGTCGCGTTGCGGGCGACGCCCATGCCCGACTCCGTGTCGACGTCGATGCGCTGCGCGCGCAGTTCCCAGTTGCGGTCGTCCGGGGGGCAGGTCGAATAGGTGGCATCGTGGAGCGCGCCCAGCGCGCCCTGCATCTCGATGTGGCTGGCGCCGCCGTTGCCGCGCCTGGACACGAGCTGGTAGCGCACGTTGTGCAGGTCGTGGCTGTCGGTTTCCTGGTTGCCTTCGGCGCGATCGGCGATCACGCGCATCCCGGAGTCCTGGTAGCGCACGCTGCCGGTGGCCATGTACTTGCCGGTTTCGCTGTCGAACGTGAGCTTGTCGGTGCCCAGGAACTGGTCGCCCCGGCTCAGCGCAACGTTGCCCTCGAACTGCCGGGCGGACTCGGTGCCGCTGACCTGGTCGCCCTCGATGTCGGTGGGCTGGTCGCTCCTCGTGTCGCTGTTTCCGGTTGGCTGGCCGGCGTTGGCGAACGCGGGGATCGTGTCCTGCACCGGGCACAGCTTCCAGTCCTCAGGGCGCTCGTCGTCGGCATGGGCCGGCATCGCCGCAATGGCCAGGGCCAGGCCGATGCAGGCCGGCAGGGGCAGGCGGCGGAGGGTGCTGGCAACCGTCACGATTGCGGCCGCGGCTTGCGCCGTTCGTGTTTCCAGGTGACCTCGCCATGGCCGTCGGCGCGCGCCAGCACCCGCGCCAGCACGAACAGCAGGTCGGACAAACGATTGAGGTAACGCACCGCCTGCGGACGCACCTCTTCCACCCGCGCCAGCGACACCGTTTCGCGCTCGGCGCGGCGGACCACGGTGCGCGCCACGTGGCAACGGGCGGCGGCATCGCCGCCGCCGGGCAGGATGAACTCGCGCAGGGGGGGCAGGTCGGCGTTGAAACCGTCGAGCGCGGCTTCCAGTGCATCGATGTCGGCGTCGTGGATCGCGGCATGGCCGGGAATGCACAATTCGCCGCCGAGATCGAACAGCTGGTGCTGGACCGTGGTCAGCAGGTCGCGGACAGGATCCGGCACCTGTGACGCGAGCAGCAGCCCGATCGCGGAGTTGGCTTCGTCGACGGTGCCGTACGCGCCGACCCGCGCCGAATCCTTGGCCACACGGGTGCCGTCGCCGAGGCCGGTGGTGCCGTCGTCGCCGGTACGGGTATAGATCTTCGAAAGACGATTGCCCACGGTGGGGCGCCGCTTACACGGTTTGCGCGCGCAGCACCGGCAGGCGCCGGCGCAGCAGGGCGAAACCGCCGAACAGGAACGCGGAATAGGCCAGGGTGCCGGCCACGGTCCACTTGAAGAAGGGGATGCCCGCGACATAGGCCGCCGCCAGGCCCGCGGCATTCCGCGGGTAGAAGGCCGGCCAACCGAGCCAGGCGCCGAAGTTCGTCACTGCGAAGAACAGCACCGAGCCGGCAAGCGAGTAAGCCAGGACGCGCGGTGCGCTGGTCCGGCCGCGCAGGCCGAAGCCAAGCACGGTGGACAGGGCGATGCAGGCGTACACCGTCCAGAAGCTGATGCCGCCCAGGTAGGTCGCGTAGCTGCCGCCCATGATCGAAACCAGGACCAGGTCCGAAGCCAGCATCGCCAGCAACGGCACCGCCAGGGCCCAGGCGCGCGATGCGAAATACGCGCCGCCGAACAGGGCGATCGCCTCGACCGGCGAGAAATTCGGGGGATGCGGCAACAGGCGCGACAGCGCGGCCACGAAGATCAGGGCAGCCAGGACCAGCGGACCGGGGGCAAACACGGAGGCGGAGGCGGTGTCGGGAGCGGGTCGGGTCATCTTCGTCATGCTGGCGGCCTGGCCGGAACCGGTAGCATAGCGCAGCCATGAGTGAGCACGCGCGCACATTGCCCGGCGGCAACGGCCACCACGACGTCGTGATCGTCGGTGGTGGCCTGGTCGGCGCCAGCCTCGCCATCGCGCTCGATCGCATCGGCGTCGACGTGGCGATGGTCGAGGCGACGCCGGCGGGGTCGCTGCCGGCGGTGTTCGACCAGCGCAACCTGAGCTTCGCCGAGGCGACGGTGAATGCGCTGCATGCGCTCGGCGTGATGCAGCACCTGGCGCTGCCGCCTGCGCCGATCCGGCGCATCCATGTCAGCCGCCGTGGGGACTTCGGGCGGGTCGGGCTGGAGGCCGCGGATTACGGACGCGAAGCCTTCGGGCAGGTGGTGGTGGCACGCGACTTCGGCCAGGCGCTGGAAACACGGTTGTCCTCGCTCGAACACCTGGTCCGTTATCGTCCGGCGCGCTTCGCGGGCCTGCACGGCGATGCCGGCGATGCCCGCACGATCCGCGTCGTCGACGCCAGCGGCGGCGAAGTTCGGTTGAGCGCGCGCCTGCTGGTGGCCGCCGATGGCAGCAACAGCGGTGTCCGCGCCAGCCTCGGCATCGGTGCCGAAGAACACGATTACGGCCAGGTCCTCTTCGTAGCCCGGGTGCGTGCGTCGCGTGCCCCGGACGGCAATGCCTGGGAACGCTTCGGCGACGATGGCCCGACGGCCTTGCTGCCGCGCGGCGACCGGCACTACGGCGTGGTCCACGGCGTTGCGCGCGCGCAAGCCGATGCGGTCGCCGCGCTCGACGATGTCGCGTTCCTGGCGCGACTGCAGCGCGCCTTCGGATGGCGCGCGGGGCGCTTCCTGGAAGTCGGGCCGCGCAGCCTGTATCCGGCGACGCGGATGCGTGCGCACGACATCACCTCGGCACGCGCGGTGCTGGTCGGCAATGCAGCGCAGAGCCTGCATCCGGTGGGGGCGCAGGGGTTCAACCTCGGGCTGCGCGACGCCTTGACCCTGGCCGAGCTGATCGAAGCCGGCGGCGACCCCGGCAGCGCCGCCCTGCTCGAGGCGTACGTGCGTCGCCGACGGGACGATCGCGAACGCACGCTTGCGTTTTCCGACGGACTCGCCCGCCTGACTGCGAACCCGCTGCCGCTGCTGCGGCCCTTGCGCAGCGCCGGCCTGCTTGCGGCGCAGCGCCTGCCCGCGCTGCAGGCCTGGCTGGTCGGTGGTGCGATGGGCTATCGCGGGCAAGTGCCGCAATTGTGTCGCGGGGATGCGGCATGAGCCGTCGCCAGGGCGTGGATGCGATCGTCGTTGGCGGTGGGGTGGTGGGCGCGGCCTGCGCGCTGGCGCTGGCCCGCAACGGCCTGGAGGTGGCTCTGGTCGAGGCCGCTGCACCGAAGCCATGGCGCCGCGAGCAACCCGACCTGCGGGTCTATGCCTTTGCCGCCGACAATGCCGCGCTGCTCGATGCCCTCGGCGTGTGGGATGCGGTGCGCAGCGCGCGCCTGCATCCCTACCGGCGGATGCGGGTGTGGGATGCGGCGGGTGGTGGCGAGCTCGCGTTCGACGCCGATGCCTTCGGCCGTCGCGAACTGGGCTGGATCGTCGAGAACGGCTTGCTGGTCGACCGGCTATGGGCGGCGCTGCCGGCGGCCGGGGTGCGCGTGCATTGCCCGGCGCGGGTGGTCGCGCTGGAGTCGGGCGGCGGATCCGGGGACGACGGCGAAGACCTGGCACGGCTGCGCCTGGACGATGGCAGCCAGCTGCAGGCGCGCGTCGCGATCGCCGCCGACGGCGCGCAATCGACCCTGCGCGAGCTCGCCGGACTGCAGGTTCGGGGCCACGACTATGGGCAGCGCGGCGTGGTCGGTTACGTCGCCACCGAAAGCAGCCACGAGGACACCGCCTGGCAACGCTTCCTGCCGACCGGCCCGTTGGCGATGCTGCCCTGCGCCGACGGTTCGAGCTCGATCGTATGGACCTTGCCCGACGCGGAGGCGACGCGGATCCTGTCGCTGGATGATGAGGCGTTCGCCGATGAGCTCACCCGCGCGTCCGATGCGCGGCTGGGGCAGATGCGGCCGGTATCCGCGCGCGCGGCGTTTCCCTTGCGGCGGCAACTGGTCCAGTCGCATGTGCGTGGCCGGGTGCTGGTGCTTGGCGACGCGGCGCACGTGGTGCATCCCTTGGCGGGCCAGGGCGTGAACCTGGGCCTGCGGGATGTCGCTGCGCTGGAGTCGATGGTCGCCGGGGCCGGCAGGGCGCGTGGCGACTGGGCGACGCCATCGCGGCTCGCGCGCTGGGCACGCGAGCGCCGGAGCGAGAACATGCTCGCCGCGCACGCGTTCGAAGGCATCAACCGGATCTACAGCAACGACAGCCTTGCGGCGACCTTGTTGCGGGGGCCGCTGCTGGGCCTCGCCGGCAGGCTGCCGCCTGTCGCCCACTTCCTGTGGAAGCGCGCCGCCGGCCTGTAGGAGCGCGCCTTGCGCGTCAATCCAGCCAGCCCTTCATTTCCTCGCGCGTCAGCCGCCCGTCCTGGTTGCCGTCGACCACATGGAACTCGCGCATCAGGTCGGCATTGCCGCTGGCCTCGGCGCGGGCGATGTGGCCGTCGCCATTGGCGTCCATGACGCCGAAGTCGATGTCGTAGTTCGGTGAGATCGAGTTGCCGGGGTGGTCGGTCACGGTCACCGGGGTGCCGTCGGCAGTCGTGAAGCTACTTGTCTGTGTCTGCGCCGTCTGCGCGAGCGCGGGTGCAGCCAGCAATGCCGCTGCAGCGATGAAGATGGTCTGGCGGTTCATGGACCTGCCTCTCTTCGATGGGAGGCGGGGAGCGTGTACCCGCGATGGTCAAACCACCGTCAAGCAGGGCTTGTTCAGCGCAACAGCGGCTGAACGCAGGCCAGGACCGTGATCTCCTCGCGGTCGTGGTAGAGCTGGCGCGCGCGCACGGTGAGCGGCTTGCCGGCTTCCGTCTGGAACTGGTCCAGGCACAGGCGCGTTTCCAGCCAGCGTTTCTTCATCGGCAACTTGAGGTTGAAGATCGCGCGCGTGCACCAGCCTTGCGCGAACCATTGCGCCATGCGCGATGCGACCCGGCGCGGCTGCTCGACCATGTCGCACACCATCCAGTCCAGCGGGCGCGGCGGCTGCCATGCGAAACCGTCGGCGCGCAGGTGTTCGACCTGTCCGCTGTCGAGCACATGCTGGCGCAGCGGCCCGTTGTCGATCGCGGTGACATTCAGGCCCTGGCGTTGCAGGACCCAGGTCCAGCCGCCCGGGGCGGCACCAAGGTCGGCAGCGCGCATGCCGGGACGCAGCAACGCGGCACGCTCGCGTTCGTCGAGCAGGGTCAGCAGCGCTTCTTCCAGCTTCAGGGCAGACCTCGAGGGTGCTTCCGGATGCAGCTTCAGCCGCGGGATCCCCAGCGGCCACGGCGCGCTGTCGCGCGGATCGCCCTGGGCGAGCAGCAAGTGGTCACCGGCGAGGAAGCACAGATGCAGGCGTGGCGCTCGCGCGTCAGCGGTGGCGGCGAGCAGGCCGGCCTTGCGCAGCGCAGGACGCAGCGCGTTGCCGAAGCTGCGCGCAAGGCCCGACAGCGGCTTGCCGGCGTCGGAATCCGGATGCTCGACCACGAGGTCGCCGAACATGGCGTGTCCCCGCAACGCTTCCAGCACGGGCGCGATCCGGTCCTGCGGGTCGATGCCCTGCAGTTCGGCGATCAAACGCAGCTTCTGCCGGGCGAACACCAGTTCGCGCCAGGGCAGGGCGCGATTCAGTTCGAGCGCATCCTCGCAAGCGAACACCACGAAACCGTCGCCGCGATTGGTGCGCGCATGCCCGTGCAGGCCGGCGGCCGCGGCACGCTCGCCCAGTTCGGCGGCAAGCTCGGGCTCGAAGCCCGCGCGGCAGTAGCACAGCAGGCCGGTGCTCAATAGAAGGTTCCGCCCTGCTCGCCGTAGGCCCGTAGTACCGCGCAGGCCTCTTCGCGATGCAGGTCGCGCACCACATGGATGCCTCGCCGTTCCAGTTCGCCCGCCCAGTCGGCGGGAAGCGGGCCTTCATCGAATTCGGTCAGGCCCATCACGTCTTCGCTGCGGGCGCCGATCAGCAGGCGGTCGACGCCGGCCCAGAACGTGGCGCCGTAGCACTGGCAGCACGGTTGCGACGAGGTCGCCAGCAGGAAGCTGCCATCCGGGTCGTTCAGCCGCGAACGCTGCAGGCGCTGCTGGGCCAGCATGTAGGCCATGTTCTCGGCATGGGCCAGCGAACAGCTTTGCGGCAGCACCCGGTTGACGCCGATGCTGACCACACGGTCGTTGCCGTCGAAGACCACCGCGCCGAACGGGCCACCGCTGCGCGCCTCGACATTGCGCCGCGACAGCTCGATCGCGAACGCGACCTTGGCCTCGTCACCGATGAAGTCGCGGCCATCCAGTTCCAGCTCGTGGATCCAGACCGGCAGGGTGAGGTGCAGTTGCGCGAGCAGCATCGTCCCTCTCCTCAGGCCTTCTGCGCCCAGGTGTCGCGCAGGGTCACGCTGCGATTGAACACCGGCTTGCCGGCGCGGTGGTCGCGGCGGTCGGCGACGAAATAGCCGGTACGCTCGAACTGGTACGACTGCTCCGGCGCCGCGTCGGCCGCGGCCGGTTCGACATAACCGGTGACGGTGCGCCGCGATTCCGCGTTGATGTAGTCGCGGTAGGTCTTGCCGTCGTCGTCGACATCCGGGTCGGGAACGGTGAACAGCCGGTCGTACAACCGGATCTCCGCCACCACGGCGTGCCTGGCGCTGACCCAGTGGATCGTGCCCTTGACCTTGCGGTTGGCGCCTTCCATGCCGGGACGCGATTCGGGATCCAGGGTGCAGCGCAGTTCGACCACGTTGCCCTCGGCGTCCTTGACCGCCTCGTCGCAACGGACGATGCCGGCGCCGCGCAGGCGCACGTCCCCGCCCACGGTCAGGCGCTTGAAGCCCTTGGGGGGCACCTCGGCGAAGTCCTCGCGCTCGATCCACAGCTCACGCGAGAACGGGATGTCGCGCTCGCCGAACGCCTCGTCCTTGGGATGGTTGGCGAAGCGCAGCGATTCTTCGTGGCCGGGGTCGAGGTTGGCCAGCACCATCTTCAATGGTTCGACCACCGCCATGCGCCGCGGTGCGGTCGCATCGAGGTCGTCGCGCAACGCGCCTTCCAGCACCGAGATGTCCAGCAGCGAGTTCTGCTTGCTGACGCCGACGCGGTCGACCATCAACCGCAGCGCCGACGGCGTATAGCCGCGGCGGCGAATGCCCTGCAGGGTCGGCATGCGCGGATCGTCCCAGCCATCGACCAGGCCTTCCTCGACCAGGGCCAGCAGCTTGCGCTTGCTCATCACCAGGTAGTTGAAGTTCAGCCGCGAGAACTCGATCTGTCGCGGCCTGGCGGCTTCCAGCGGCAGGCCGGCATCGGTGAGCGGCTTCAACAGTCCGGGATTGCCGGCGAGATCGACTTTGGCCACGCACCAGTCGTACAGCGGCCGGCGGTCCTCGAACTCCAGCGTGCACAGCGAGTGGGTGATGCCTTCGATCGCATCCGACAGCGAATGGGCGAAGTCGTACATCGGGTAGATCGGCCAGGTGTCGCCGGTGTTCTGGTGCGGCACCTTCTTGATCCGGTAGAGCGCCGGATCGCGCATGGTGATGTTGCCCGAGGCCATGTCGATCTTCGCGCGCAGGGTGCGCGCGCCATCGGCGAACTCGCCCGCGCGCATGCGCCGGAACAGGTCCAGGTTCTCCTCGACGCTGCGCTCGCGGAACGGCGAATTGCGGCCCGGTTCGGTCAGGGTGCCGCGGTATTCGCGTACCTGGTCGGCGCTGAGGTCGCAGACGAAGGCGTCGCCCTGGCCGATCAGCTTCTCGGCCGCCAGGTAGAACACCTCGAAATAGTCCGACGCATGCCGCAGCGTAGCCCAGTCGAAACCCAGCCAGCGCACGTCCTCCTGGATCGCGGCGACGTACTCGGGATCTTCCTTCGCCGGATTGGTGTCGTCGAAGCGCAGGTTGCAGCGGCCGCCGAACTCGGCGGCGATGCCGAAGTCCAGGCAGATCGCCTTGGCGTGGCCGATGTGCAGGTAGCCGTTGGGCTCGGGCGGGAACCGGGTACGGATCGCGTCGTGCTTGCCGCTGGCCAGGTCCTCACGGACGATCTGGCGAATGAAGTCGTGCTTGTCCGTGGACACTGGCGGTACCGCTGGGGGAAACCGCCAGTTTAGCCGAGCTCAGCGATCCTGTTTCCCGGCTGCCGCGGGCTGGTAGCTGATTTCGAGGACGCGCAGGCGGGTGCTGTTTCCACCGGGCATCGGCCAGTCGATGGCCTGGCCGGTGCGCAGGCCGAGCAGGGCGCTGCCGACCGGCGCCAGGATCGAGACCTTGCCGGGGCCGCCGTCGGCTTCGTGCGGATAGACCAGGGA
>JALYWW010000002.1 GCA_030852515.1 Pseudomonadota bacterium
CCGCGACGACGTCGAGATCTCCTCCCTGATGTACGAGGGCTACCACGGCAGGCCGTTCGCGGTGGTGTACGACGCCGACAAGCCGTCGATCGAGTATCTCGACCCGAAATCCGAATGGGCGCAGATCCACCTGGCCCTGCTCAAGCAGTTCCCCGGCGAAATGGTCTCCATCGTCGACTCCAGCCGCGACTCGCAGAAGGTCCTCTTCTCGACCTGGTCCGACCGTCATCCCTCGACCTACTACCTGTTCGACCGCGCGGCGAAGAAGTTGCAGATGATCGCGGCGACCCAACCATGGATCAAACCCGAGCAGATGGCGCCGAGCCGCCCGATTACCTTCACCGCCAGCGATGGCAAGGTGCTCTACGGGCTGGTCACCGCCAAGGGCAACGGTCCTCATCCCATGGTGGTGATGCCGCACGGCGGGCCGCACGGTCCGTACGACAGCTGGGGCTACGATCCCGACGCACAGTTCCTGGCCAGCCGCGGCTATGCCGTGCTTCAGGTCAACTATCGCGGCTCCGGCGGCCGCGGCCATGCGTTCGAGGAAGCCGGCTACCGCGAATGGGGCGGCCGCATCCAGGACGACATCGCCGAGGGCGTGAAGTGGGCCATCGCGAACCAGGTCGCCGACCCGGCCCGCATCTGCACCTATGGCGCAAGCTTCGGTGGTTATTCGGCATTGATGAACCCGATCCGTTATCCGGGCCTGTACAAGTGCGCGGTCGGTTACGTGGGCGTCTACGACCTGACGGTGATGCAGAAGGCCGGCGACATCCCGGACAGCCGCTTTGGACGCCGTTACCTGTCACGGGTGCTGGGTGACGATCGCGCGGTGCTGGTGGCCAACTCTCCGGCACAGCAGGTCGACAAGATCAAGGTGCCGGTATTCCTGGTGGCCGGCCGCGACGACCGTCGCGTGCCGATGGAGCAGTTCAACGCCCAGGCGCGCGCGTTCGCGGCCGCCGGTACTCCGGTGGAGACCCTGGTGGTGGATGGCGAAGGCCACGGCTTTTACAAGCCGGAGAACCGGACCAGACTGTACCAGGCGCTTGAGGCGTTCCTGGACAAGTACATCGGGCCAGGAGCGGACTGACGGGCTCGCGCGCAAGGCGCGCGCTCCTACGACCCCAGGGCGGCCTGGAGCAGTGCGCGCAACACGCACTGCAACGAGGCCGACTTGCCGTCGTCCCAGTCGTAACTGGCTTCATCCATGTAATTGCGCTGGCTGATTTCCAGTTGCACTGCGTCGATGCCCTGGTCGGGATCGCCGTAGTGGCGGGTGATGTAGCCGCCCTTGAAGCGCCCGTTGGCGACCCAGGCGTAGTCTTTCTGGGCCGACAGCACCGCTTCCAGTCGCGCCTGCAACGCAGGACTGCAGCTCGCGCCTGCGGCGGTGCCCAGGTTGAGGTCTGGCAAGCGACCCTCGAACAGGAACGGCACTTCGCCGCGGATCGAATGGCCTTCCCACAGCACCGCGCGTCCATGCCGGGCACGGATACGCGCAAGTTCGGCCTGCAGTGCCTGATGGTACGGACGCCAGTAGGTGTCGACACGCGCGGCGACCTCTGCCGCATCCGGTGCCTGTCCTTCCAGGTACACCGGCTCGCCGCTGAACTGCACCGCAGGGCACAGGCCGGTGGTGTTCTGCCCCGGATACAGCGAGGTGTCGTCTTCGGGACGGTTGAGGTCGACCACGTAGCGCGAATGGGTCGGCACCAGGATCGAAGCGCCGAGCTCGCGCGCGAACGCGTACAGGCGCGAGACGTGCCAGTCGGTATCGGGTGCGCGGCGCGCGCCTTCGACCATCCGCGATGCCAGCGGCGGCGGGATCAGGCTGCCGTCGTGCGGCAGGCTGACCAGCAGCGGCGCGTCGCCACGATGCAGGCTGAAGATGCCGCTCATGGAATCAACACCAGCTCTTCAGCCGAAGTCGGATGGATTGCCACGGTGTCGTGCAGGTCAGCCAGGGTGATGCCGCGCTTCAATGCAACGGCGAATCCCTGCAGGATCTCGTCGACGCCATCGCCGAGCAGGTGTATTCCGACCACGCGCCGGTCGGCGGGCGCGTCGCCATCGCCCACGCAGACCAGTTTGAACAGGCTGCGCTGCGGCGAATCCGCCAGCGCATGCAGCATCGGCCGGAAAGCGGCGCGATGCACGCTGACCGCGTCGCCATGCTCGGTCCTGGCCTCTTCCTCGGTCATTCCAATCGCACCGATCGGCGGATGCGAGAACACCACTGTCGCGATGTCGTTGTAATCGAGCCTTGCGTCGTCGCGCCCACCGAACAGGCGGTCCATCAAGCGTCGCGCCGCGGCGATCGCGACCGGCGTCAACGCCACCCGGTCGGTGACGTCGCCAAGCGCATGCACGCCCGTGACGCTGGTGCGCTGGAAATCGTCGACCACCACGTGGCCGCGCGGATCCAGCTCGACGCCCGCCTCCTGCAGGCCGATGCCGTCGCTGTTCGGGCGCCGCCCGGTGGCGAAGATCACCGTGTCGAACGGACCGCTGTCGAAGGCCTCGCCGGCGCGCGCATCGGTGCCGCGCACCGCGATGCCGCCGTCCTGCTGGTGCAGCGACTGCAGGCTGCTGTCGAAATGTGTTTGCACACCGTGCTGGCGGTAGTCCTCGACCAGCTGCCCGGCGATATCCGAATCGAAGCCCTTGAGCAGCCGGCGACCACGCACGAACAGTTCGACCCGGCTGCCCAGCGCCTGCAGCACGCCGCCCAGCTCGACGGCAATGTAGCCGCCGCCGACGATCGCCACGCGCGCCGGCGCCGCGGCGAGATGGAAGAATCCGTCCGAATCGATGCCCAGTTCCGCGCCGGGAACCTCCGGTCGCACCGGCCTGCCACCGGTGGCGACCAGGACCTGCGGCGCGCGGACCTGCACCCCGTCGCTGCATTCGACGACGCCGACTTCGACAAGGCGGCCGCGCACCGGCAGCACCGCGATCCCGGCCGCATCCAGGCGCTTGCGGTAACTGGCATGGATGTTGGCGATATAGCGTTGGCGGAAGGCGATGAATGCCGGCCAGTCGAGCGCCGGCGGCGCTTCAGGCAGGTCGAAACCGAGTTGCCGCGCCAGCGCGAGCTTGTGCGCAAGGTCGCCGGCCAGCCACATCGCCTTTTTCGGCACGCAGCCGACGTTGACGCAGGTGCCGCCGAGTTCAGCCGGTTCGAGCAGGGCGACCCGTGCGCCGTGCCCCGCGGCCCGGAACGCGGCAGCCAGGCCGCCGGAACCACCGCCAAGCACGACCAGGTCGAAATCGCTCACGCAAAGCGGTCCAGTCGATACGGCGTCGGATCGAAGCGTGGTTCGGCGCCTGTCACCAGGTCTGCGACCAGACCTGCCGTGGCGATGCTCATGCTCACCCCGAGCATGCCGTGCCCCGTGGCCAGCCATTGTCGCTTGCGGCCTGGCACCGGGCCGATCACCGGCACGTCGTCGACCGTCATCGGCCGCCACCCGAACCACTCTTCCTGCTTCACCGGGCCCACGCCTTCGTGCAGGTATTCGCGCGCGGCGCGCTCGAGCGCGGCGAGCCGGCGCTGGTTGAGGCTGGTATCGAATCCGGAGAACTCCATCGTGCTGCCGAGCCGGTAGCCGCTGCCCCAGGTGCTGACGCACACGCTGCGTTCCTGCAGGGTCAATGGCCGCTTCGGCGCCAGCGACGGTCGCGAATAGGTGATCGAGTAACCCTTGCCCGGCTGCATCACCTGGCCCAGGCGCGGGACCTTGAGCATCCGGGCCAGCCGTGGCGACCACGCGCCGACGGCGAGAACCACGTCGGCACAACGATGCGTCCCGGTCGAGGTCGCGATGTCCAGGCCGCCATCGCGTTCGGCGATCGCGCGCACTTCGCAGTTGTCGACCAACTCGCCGCCGGCCGCCTGCAGCGCGCGCGCCATGCCGGAGACATAACGGTCCGGGCGCAGGCTCGCGTCATCCGGGTAGCGGACCACGCCCACGACGCCATCGCGCAGTGCGGGTTCGTCGCGCAGGTAGGCCGGGCCGTCGATGACCTCGCTGCGGACGCCCAGTTCGGCCAGCGCCTCGAGGTCGCGGCGGTAGCTGTCCAGTGCGCGCGCGTCGCGGAACACGTGGTCGGTGCCGGTTTCGCCGAACTCGCAGTCGATGCCGTGCCGCGCCAGCCATCCGGGGAAGGCCTCGCGCGATGCCAGCAGCAGGCGCGCGCGGACCACGCCGCTGCGCATCATTGCCTCATGGTTGCAACGGCCGGCAAAACGCAGCAGCCACGACCACAATGCGGGATCGAATCGCGGCTTCATGTACAACGGCGCGTCGGGCGTCAGCATCCAGCGCATCGCGCGCCCGACCTGTCCCGGCGCCGCCAGCGGCAGCGCGTGGCTCGGGGTCAACGTGCCGCAATTGCCATGCGAACTGCCGCCGCCGATGCGGCCGGCGTCGAGCACGCGCACGCTGCGCCCCTGTTCGGCCAGTGCCAGCCCGCAGGCCAGGCCGACGACACCGCCACCAACGACGACCACATCCACGTTCTTTTCCATCAGTGGTGGGCGCCGCCTTCCCCGTGGACGTGGCCGTGTTCGAGCTCTTCGGCGCTGGCCTCGCGGACCTCGACGATCTCGATGTCGAAGTGCAGGTCCTTGCCGGCCATCGGATGGTTGAGATCGACGTCGACCACGCTCATGCCGACCTTCTCGATGGTCACCGCGCGCGGGCCGAAGTTGGTGTTGAGCACGACCTGCATGCCCGGCTCCAGGCGCTGGCCACCGAAATGCTTCTTCGGCACGCGCTGGCCGAGGCCCTCGCGCTTCTCGCCGTAGGCATCCGCGGCGGCCACGTCGACGCCGAACTTGTCCCCTGCCTCGTGGCCTTCCATCGCCTTGTCCAGCCCGGGGATGATGTTGCCGTGCCCGGCCAGGATCGCCAGCGGATCCCGTCCCTCGGAACTTTCCATGGGCTCGGAGCCCTGCTCTGCGACCGCGTAGTGGAAGCGGACGACGCGGTCTTTCTCGATTTTCATGACGGGGTTAGGATCGGGGAATGGGGAAACGCCATTATATGTGCGCCTGCATCGCCGCCGCGATGCTCTGTGCCTGCGGGAGAGCGCCGGTGCGCGAGCCGCCGGCGCCGGCGCGCGCCTGGGGCAACACCGCACCGGCCGATCCGGCCGCTGCCAACGCGGTGCTGATGCGTGCCATCAGCCTGGTCGGCACGCCCTACCGCTACGGCGGCAGCACCCCGGAAGGCGGTTTCGACTGCAGCGGACTGGTCAACTACGTCTACCGGGACATGCTCGACCTGCGCCTGCCGCGGACTTCGCGCCAGCTCTCCGAATACCAGGGTCCGCGCATCGAGCCGGGCCACCTGGCGCCAGCCGACCTGGTGTTCTTCGGCAGCGGCGGCCAGGTCAGCCATGTCGGCATCTACGTTGGCGAAGGTCGCTTCGTGCACGCGCCCAGCACTGGCGGCACCGTGCGCCTGGACCGGCTCGACGGCGCCTGGTGGCGGGACCACTACACCGGCGCGCGCCGGGTCCTGGATCCGGCTGGAGTTGACGCCGGAAGTTAGCTGAACAGGCTATCTCCCTGAATTGAAAGTGAAATGCAGGGCTTCCCCCAGAACCGCATCGGGGTAAGATCACCCCCTGCTCACCAACGTCGAATGCGCGTGACGACTCCTGACAAGACTTCGAACCGCCCGCTCCATTGCCGGTTCCGGCGCCTCCTGGCGATCTCCTGCGTCTGCCTGTCGGCCACCCTGGCCGTTCCGGCGTGGGCCCAGGAAGCGACTTTTACCCTCGACACCGAGACCGTGGAGAGCAGCCAACCATCGGCGGCCGAGCGCATCCACAAGGTGGTCAAGGGCGCCCTGACCCTGCTCGGCACGCCGTACCGCTGGGGCGGCACCACCACCGACGGCTTCGACTGCAGCGGCCTGGTGGGCTACGTGTTCCGCACCACCATCGGCATCGACCTGCCGCGCGTCTCCCGCGACATGGCGCGCACGGGCGAGATCATCGACCGCGCAAGCCTCTCGCCCGGCGACCTGGTGTTCTTCGGCCGGCGCAAGGGCCGCGTCGACCACGTCGGCATCTACCTGGGCGAAGGCCGTTTCGTGCATGCGCCGCGCACCGGGCGCGAAGTCACCGTATCGACCCTGGAAGGCGGCTACTGGGGCAACAAGTTCATCCAGGCCAGGCGGGTCGAGGGGATCTAGGCCTCGCGCACCGGGTGCGGTTCCGCCGCCTCGCCTTCGGCCACGCCGATATTGCTCGACGCCGCCTCGTACATCTCGCGGTCCAGCAACCCGGTCTCGCGCGCGACCAGCACCGGCACCAACATCTGCCCGGTGACGTTCGTCATCGTGCGCATCATGTCCAGCACCCGGTCGATCGCGTACAGGTAGCCGATCGCCTCCAGCGGCAGGCCCGCGGCACTGAGCACCACCGTGGCCATGACCACCGCCGTGCCGGGGACCCCGGCCGTGCCGAAGCTGCCCAGCACCGAGGCGATCAGCACGATCAGGTACTGGTCGCCCGACATCGGCGTGCCGGTGTATTGCGAGATGAACACGGCCGCCAGCGCCGGATAGATCGCGCCGCAACCGTCCATCTTGATGCTGGCGCCCAAGGGCACCGCGAACGCGGCATAGTCGCGGTCCACGCCGAGGTTGTGGGTGACGCTGCGCAGCGCCGCCGGCATCGAGGCGAAGCTCGACGAGCTGACGAAGGCGACCTGCATGCCGGGCGCCGCGCCGCGGAAGAACTTGAGCGGATTGAGCCCGTGCAGCAGCAGCAGGCCGCCGTACACGACCACGATCTGGATCGCGCAGGCGACGAACAGCGCGATCACGAAGGTGCCCAGCGGCAGCAGCTTGCCAAAGCCGAACGTACCGACCAGCGATGCGATCAGGCCGAAGGTGCCGATCGGGGTGACCTCGAGCACGAAGCGGGTGACCTGGATCATCACCTCGCTGGCTTCACCCGCCAGCTTGCGCGCCAGCGCCACCCGCTCGCCGAGCTTGACCATGGCGAAACCGAGCAGCGCCGCGAAGAAGATCACCGGCAGGATCGAGCCCTTGCCTGCGGCCAGCTCAGTGGTGCCGTCGGCGCTGGCGACCTGGCCGATGCCGGTCAGGGCGTAGAAGGGATTGGCGGGCACCACGTCCAGCAGCACCCGGATCGGATCGGGAATGATCCTGGGCACATAGTCCGTCGACACGCTCAGCGCACCCACGCCAGCGCCCGGCTGCATCACCGTGCCGACCAGCAGGCCGACGCTGACCGCGAGCACCGCGGTGCCGGCGAACCAGGCGAAGGTGCGCCCGCCCAGCGCCACCATCGATTTCTGCCCGTGCAATGCGGACACCGCGTGGATCACGGCGAAAAACACCAATGGCACCGCGATCATCTTGATCAGGGTGACGTAGATGTCGCCCAGCGGGCCGAACCAAGTATCGGCCGCCGGCCCGAACGCCCAGCCTGCGAGTGCGCCCAGCACGAAGCCGGCCAGCACGCGCTGCCAGAATGGAAAACGGAACCACGCGGTGACGAACTTCATCGGATATCCGGATGCGGCATCGGTCGAAGATAACGATTGCAACACCGGTTCGCCATAATCGATGCAACGCCGCCCCGGGGATCGCCATGACTACGCGCCCGAAATCCCGCATGCCCACCCGCCTGGCCTGCCCGGCCTGCCTGGCCACGATCCTGCTTGCCGGCTGCGCCGGCATCCCCGCCACCCCGAGTGCGGTGCCGCTGGTCGAAGTCCCGCAAGTGGACCATCCCGAAGGCGAGACCGCCCAATGGTGGTTCCGCAATGGCGCAGCGCAGGCTGCGGCCCGTGGCGCGACCGATGGCCGCGCGAAGAACGTGATCCTGTTCGTCGGCGACGGCATGAGCCTGCCCACGGTCGCCGCCGCACGCATCCTCGATGGACAGCGCAAGGGCGGTCCCGGCGAAGGCAACCTGCTGGCTTGGGAGCAGTTCCCGGCCACCGCCTTGAGCCGTACCTACAACACCGATGCGCAGACCCCGGACTCGGCTGGAACGATGACCGCGATGGCGACCGGGGTGAAGTCCCGCTACGGCGTGATCAGCGTCGGCCCGCAGGTCCCGCGCTACGACTGCGAGGCCGGAGGCGCCGCACACTTGCTGACGCTATGGGAACTGGCGGCTTCCACCGGCCTGGCGACGGGCGTGGTCACCACCACCAAGGTGACCCATGCCACGCCGGCCGCGACCTTCGCCCATGCCGCCGACCGCGGCTGGGAAAACGATGCCGCGATGGCCAGGGTCGCGGGTACGGGTGCCTGCATCGACATCGCCCGGCAGATGGTCGGATCGCCGTTCGGGACTGGTCCCGACGTGCTTCTGGGTGGCGGCCGCAGCTACCTGCTGCCGGATACGCAACAGGACCCCGAGTACCCGGACAAGCATGGCGCCCGCGCCGACGGACGCGACCTGGTCGCCGAATGGCAGGCACGCCATCCTTCGGGAAGCGTGGCCTGGAACGCTGCGCAACTGGCCGACGCCCCGGCGTCGGGGCCGCTGCTCGGCCTGTTCGAACCGCTGACGATGCACTACGCCCACGACCGCGGCAGCGATGGCGCCGGTGAACCGACGCTGGCGCAGATGACCCGCGAAGCGATCGCGCGCCTGCAACAGGATCCGGACGGCTACGTGCTGATGGTCGAAGGCGCGTTGATCGACTACGCGCACCACGACGGCAATGCGTTCCGCGCCCTCGACGAAACCATCGCCCTGAGCGAAGCGGTCGCCGTTGCCGACGCGATGACCTCGGAACGCGACACCCTGATCGTGGTGACCGCCGACCATGCCCACACCCTGTCGTTCGTCGGCTATCCGGTGCGCGGCAACCCGATCCTGGGCAAGGTGGTCGCGCGCGGCCGGGACGGTACCGAGACACTGGCGCGCGATCCCGATGGCCTGCCCTACACCACCCTGGCCTATGCGAACGGTCCCGGCCATGTCGAAGGCAAGCGCCCGGACCTCACTGACGTCGACACCACCGATCCCGATTACCTGCAGGAGGCGATGATCCCGCGCAACGGGGAGTCCCACGGCGGCAGCGACGTCGGCATCTGGGCGCGCGGACCGGGCTCGGCCGCGGTACGCGGCAGCGTCGAGCAGAACACCATCTTCCACTTCATGCTGCAGGCCACGCCGAGGTTGCGCGAAGCGCTGTGCGCGCAAGGCTACTGCGATGCCAACGGCGTCCCGGTGGAACTCCCCGACCCTGCACGCTTTCGATGACCAGCATCAGAACGGCCGCGCCAGCACCAGGTACACGATCACCGCCAGCACCGGCACCGGCAACTCGTTGAACCAGCGCAGGACGCGCGCGGACGGCAGCGCGCGTCCTTTCTCGAGGCCCTTCAGCCAGCGCCCGGCAACGATGAAGTAGGCCAGCAGCAGCACCACCAGCACTAGCTTGGCATGCAGCCAGCCACCGGCAACGCCGAAATGCAGCCACAACGCCAGGCCCAGCAACGCCGCGATCCCGAACATGTTGTGGCCGAAGCGATACAGGCGCCGGCCCATCAGCAGCAGGCGCGCGCGCACCGCCCGCTGCGCCTCGGAGTCCCCGTCGCCCGCTTCGGCCAGGTTGACCAGGATCCGCGGCAGGTAGAACACGCATGCCATGAACGCGATCACGAACACGATGTGCGCGGTCTTGGTCAGCAGGTAGGCATTCATGCGGCGGGCTCCGGTGTGGTTGGCGGCGGTGTTCTGCGTTGGCGCGCGATAGGATGCCACCAATGAACAGGCACGATCGGGAAAAGGTCTACGACCGCGACTACTTCGACCGGTGGTATCGCCGCGGCGGCATCGGCGGCGCGCGCCGGTTGGCGCGCAAGGTCGCATTGGCGGTGGCCACCGCCGAGTACCACCTGGAACGGCCGCTGCGCACGGTGCTCGACATCGGCTGCGGCGAAGGCGCCTGGCGCGCACCGTTGCTGAAGCTGCGTCCCGGCACCCAGTACCTCGGCTTCGACGGCAGCGACTACGCTGCCCGGCGCTATGGCCGCAGCCGCGGCGTGCACCTGGCCAGCTTCGGCGAGTTCGACCGGCTGCGCCCGTGCCCGCCCGCCGACCTGCTGGTGTGCAGCGACGTGATGCATTACCTGTCCACCCGCGAACTCGACCGCGGCCTGCCCGGACTGGCCGATCTGTGCGGCGGCGTGGCCTTCCTCGAGACCTTCAGCCGCGAGGACCGTGCCGAGGGCGACGAGCACGCCTTCCGCCAGCGCCCGGCCCGCTTCTACCGCAAGCGCTTCGAGGCGGTGGGCTTCACCCAGCTCGGCTCGCACTGCTGGCTCGCGCCGGCCCTTGCCGGCAGCGCCACAGCCCTGGAAGTCCAGCGCTAAGTGCTATGCTGCAACGCAGCAACCCTGCGGAAGGCCGATGCTGCTCTATCAATTCCACGAACTCTGGCGCGCCGGCATGGCGCCGCTGACCTACTGGGCCGAAGCCGGCGCCAAGATGTACTCGGCGCCCGGCAGCTGGCTGGCGGCGATGCCCGAAGCCTCGCGCGTGGCCGCCGGCTGCGAGCTGCTGTACCGCATCGGCAAGGATTACGAAAAGCCCGAATTCGGCATCCACTCGGTCGAGGTCGACGGCCAGCAATGCCCGGTGGTCGAGAAGGAGGATCTGGCCAGGCCGTTCTGCCGCCTGCTGCGCTTCAAGCGCTACAGCGACGACGCCGGCAACCTGCGCGAGCTCAAGGACGATCCGACCGTACTGGTGGTCGCGCCACTGTCCGGCCACCACGCCACCCTGTTGCGCGACACCGTGCGCACCCTGCTGCGCGACCACAAGGTCTACGTCACCGACTGGGTCGACGCGCGCATGGTGCCGGGTGAGGAAGGCACGTTCTCGCTGGACGATTACGTGCGCTACATCGAAGAATTCATCCGCCACATCGGCGCCAGGGACCTGCATGTGATCAGCGTGTGCCAGCCGACCGTGCCGGTGCTGGCCGCGGTATCGCTGATGGCCGCGCGCGGCGAGGACACGCCGCGCTCGCTGGTGATGATGGGCGGACCGATCGATACCAGCAAGTCGCCGACCGCGGTCAACAACCTCGCCACCCAGAAGCCGCTGTGGTGGTTCGAGCAGAACGTGATCCAGGTGGTGCCGGCCAACTATCCCGGCCGGGGGCGCAGCGTCTACCCGGGTTTCCTGCAGCACGCCGGTTTCATGGCGATGAATCCGGAGCGGCATTTCCTGTCGCACTGGGACTTCTACCAGGACCTGGTCAAGGGCGACATGGAGGACGCAGCCGGACACCGCCGCTTCTACGACGAATACAACGCGGTGCTGGACATGCCGGCCAGCTATTACCTCGACACCGTACGCATCGTGTTCCAGGAACAGCTGCTGCCACGTGGACTCTGGGACGTCGATGGCGAACGCGTGCGCCCGTCCGCGATCGGCTCGGGCAAGAGCGGGGGCACCGCGCTGCTGACCATCGAAGGCGAGCTCGACGACATCTCCGGCGCAGGCCAGACCCGCGCCGCGCACGAATTGTGCACCGGCATCGCCGATGCGAAGCGCCAGCACCTCACGGTCGATGGCGCCGGCCACTACGGCATCTTCAGCGGACGCCGCTGGCGCGAACAGGTATATCCGCAGGTGCGCGACTTCATCGCCAGCCATTCGGCGTAGGCGACGCGGCGTACAATCGCCGCCATGGTCCGTTCCCGGACATTCCATTATCTGATGGCAAGGCTCGCCCTGGCGGCGATGCTGCTGGCCGCGCTTGCGCCGGCCGTCAGCCGGACGCTGGCCGCGGCGCCTGCAGCGCATGGTACGGAAACGACGGTCGCGGTCGAATTGTGTACCGCGACGGGCCTGCGGACGATCCTCGTCGCCGACCATCACGAGGAAACCGGTACACCACACGACCCGGACGAAGCCTGCGATTACTGCAGCCTGGTCGTGCCGCCGCCGGTCGCGCTGCTGCTGGTGCGCGACCTGATACTTCCGCTGCCTGCAACTCCGGCCTTCCGCCAGCGGATCGCCGCCGGGCACGCCTTTCGCAATATGCGCGGCCTGGGCGCGCAAGCGCCTCCCATGATGGCCTGAACACAAGAAGTCCCTGCTTCCCGCGTGGCCAAGCGGCCGCGCCTTGTGCTTTGGAGCCAACATGTCGATTCCCATTCGCGTGGCCGTTGCGGCTGCGCTGCTGTTTCCTTTCTCCGCCTTCGCGCAATCGGCGATCACCGAACTTGGCGAGGTCCAGGTCGAAGGCCGCCTGGACCGCGTCGAATCCGAACGGGCACAGACGCCCGGCAACGTCAGCGTCGTCGATGGCGCAACCTTCCACCAACGCGCGGTCGGCAACCTGGCCGACTCGCTGCGCTACGTTCCCGGCGTGTGGGCCGAGAGCGGCACGGGTGGGGACGCAATCTTCATCTCCAGCCGCGGTTCCAACCTGGACGCTACCGATTACGACAGCAACGGCATCAAGCTGTTCCAGGACGGCCTGCCGGTCACGACCGCCGACGGCAACAACCACAACCGCTTCATCGATCCGCTGGCGGCTAGCCGGATCGTCGTTGCACACGGCGCCAATGCGCTGACCTATGGCGCCAGCACGCTAGGAGGCGCGATCGATTTCATCACCCCGACCGCGCGCGAAGGTGCGCCGAGCCAACTCGTCGTCAACGCCGGCAGCTTTGGCCTGGCAAGCATGCGACTGACCGCTGCCGGCATCTCGGGCAGCATCGACGGTCGGGTCACCCTGGAAAGCAGGCAGCGCGATGGCTATCGGGAGCACAGCCACGAGCACCGGACCGGCGTTCATGCCAATGCGGGCTGGAAGGTTTCGGACGACGTGGACCTGCGGCTGTTCGCCACCTACCTGGACAGCCGCCAGCAGCTGGCGGGCGCGCTGACCCGTGCGCAGTTCGAGGAGGATCCGCGCCAGGCCAATCCGTCGGCGATCAGCGGCAACTTCCAGCTGAACGTCGAGACCAGCCGCGTTGCTGCCAAGGGACACTGGCGCATCGACCCCGCCAGCCGGCTGGAATTCGGGATGTCACACGAAATCCAGGACCTCTACCACCCGATCGTGGACAAGGTCATGGTCGATTTCGATGGGCCGGGACCTGCCGCGCCGGTCGAAGTGTTCAGCCTGCTCAAGAACACCGCGCAGCGCACTGCTGCGGGAATGCTGCGCTACAACGTCGCGCTCGGCAGGCACGACGTGCTCACTGGCGTGAACCTGGCCGATACCCGCGAGGAAGGCGGGCTGTATCGCAACGACGGCGGCAGGCGCAACGGCCTGCGCACCATCGTCGACAACCGCTCGCGCAGCATGGAGGTCTTTGTCGTCGACCGCTGGAATTTCGCTACGGACTGGACACTGGTCTATGGCGCGCAAGGCGTTGCCACCCGCCGCGACGTGCGCAATACCGACGTCGCCAGCGGCATGTTGCGCAATCCACGCGCCGATTACGCTTCGATCAATCCACGCGTCGGCGTGATCACGACGGTCGGGGCAGCCGGCGAAGCCTACGCCAGCCTCAGTCGCCTGTACGAAGCGCCGACCAACTTCGAGCTCGAGGACGACGTGCGCGGCGACAACGCAACCCTCGACGCCATGCACGGCAGCGTGCTGGAAATCGGCGTGCGCGGGGTCCAGCCGCCCGGCGACCAGCCGACATGGCGCTGGGATGTAGCGTTGTACTACGCCGGCATCCGCAACGAGATCCTGTCGATCGACGACCCGGCCGCGCCCGGAACCAGCCTCTCCGCCAACATCGACCGGACGATCCACGCCGGGCTCGAAGCCGTGCTCGGGGCGAGCTTCCCGCTCGGGGCCGGCGGACATCGGATCGAGCCGCTGGCCAGCATCTCCTGGAACGCGTTTTCCTTCGACGACGATCCCGTGTACGGCGACAACGACCTGCCGGCAGCGCCACGGCATGCTGTGCGCGGCGAGGTGATGTATCGCAACGACCGCGGATTCTTCGCCGGGCCGACCTTCGACCTGGTCGGTTCGCGCCATGCGGACTTCGCCAATACTTACCGCATCGAATCGTACGACCTGCTCGGGCTGCGCCTGGGAATGGAACGCGAGCGCTGGTCGGTGTTCGCCGAGCTCAGGAACCTGCTGGACAAGGACCATGTCGGCACCCTGAGCGTGCGCGACGCCGCCGGAGCCAGCGATGCCATCCTGCAGGCCGGCGCGCCGCGGTCGGCGTACGTCGGCCTGCGCCTGGCGTTCTGACCGTCAGGCCTTGACCAGCAACTGCTTGGCGATCGCCCCATGCACCTGCCCGATGCCGCGCAGCAGGTGCATGCTGGCGAACAGCAGCACCACGCCGCAGGCAAAGACCAGGGGCAATTCCCACAGGCCGAGCATCGACGCCGGCTCCCAGTAGCCGATCCAGCCACCGCTCATCGACCAGCCGTCGAAGGCGCCGAACAGCAACAGTGGCGGCGCCAGCACCAGCGACAGCGCGATCGACAGCGTGGCCACGGCGATCAGGAAGTACAGGATGCCCAGCGGCAGCATCAACAGCATGTACAGCAGGGTCGACCAGGTGCGCGGATCGGTGAACATCTCGGCGATCCGGGTCAGCACCGGCCGGTCGCGGTCGGCATACAGCGGCCGCCGCGGCATGCGCTCGCCGAGCATCACTTCCACGATCCTGCCCTCGACCAGCGACAGCAGCCGCACCGATCCCAGGAACAGGATCACGAACGGAATGCCGATGATGATCACCGACAGGCCCAGCGAGATCGAAATGCCGGTCACGACCCAGGTGAAGTAGAAGATGCCGGTGGCCAGCGCCAGGATCGAATAGAAGATCGCGCCATAGGTGCGCGGATCGGCGGCAACGCCGAAGAACCTGCCCAGCGCCGAGCTGCGCTCCCGCGGCGGCGGCGCGCGCAATGCGGTCTGCACCTTGACCTCGGTGTCGAGGTAGATGGCCGCGACTTCCCCTGGCGCACCGTAGCTGCCTGCGACCGCGGCGATGACATCGGCCTCGGACATTTCGGGATGCTCGGCAAGCTCCGAGCGCAGGTATTCCTCGGCGTCGTACAGCGCGTCCTGCATCAGCGCGGGATCGGCGCCTGCCAGGGCCGCGCGCAACTGCGCGAGGTAGTCGGGAATGGTCTTCATGCGGATGGCCCCTGTAGGACGGAATCGACGGAATCACGGGTGGCGCGCCAGGCTTCGGCCCAGGCCGCCAGGACATCCCGCCCGAGGGCGGTGATGCGGTAGTAGCGGCGCGGCGGACCGGAGTCCGACGGCTCGACGAAACTTTCCAGCAGGCCGGCGCCTTCCAGGTTGCGCAGTACCGGGTACAGCGCGCTCTGCTTGCCGGCCAGGACACCCTGCCCGACCTGTTCCAGGCGTTTGGCGATCTGGTAGCCGTACATCGGCTCCGGGGTCGCCTCCAGCACGCCCAGCAGCGCCAGGGATACGGTGCCGGCGCTCAGTTCCTTCTGGAACTTGCGCAGCAGGGGCTCGGTGGTGGCGTTGTCGGTCATGTCCACCACGGTATACCTAACTTCGATATAGCGAATGTGCCACTAGTCATCCCCGCGGTCGCGGGGTTTTGACGTGCCAGGCGCGATGATCGGCCGCGGCCGACCCCACCGGCCGGAGGAAAGCAGCCATGCCACGCAGCGACCAATCCAAGTCCAGCTATACCAACAAGCAGAAGCGCCAGGCCCACCACATCGAGCAGAGCGAGAAGAAGGAAGGCCGCTCGAAGGAAGATGCCGAGCGGATCGCCTGGGCCACCGTCAACAAGCAGGACGGCGGCGGCAAGAAGAAGCACTGAGCCATGACAGAATCGGCGGACGCCTGCACTGGAGTCCGCCGTGTCCCTTCTGCGCCTGTCTTTCGCCGTTGCCCTGTTCGCCTGCTTCGCGGCCAATGCCGCCGACGAACAATCGAAACCGAAATCGACCAGTGAATTGCTCGAGGCATCGAAGCCGTCCGACTGGCGCACGCCCGATCCGGCCAACATCCTGTACATGCAGGTCCCCGGCGGACGCGTGATGATCGAGCTCGCGGCGGAGTTCGCGCCGGCGCACGCCGCCAACATCCGCACCCTTGCCCACGAACACTACTGGGACGGGCTGAGCATCTACCGGTCGCAGGACAACTTCGTGGTCCAGTTCGGCGATCCGACCGAAGAAGCCGAAGACCGCAAGCCGATCGGCAGCGCGAAGGACAAGCTGCCGGCCGAGTTCACCCGGGCCAGCGAAGGCCTGGCCTTCGACCGCCTGCCCGATCAGGACGGCTGGGCTCCCGAAGTCGGCTTCAGCAACGGCTTCCCTGCCGCGCGCGATCCGCAATCCGGCAAGGCCTGGCTGGCGCACTGCTATGGCACGCTCGGCGCCGGTCGCGACGTCGCGCCCGATTCCAGCAACGGCACCGAACTGTACGTCGTCGACGGCCAGTCCCCGCGCCAGCTCGACCGCAACATCACCGTGGTCGGACGCGTGCTCAAGGGCATGGAACTGCTGAGCGTGATCCCGCGCGGACCCGAGCCGATGGGCTTCTACGAGGATCCGGCGCAACGCACGCCGATCACGTCGATCGCCCTGGCCTCCGACGTGCCCGAAGCGCAGCGGACGCCTTTGCAGGTCCTGCGCACCGACACGCCGCTGTTCGCCCGGCTGGTCGAAATGCGCCGCAACCGCGACGACGGCTGGTACAAGGTGCCGGCGGGCCACATCGACCTGTGCAACGTGCCGATCCCGGTGCGCGCGCCGCCTGCGGGCTGATCCTCACAGAGCACGATCCTCACAGGATATTTCCGGCAGCCTGCCTACGCTCCTCGCACCTCCCCGCGAGAACGTCCCATGCCGACCCTGCGCCTGCGCCTGACCGGAAGCGAAGACGACACCCGAGCCGTCATCAACCTGCTGCAAAGCATCGAAGGCATCGAGCACGTCGAGGAAGTCGCCGACATGATGGGCGGCATGGACGATGCCGATTCCAGCTCGGCCGGCCTCAGCGACGTCGAGGGACCGGAAGGACACGAGCTCGAGATCCTGGCTCCCAACGAGTCGACCGCGCGCAAGGTGCGCGACGCGGTCGAAGCGCTGTCCGTCGACCTCGACGTGGTCGTCGAATTCGAGGAAACCGAGGACTGAATCAGCGCAGGGTGCGCAGGGCCTTGTCCGCCGCCGGGTGCAGGGCCGAGACCGCCGCATCGTTGGACAGCGCGGTTTCCACGTGGAGGATCCGCACGAACGCCAGCACATCGTGTCGTTGCGCCAGCCAGGCCGGGTCGGTATAGCGCGCTGGCTGCAAGCCGGCGACGAGCGCAGCCAGCCAGGCATCGAGCGTGGCTGGCGACACCAGGCCGCGTGCGCCCAGCGACAACAACGGCCGGGCCAGCCGCTCCGGTTCGCCGAACACATAGGCGTGGCCAGTGGCAGGAGCGACCTGCTCCGCGATCGCTGCCAGCATCGCATCGGCCCCGGCGGGGTCGAGGGCGGGATTGAGCGCGAGCTGCATCAGCCAGTCGGCGCCGTGGGCGACGCCGTGGCGCCAGCCTTCTTGCGGATCGAAACCGCGGTAGTCGTTGACCGCGCGCAACCAGCCAGTGGCGGTGGCGACCATCGCGCTGCGTTCCTGCGGCGACATCCACGGCTTGATGCGATCGGTGCGGGCGACCTCGGACAGCACCAGCGCCGCGAAAGGTCGCCGGAATCCTGCCGGATCCTCCTCGACGAGCATCGCCTCGAGCCTGTCGCGCAGGCGTCGCAACATGGCCGGGGCGAAGGCGTCTGCGCGCATCCAGCGGCTGAGCGCCTCATAGCCGATCCCGTCGCGCAGCGCCGGGTCCGGATCGCCGAGGCAATCGAGCAGCGCCATGGCCAGGGTTTCGCGTTCGCCCGCGTCGGTGACCTCAAAGCCTGTTGCGCGCAGCGCCTGCAGCGATGCCGAATCCTGGCCGGGCGGCGGGCAGGCGGCGCGCAACGGCGCCGCCATCGCAACCAGCACTGCCGCAAGCAGCAGCCTGCATCCGGCGTGCGCCATCAGAAACTGGCGCCGTCCACCGGCGTGATCTCGAGCGATGCCAGGTCCACGTCCGGCAGGCAACGCAGGTTCACCGCGACCATCGGTTCCCCGGTCTTGGGGTTGGCCGCCTCGCTGAACGGCGCGATCCCGCAGGTGAGGCAGAAATGATGCGCGATGTGTTCCTTGTTGAAACGATACGTGCCGTAGTCGCCTTCCTTCGAGGTCAGCACCAGCGACTCGCGCGGATAGAACGCAAGCAACGCGCCGCGACGGCGGCACATCGAGCAATTGCAATCGAGTGCCTTGCCGGCGTCGCCATGCAGGGTGAAGGCGATGCGGCCACAGTGGCAGCTACCGGAGTGGGTCTGGGGCATGTCGTGGCTCCCGGGCAAATGCGGCCGCCAACCATAGCGCGCGGGCAGCCCGCCCGCACGGGCCGGCGGTCACCCTTGCCCCGCCTGCCGGATTGCCGCACCCTCGTGGTTTCGTGTCTTCCGGGGAAGAATCGATGCGTAACCGTTTACTACTGGCCCTCGCGCTTGCCGCCGGGCTGCCGCTGGCGGCGCACGCCCAGGCAACGGCAGCTCCATCCGCCGCGCCCGCTGCCGCAGCCTGCTCCGACATTCCGATCGTCGGCGCCGATGCCGCCGCCGTTTCCGTGCCCAGTGCGCCCGATGCCTGGGGCGGGCCACGCACCGGCGCTGAGGACACCCTGTCCGACCGCGTCGTGCACTACTCCATCGACGCCACGCTCGACCCGGTCAAGCACACCATCGAAGGCAAGCAGCAGCTGACCTGGCGCAATCGCAGCGCGCAGCCGGTGTGCAGCGTGTACCTGCACCTGTACCTCAACGCGTTCGAGGGCCCGGGCAGCACCTTCATGACCGAGCTGCGCGAGAACAACGACGCGTTCCGCAGCGACGTGCGCACCAAGGACGGCGAGTGGGGCTACATCAAGCTGCGCAAGGTCGCCCAGGGCGGCGCGCCGGTGCAGTGGAGCTTCGTCCAGCCCGATGGCGGTCCGTCGACCGACCGCACCGTGGTCCGCCTGGAGCTGCCGCAGCCGGTTGCGCCCGGTGCCAGCACCACACTCGACATCGACTTCTTCGACCAGCTGCCGCGCGTGGTCGCCCGCACCGGCTACTACCAGAGCTTCCACCTGGTCGCGCAGTGGTTCCCGAAGATCGGCGTGCTCGAGCTGCCCGGCGAACGCGGCGCCACCGCGCCGCGCTGGAATGCGCACGAGTTCCATGCGCACAGCGAGTTCTATGCCGACTTCGGCGCCTACGACGTGCGCATCACCGTGCCCAAGGGCTACACCGTCGGCGCTACCGGCGAGGAAGCCAACGCGCCGATCGAAAAGGACGGCAAGGTCACCCATCGCTTCGTCCAGGGCGACGTGCACGACTTCGCGTGGACCGCCGACAACCGTTACGCCAAGCCCCTGGTCGGCTACTACGAGGGCGAAGGCAGCCCGCGGGTGGCGGTGCGGGTGCTGTTCCCGCCGGAGTACGAGAACAACGCCAAGCCGGCGCTCGACGCGACCATCGCCTCGCTCGAATATTTCTCGCGCACGCTCGGGCCGTATCCCTATCGCACGGTGACGGTGGTGATCCCGCCGTACAACGCCGGCGAGGCCGGCGGCATGGAGTACCCGACCTTCTTCACCGCCAGCAGCTACGCCAACGTCGACGAAGGCACGGTCACCCGCGACCTGCTCGACTTCGTCACCATCCACGAGTTCGGCCACGGCTACTTCTACGGCATCCTCGGCTCCAACGAGTTCGAGGAGCCGATGCTCGACGAAGGCCTCAACGAGTTCTGGGACCAGCGCATGCTGACCGAGGCCAAGCGCGATCTGCGCCTGGGCACGCCGTGGATGAAGAAGCTGGGCCTGGACCTGCGCCTGCCGGTGTTCGAGATGGAGCGGCTGGGGGCCATGACCGAGCACCCCGCCGACGCGCTCGGGCAAAACTCATGGAACCGGATGTCCGGAGGCAGCTACGGCACGGTGTATTCGCGCACCGCCACGGCGATGCGCGACCTCGAAGCGGCGGTCGGCACGCCGGCGCTGGAGCGCGCGTTCAAGCTGTACTACGAACGCTGGAAGTACCGCCACCCGAGCATCGCCGACCTGCGCGCCGCGCTGATCGAAGGCACCGGGCAGCCCGAGGCCGTCGAACGCCTGTTCGCTACCCAGGTCTACGACGTCAATCCGGTCAACGACCGCATCGCCGGCTTCTCCAGCAGCGAGGTGCTGCCGCAGCCCGGCTATGCGATGTACAAGGGCAAGCGCGTCGAGCTGACCCGCGCATCGATCGACAAGGCCATCGCCGACAAGCGCGAGGCTTGGACCAAGGCCAACCCGGAAGCCAAGCCCGGTCAGGGTGCGTTCCCGTACCGGACCAAGGTGCTGGTGCGTCGCTCCGGCGCCGACGTGCCGCAGACGCTGACGGTGACGTTCGCCGACGGCAGCAAGGAGATCGCGCACTTCAGCGGCAGCCAGCCGTGGCAGCGCTTCACCTGGACGCGCCAGGCCAAGGCCGTGTCGGTGCAACTCGATCCCGAGGGCAAGCACTACCTGGACGCCGCCAAGCTCGATGACGCGCGCGCACTCGAGTCCGACAACTCGGTCGCCAAGCGGATCGGCGGCCAGTTCGCGACCGCCGTGCAGACCCTCTTCTCCTTCCTGGTGAGCCTATGAACCGCTCCTCCCGCCGCGGTGGCCTGGGCGCCGCCCTTGCCGCGCTGAGTTCGTCCCTGCAGTGGCGCATCCTTCTGTTGTGGATCCTCGCCACCCTGGTACCGACGCTGCTGGTCGCCACGCCGCTGTGGTCGGCGTTGCAGGCCCAGTTCGCCCATACCCCGCACGCTGCCGACATCGCCTCGGGCCAGAACCTGCCGTTGCTGCTGCAAGGCATGTCGGAAGTCGGCGAACAGGGTGCTTCGCTGTTCACCGGCCTGGCCGGCGGCAGTCTGCTGATGCTGCTGTTCTCGCCCTGGCTGACCGGCATGGTCGTCGCCTCGCTGCGCGCAAGGCGCCGGCTTGGCCTGGGCGAACTGGTCCACGGCGGCCTGTCCGAGTACTGGCGGATGCTGCGCATGATGCTGTGGTCGCTGCTTCCGCTCGGCCTCGCGCTGATGGTCGGCGGCGGCGTGATCGGCGCGCTGAAGGAAGGCACCGGGCAGGCGGTCCTCGCCACCGAGGTCGAGTCCGCCACGCGCACCGGAATGATCGTCGCAGTGATCGTGTTCGTCCTCGCCCATGCCACGGTCGAGGCCGGGCGTGGCTGGCTGGGCGCAGACGCAAGCCTGCGCTCGGTGGTCAAGGCATGGTGGCGCGGGCTCAAGCTGCTGCTGCGCCGGCCGCTGGCGACCCTGCTGGTGTATGTCGTCGCCGGCATCGTGGGTTACGGCCTGGCGCTGCTCTTCGCCTGGTTGCGACTGAAGGTGGACGGCGTCGGCCAGGGCGCATTCATCTTGTCCTTCCTGTGCGGCCAGGCGATCGTCGCCGCGCTCGCGTGGGGACGGATCGCGCGCCTGTACGGCATGGCCGACCTGGCTGCGGACCGGCTCGTCAGGAACTGATCTCCCGGTACGCGACCACGATCACGACTCTCCACGGCCCGGTAGCGGTACGCTTCCGGGCCAGGGGAGTGTAAATGCAACCAGATTTCGGGCCCGGCAATGAACCGGGCGCCAACCAGGGCGGTCCGGATCCTTCCGGCCGCCACGACCAGGATGCTTTCGCGATCGCGTTGCTGCGCGCGACAACGCCACGCGCCGTCGCCGCCGAACTGGCGATGCGCCTGCCCGCCGCCGTCGTCTCCAGCACCCTGTGGTCGCCGCGCTGGCCCGAGGCCGTGGCCAGCGATCCGCCGAACGCCACCGACAGCCTGGTCGCCCGCGCCGTGCGCGAAGTCGCGGCATTGCGCGATGGACGCTCGCCGGACCCGCGTTACCTGGTGCTGTGCGACGAAGCACAGGGCGGCACGGCCGTGCTGCGCCTGGAATCCCCGCTTCCCGGCAGTGCGACCGTGCAGGCGCTTTGCGCCAGCGCCGGTGCGCGCATGTCCGAACTGCTCGCGGCGGAGCGCCTGCGCGCCGACCTCGCCCATCTGGAAAAAGCCGAGCGACTGCAACGCGCGCTCTATGCGATCGCCGATCTCGCCGGTGCCGGCCTGGACATGCCGGAAATGCTGCGCGGCCTGCACCACATCATCTCAGGCCTGATGTATGCGGAGAACTTCTACATCGCGTTGTACGACGAACCCAGCGACAGCCTGCGCTTCGCCTATTTCGCCGACACCGTCGACCAGGAGGGGCCGGCACCGGACGAGGTCGTGTCGCTTGCCTCGATCGAGCGCGGCCTGACCTGGTACGTGGTCAAGGACGCGCGGGCGATCATGGGCAATACCGAGGAACTGCGCGCACGCACGTCGGGCCCGCTGCAGCTGCACGGCGCCGAAAGCATCGACTGGCTCGGCGTCCCGATGCTGCGCGACGGCCGGGTACTCGGCGCGCTGGTGGTGCAGAGCTACCTGGACGGCGCCCGCTACACCCAGGCCGACATGACCCTGCTGTCGTTCGTGGCCGAACACGTGCTTACCGCACTGGAGCGCAAGGGGGCCCAGGAACAACTCGAACGCCACGTCGCCGAACGCACCCGCATGCTGGCCGAAGCCAACCGCGAACTGAGCCGCGAGGTCGCCGAGCGCCAGCGCAGCGAGCGCCTGCAGGCGGCGCTGTACCGCCTGGCCGCACTGGCCAGCAGCGAGGAAGGCAGCGCCGCGTTCTATCGCCAGGTCCATGCCGTGGTCGGCGGCCTGATCAACGCGCGCAACTTCTACATCGCGCTGCTGTCCGAGGACGGTACCCAGGTCAGCTTCCCGTATGCGGTCGACGCCTGCGGCACCGACTGGTCCACGCGCTCTTCCAGCCGCGGGATGACCGAATACGTGATTCGCACCGGCCAGACCCAGGTGGTCGACACCGCACGCATGCTCGAGCTGGCGCGCCAAGGCGAGATCGACCCGCAATACGTCGACAGCACCGTGAGCACATGGCTGGGCGCGCCGCTGACCGGCATCGACGGCGTCATCGGCGTGGTTGCGGTGCAGTCCTATTCGCTGGCGCGCGGCTACGACGACAGCGACGCCGAGTTGCTGACCTTCGCCGCCCAGCAGATCGCCAGCAGCCTGCAGCGCCGCAGCGCCGCCGAAGCCTTGCGCGAAGCCAATGTCCGTCTCGAGGAGCGGGTCGAGTCGCGTACCCGCGAACTGCGCGAGCAGATCACCCAGCGCGAGCGCGCGGAAGCGCGGCTGCGCCACCAGGTGCTGCACGACCCGTTGACCGGCCTGCCGAACCGGGTGTTCCTGCGCGACCGGATCGAGCGCGCCCTCGCCTGCCCGGACGACGGCGACCAGGGAACGTTCGCCCTGCTCTACATCGACATCGATCGCTTCAAGCAGATCAACGACAGCCTCGGGCACCTGGTGGGCGACGACGTCCTAAAGCAGGTCGCGCGCCGGCTGGAACGGATTTCTCCCGATCAGGCGGTGGTCGCGCGACTGTCGGGCGACGAGTTCGCGATCCTGCTGGAGGGCGTGGCGTCCGCCGACGCCGCGGGCGAGATCGCGCAACGCGCGATCGAGGCGATGCGCGAACCGGTGCTGGTCGGCGACCGCCAGGTGCTGGCCAGCGCCAGCATCGGCATCACCGTCGGCGACCGCGGCTACCGCGACACCGACGCGGTGCTGTTCGACGCCGACGTCGCCCTGTACCGGGCCAAGGGCAGCGGCCGCAACCGCCAGGTCCTGTTCGACGACGACCTGCAACGCGCCGCCGCCGACACCCGCACCCTGGCCCGGCAGCTGCGCGAGGGTTTGCAGGGCGATGCCTTCGTGCCCTGGTTCGAACCGCAGGTGCGCCTTGCCGACGGCGTCATCGTCGGCCACGAGGCGCTGTTGCGCTGGCAGCACCCGCAACGCGGCGTGCTCGCGCCCGGCCAGTTCCTGCAAGTGGCCGAGGACCACGGCATGCTCGACGCGATCGACTGGCGCACCTATCGTCGCGCCTGCGAGGCCATCGCGCATTTGCCCGGCGGCGGGTTCGTTTCGGTCAACGTGCCCTCGCGCCTGCTCCACCACGCCGACTTCGATGTCCGCCTGCTGCAACTGGCCGCCGACGCCGGGGTCGGGCGCGGCCAGCTGCGGATCGAGATCAGCGAAGCCACCCTGCTGCAGGATCCGGACGCCGTCGCGAGCGTGCTCGGCCGCCTGCGCGACGGTGGCATCGATACCGTGCTCGATGATTTCGGCAGCGGGTATTCGTCGCTGGCTTTCGTCCACCAGTTCCCGCTGCGCATGGTCAAGATCGACCGCAAGTTCATCTCGCGCTTCGCCACCGACGATTCCGCGCGCGGCCAGGCCGTGCTTGGCGCACTTGTGGCGCTCGCGCGTTCGCTGGACATCGAAGTCCTGGCCGAAGGCGTGGAAACGCAGGCGCAACGCGAGACCCTGCTGGCGATGGGATGCCAGCACGGCCAGGGCTTCCTGTTCGGCCGCGCCCGCCCGCTGGACCCATGATCCGCGTCGGCATCGGCGGCTGGACCTACGCGCCCTGGCGCGACAACTTCTATCCCAAGGGACTGGTGCAGCGGCGCGAGCTGGAGCATGCCAGCCGCCAAGTGACCGCGATCGAGGTCAACGGCACCTACTACGGCACCCAGAAGCCGGCGACCTATGCCAAGTGGCGCGACGAAGTCCCCGACGGTTTCGTGTTTTCGGCCAAGGCGCCCAAGCGGATCATGCAGTCGCGCACCCTGGCCAGGACCGGCGCACAGATCGACGACTTCGTCGGCGGCATCGCCACCCTCGGCGACCGGCTCGGTCCGCTGGTATGGCAGTTCGACCGCGGCACCCGCATCGAGCGCGAGGACTTCACTGCGTTCCTCGCACTGCTGCCGCGCCAGGCCGAAGGCATCGCGTTACGCCATGTGCTCGACGTGCGCGACGCCGGATTCGTCGACAGCGACTACCTCGCGCTGGCCCGCAGCCACGGCTTCGCCACCGTGTTCACCGACTCCACCGAGCATCCCTCGTTCGCGGACCTCACCGCCGATTTCGTGTACGCGCGGCTGATGCGTGCGCGCAGCGCCATCGCCACCGGCTATCCACAGGCCGAACTCGAAGCCTGGGCGCAGCGCGCGTGCACCTGGGCCGTGGGCGGCGAACCCGATGACCTGCCGCGCATCGATCCGGCCCCTGCAACACGCAAGCCCCGCGACGTGTTCGTGTTCTTCATCGCCGCCGACAAGGAACGCAATCCGGCGGCCGCGACGGCCCTGCTACGGTTGCTCGCAGGCTAGCGCGCAAACTGCAGATCAAGCGGCCCTCTGGCTCAACGCCACGCTGCCCAGGATCAGCAGGCCCGACAGGCCCATGCTCAAGGTCAGCGGTTCGCCCAGCAACATCCACGCCCAGGCAACGCCGAACACCGGGATCAGGTAGGTGACGGTGGACGCGCGGCTGGCGCCGATGCCGGCGATCAGCCGGTAATACATGACCATCCCCAGGCCGGTGCAAACCACGCCCAGCATCGCTGCGGAAAACCACGACGCCATCGGGATGGGGGCCTGCGGCCAGTACGCAAGCGCGAACGGCAACTCCAGCAATGCCGAGGTCCCCAGCGTCGCCGCCGCCACCGCGCCCGCAGGCAGCCCCGACAGGTGCCGGCGCACGAGGTTGATGCCGACACCGTAGAGGAAGGCACCGATCGTCGCCGCGGCCACGGCCAGGCCGACGCTTGCCCCGGCGGTCTTGCCACTGGCCAGGACCAGCACGCCGCCGAAGCCGACCAGCAGCGCGACCGCGCGGCGGCCGCTGATGCGTTCGCCGAAGAACAGCACCCCGACCAGCGCGGTGAACAGCACGGTCATGGCGTTGGCGATCGCACCGACGCCGGCGGGCGCGCGCTCGGCCGCCCAGGCGTACAGGGTGAACGGGATCGCCGAGTTGATCGCGCCGATCACGGCCAGTTTCGGCCACAGCCGCAAGGGAAACTTCGCCCTCGCCCGCCACAGGAACGGCAGCAGGATCAGCGCGCCCAGGGCCAGGCGGACCTCGACCAGGGCCAGCGGGCCGAAGTCCGGCGCCGCCACCCGCAGGAACATGAAGGAGGCGCCCCAGATCGCGCCCAGCAGCACCAGTTCCAGGGTTGCCGTGGGGTAGGAATCGGCCGCCACGGGGGCAGGCGCTGCGCTGGCGAGGCTGTTCATCGGGGGCTCCGGGTTTGCAGGACTGGGGTCTGGCCACCATTTTCGGTACCCCGGCAAACCGCACAAGCGCATACTTCTGTCCCCAGCCATCAATCCTGCTTGAGGCTCACCATGATCCGCTCCGGATGGCTTCCGGCGCTGGCCGCGTTCGAGGCCGCGGCCCGCCACCAGAACTTCGCCCACGCAGCGGAAGAGTTGCGCCTGACCGCCGGCGCCGTCAGCCACCACGTGCGCAAGCTCGAAACCTGGCTCGGCGTTTCGCTGTTCCATCGCCACGCGCGCGGCGTGCTGCTGACCCCGGCCGGGCGCCGCCTGGCCGATGCCGCCGGCAGCAGCCTGTCCGAGCTCGATGACGTCGTGCGCAGCGTGCGCAGCGATCGCGATGAACGCCGGGTGCGCATCGCCACCCTGCACTCCTGGTCGGTCGGCTGGCTGCTGCCGCGCCTGCCCGGTTTCGCCGAAGCGCATCCGGACATCCGCATCGGCGTCGAAACCGGCTATGCCCTCACCCGCTTCGAGGAAGGCGGGCCCGACCTGGGGATCCGCCACGGTGGCGGGCAATGGCCCGGCCTGTCGGCACAGCTGCTGATGGACGAATCCATGTTTCCGGTCGCCTCGCCCGCGTTGCCCGGGATCGAGGCATTGCGCACGCCCGGTGACATCGCCCGCACCCGGCTCATCGCCGACGCCGGGCACCAGAACTGGCACGACTGGATGCGGGCGGCGAAGGTCCGCGATGCGTCCCTCGACGAGCACTACCGCTTCACCGATTCCAATGCCGCGCTCAATGCCGCCGCGCTCGGCCTCGGCGTGGCCCTTGCGCGGCAGCGGATCGTCGCGCCATTCCTGGCATCGGGCAGCCTGGTGAAACTGCCCGGGCCGGCCGTGCCGACGCGCTACAGCTACTACCTGATCCATCCCTCGCACCGTCGCCTGGGCGAGGCCGCGCGGACGTTCGCCGACTGGCTGCTTGGCGAAGCCGCCGCGGCCTGATCCAATGCGTCGATGGCGATGACCGACTCGCGCAAGGCCTTCGTGCAGATCCATTTCTGCGTGCTGCTGTGGGGCTTCACCGCGATCCTCGGCAAGGCGATCACGTTGCCGGCGCTGCCGCTGACATGGTGGCGCATGCTGCTGGTGGTCGCCGCCCTGGCCTGCGTGCCGCGCGTGTGGCGCGGCCTGCGCGCGATGCCTTCGCGGCTGCGTTGGGCCTACGCCGGCATCGGCGTGCTGGTGGCATTGCACTGGCTCACCTTCTACGGCTCGATCAAGCTCGCCAACGCCTCGGTCGGCGCGACCTGCATGGCCCTGGCGACGGTGTTCACCGCGCTGCTGGAACCGAAGCTTGCCGGCCGCAGCTTCTCCCGCCGCGAACTGCTGCTCGGGATCGCGGTGTTGCCCGGCGTGGCCCTGGTCGTCGGCGGGGTTCCGTATGGCATGCGCCTGGGCATCGCGATCGGCGCGCTGTCGGCGTTGTTCGTCGCCATCTTCGGTTCGCTCAACAAGCGCCTGGTCGAACGCGCCGACCCGATGACCATGACCGCGCTGGAACTGGGTGCCGGCACCATCGCCCTGACCGCGCTGGCCCCGGTGATGCCGTTGCTGTTCCCGGTGTTCGCCGGCGACCTGCTGGCACTGCCCGGGCCGCGCGATGCGCTGCTGCTGCTCGCCCTCGCGCTGGCGTGCACGCTGTTGCCGTTCGTGCTGTCGCTGGTGGCCCTGCGCCACATGAGCGCGTTCGGCGCGCAACTGGCGGTGAACCTGGAGCCGGTCTACGCCATCGTCCTCGCCATCGTCCTGCTGCAGGAGCAGCAAGACCTGACCCCGGCCTTCTATGCCGGCGTGGTCATCATCCTCGCCGTGGTGCTGGCCTATCCGCTGCTGGTGCGCCCGCGCCGCATCGAGCACCTGGAAGTCCTCGCCACCGGCGAGTCACGGGACGTCACCAGCGGCTGAGCGTATGCTCGGGCCGGCGCGGGGACGGGCGCCACAGACATTCGAGAGGAGGCCGGCAATGAATCCGACGACACAGGCTGACGTGGGCAAGCTGGTATTGCGGTTGACGCTGGGGATCCTGGTATTGCTGCACGGCATCGCCAAACTGCGCGGTGGCCTGGACGGGATCGAAGGCATGGTCACGGCCAGTGGCCTGCCGGCCGTGCTCGCCTATGGCGCGCTGGTCGGCGAAGTGCTCGCGCCGCTGGCGCTGATCGCCGGCTACTACGCCCGGATCGGCGCGCTGCTGGTCGTGGTCAACATGCTGTTCGCCATTGCCTTGGCGCACATGGGCCAGCTGGGAATGCTGAACGACCAGGGCGGCTGGATGCTGGAGCTCCAGGGCATGTTCCTGTTCACGGCCCTGGCCATCGCGCTGATCGGCCCGGGCCGGTTCGGTGTCAACAACCGCTAGGAACCAATTGCCTGCCGGCGTGGTCACAAGAGTCATGCTGCGACGCGATTTCATTGCCGGATCCACCCTGGCCCTGGCCGGCCTGGCCCTGGGTTGCAGCCGCCGCAGCGATGCGGCGGCGGTGGAGGCCGGTGCCGGCCCGACGCTTGTCCCGATCGTCGCGTTCTCCGACGACGGCAGGCGCCTGCGCCTGGCCCGCCTGCCCAGGGTGGTGAAGACCGACGCCGAATGGCGCCGGCAGCTGCCGCCGCTGTCCTACCAGGTGACCCGCCACGAAGGCACCGAACGCGCGTTCACCGGTCCCCTGCTCGAGGAACATCGCAAGGGCGTGTTCCGCTGCCTGTGCTGCGACACCGCGTTGTTCGATTCCGATGCCAAGTTCGAATCCGGCACCGGCTGGCCGAGCTTCTGGCAGCCGATCGCGGCCGAAAACGTGGCCGAAAGCCGCGACATCGGCCTGGGCATGATCCGCACCGAAATCGCCTGTGCGCGCTGCGACGCGCACCTGGGCCATGTGTTCAACGATGGCCCGAAACCCACCGGGTTGCGCTACTGCATGAATTCCGCGGCGCTGCGCTTCGCGCCTGCCGCCTGAGCTGGAGACATCGCCATGGCACCGATCCGATCCGTGCTCCCCGCACTGGTGGCCGCGACCCTGCTGGCGGCATGCAACATCGCCGGCGCGCGCAGCAAGCCGGTCGCCCTGCCCGACCCGAAACTCGACGTGCCCGTCGACGCCCGGGCAGGCACCGAAGTCGCGGTGTTCGCCGGCGGCTGCTTCTGGGGCATCGAGGCGGTGTTCGAACACGTGCGCGGCGTCGAGGACGCGGTGTCCGGGTATGCCGGTGGCAGCGGGCTCAGCGCGCACTACGCCCTGGTCTCGACCGGGCGCACCGGCCACGCCGAGGCGGTGAAGGTCACCTACGACCCGAAGCAGGTCAGCTACGGCCAGCTGCTCAAGGTGTTCTTCTCGGTCGCCCACGACCCGACCCAGTTGAACCGCCAGGGTCCGGACACGGGCCCGCAATATCGCTCGGAGATCTTTGCCGCCACCAAGGCGCAGCAGCAGGCGGCAACGGCCTACATCCGGCAGCTCGACGCGGCCGACGTGTTCGCCCGCCCCATCGTCACCAAAGTCGGGCCGCTGGACGGTTTCCACGTGGCCGAGGACCACCACCAGGACTACCTGCGGCACCACCCCGACGAGCCCTACATCGTCTACAACGACGCGCCCAAGCTCGTGCACCTGAAACAGATGTTCCCGAAGCTGTATCTTCAGCCGCATGGCTGAACACGACAATGGAACGGGCATCGATTTCGACCTCGACGGCGACTTCGTCGAACTCAACCAGTTGCTGAAGCTGGTCGGGCTGGTCGACAGCGGCGGCGCCGGCAAGGCGCTGGTCGCCAGCGGCGAAGTCGAGGTCGACGGCAGGGTCGAGTTGCGCAAGACCTGCAAGATCCGTGCGGGACAACAGGTCCGCGTGGCAGGCACCACCATCCGGGTACGGGGAGACGCAACGTGACGCTTGCCACCGTCGTGGGGCTGCTGGCCTTGGTAGCGCTGGTCGCCTGGGCCGTACTGGTGTTCAACCGGCTGGTGCGGCTGCGCAACCAGGTCCGCACCGCCTGGGCCGACATCGACGTGCAGCTGCAGCGGCGCCACGACCTGGTGCCGTCGCTGGTGTCCACCGTCCAGGGCTACGCCGGCCACGAGCGGGCGTTGCTGGAATCGGTGACCGCGTTGCGCAACCAGGCCATGGCCGCGCAATCCTCGCCACGACAGCTGGCGCCGATCGAGGATGCACTGCAGCAGGGACTGGGCCGGCTGCTCGCGGTGGTCGAGGCCTACCCGGACCTCAAGGCCAGCGACAACTTCATGCAACTGCAGCGCGACCTGGTGGGGATCGAGGAACACCTGCAGTTCGCGCGGCGCTTCTACAACGGCGCGGTGCGCGATTACGACAACGCGCTGCAACGCTTCCCCGACGTGATCGCCGCGCGCGCCTTCAGCTTCCGCGGCGCCGAGTACTTCCAGGCCGCCGACGAGGATCGCGCGGCAGTGCAGGTGGAGTTTCCGCGATGAGTGCCGTGCGCTGGCTGCGCGCGGCGCTGGCTGTCCCCCTGCTTGCGCTCGCGCTTGCCGCCTTGCCGGCACGGGCGCAGGAACGCATCATCGCCTACGACAGCGACGTGGTGGTGGCGGCCGACGGCAGCCTCGACGTGACCGAACGCATCACCGTGCGCGCCGAGGGCGACAACATCCGCCGCGGCATCTACCGCGACTTTCCGACCCGCTACAAGGACCGCCACGGCAATCGCGTCGTCGTCGACTTCGACATGCTGGGCGTGACCCGCAACGGCCAGCCCGAGCCATGGTTCACCGAACAGCTCGGCAACGGCGTGCGCATCAACACCGGCAACGACGACTACCTCGACGTGCCGGCGGACTACACCTACGAACTGCATTACCGCACCACCCGCCAGCTCGGGTTCTTCGACGACCACGACGAGCTGTACTGGAACGCGATCGGCCACGGTTGGGCTTTCCCCATCGAGCGCGGCAGTGTCCAGGTGCGGTTTCCGCAGTCGGTCCCGGTTGCCGACATGCAGGCGCTGGCCTACACCGGCGCGCAGGGCGAGCGTGGCAGCGCTGCCATCGCGACCCTGCCGGCGCCCGGCACCGCACGCTGGCAGTTGACCGCGCCGCTTGCGCCGCAGGAAGGCCTGACCATCGTCCTGTCGTTCCCGAAAGGACTCGTCGCCGAACCTACGCGCAGCCAGCGCGCCATCTGGTTCCTCGACGACAACCGCGGGGTGCTCGCCGCCCTGGCCGGCCTGCTGCTGGTGGTCGGTTACTGCTTCCAGCGCTGGCGCCGGGTCGGCCGCGATCCGCGCGGTGGCGTGGTGATCGCGCGCTACGAAGTGCCCGAGGGCCATTCGCCCGGCGGCCTGCGCTACCTGCTGAAGATGGCGCCCGACACGCGCGGATTTTCCGCCGACGTACTGGCGCTGGCCGTCGATGGCCAGCTGCGGATCGAGCGCGAGGACAAGCTGCTCAAGGATGCCTGGATCCTGCATCGCCTCGACGGGCGTTCGCCGCACCGCGACGGCCCGTTGCGCGCACTGGCCGGCCACCTGTTCCCCGGCGGCATCGCCGAGCTCAAGCTCGAACAGGGCAGCGCCAGCACCCTGATGAAGGCCCGCTCGGCGCATATCGACGCACTCAAGCAGCAATACCAGCCGGCGATGTTCAAGACCAATGCCGGCAGCACCGCCATTGCCACGCTGATCGGCATGGTCGCGATGGGCGCCGCCTTCGGCCTCAGTGGCGGCGCCGGCCTGCCGCTCATCTTCGCCTGCGCGGGGCTGATGTTCGTCACGGTGATCGCGTTCGCGATCCTGGTGCGCGCGCCGACGCCAGCCGGGCGCAAGCTGCTCGATGAAATCGAGGGCCTGAAGCTGTATCTGGGCGTCGCCGAGAAGGACGACCTTGCGCGCGTGCAGGGGCCGGAACCACAACTGGATGCGGAGCGTTACCAGCGGCTGTTGCCGTACGCCGTCGCGCTCGACGTGGAGGAGGCCTGGACCGGCAAGTTCACCCTGGCGGTGGGCGCGGCCGCTGCGGCGGCCGGCGCCGCGGCGATCACCTGGTACCGCGGAGGCGCGATCACCGACATGGGCAGCTTCGCCAGCAGCGTCGGCAGCAGCCTCAGCAGCCAGATCGCGTCGTCCTCGTCCCCGCCGGGAAGCAGTTCCGGCGGCGGCGGGTTCTCCGGCGGCGGTGGCGGCGGTGGCGGGGGCGGCGGCCGCTGAGGCAATGGCCGGAGCTTTGCGGCCGGCTGTGATGTTTCGCGCCCCCGTGCGAATCATGTTCCCGAGATGGAACAGACGACGACAATGACCCCCTGTGACGACGAACGCGAGAGCTTCGGCGCCCTGCTGCAGCAGCATCGCGGCATCGTGTTCAAGGTCGCCAACAGCTATGCGCATGATCCCGAGGATCGTGCCGACCTGGCCCAGGAGATCGCGGCCCAGCTGTGGAAAGCCTGGCCGAAGTACGACCGCAGCCGCCTGGTCACGACCTGGATGTACCGGATCGCGCTGAACGTGGCGATCTCGCAACTGCGCGGCCGCAAGCTGCGCGACCAACACCAGGTGCCGCTGCAGGAAGACCTGCACGAAAGCGGCACCGGCGGCGAAGGCCCGGACCACGACGTGCACGTACTGCAGCGCCTGATCGCCGCCATGGCGCCGATGGACCGCGCGCTGATGCTGCTCTATCTCGACGAACGCAGCCATCGCGAAATCGCGGAGATCCTCGGCATCAGCGAAACCAATGTCGCCACCAAGATCTCGCGCCTCAAGCAGCGCATCCGCACCGAACTCACCTGAGACCCCGAACCATGGACGCAAGCACGATGGAACTCGACGACCTCAAATCCGCCTGGCAATCGCTGGATCGCCGCCTGCAACTGGAGAACGCGCTGCGGCTGGAGGACCGGCGCGAACGCAAGCTCGAGCGCGCGCGCGGCAACCTGCGTCCATTGCTGTTCGGCGTGGCCGTGCAGGCCCTGCTCGGCGTCGGCCTGATCGTGCTCGGGGTCGCCTGCTGGCATCGCAACCTGGACGTACCGGGCTTGCTGCTTGCGGGCATCGTGTTGCATGCCTTCGGCGTGTTGAACGTCGCGTTCGCGGGCATCATCACCGGGCTGTCCATCAGCATGGACTACGCCGCGCCGGTGCTGGCGATCCAGAAGCGCCTGCGCCTGCTGCTGCGCATGCAGGTGCTGAACTCGAACACCTGCGGCGCGCCCTGGTGGATCATGTGGGTCGTGGTGGTGGTCGGCTTCGCGGGGCTGTCGCCCGAGCGGGTCGCCGGCCCGACCCCGGCGTGGATCTGGGCAAGCCTGGCGCTCGGGCTGGTCGGGATGCTGGCCACGTGGGCATGGACTGCGCGCGCTTCACGCAAGCAGCGCGAAGGCCTCTACGCGCGCATGGACGATGGCGCCGACGGCATCCGCCGCAGCCTGCGGATGCTGGACGATCTGGAGGAATTCGAGCGCAGGTAGCAATCGCGGCTGCCGCCGCTCCCACCAGAGCGGCTCAGTCGTACTCGGACAACGGGCTTTCGTCGGGACACTTGTCGTCGGGGAAGCCGAAGCGCTTGCGCAGCTGCATGCCGCAATCGCCCATGCCTTCGACGTCCGGATGGTCCTCGCCCTCCTGCCCGCTGGCGCATTGCTGCTCGAATGCGCGCAGGAACGCCTCGCGGCGATGCACGAAAGGCTCGCCGCACTTGCGCGCCAGCTGGATCCGCTCCAGGTCGTCCTGCACCGGGTTGCTGCCCGACAGCCCGTACATCCGCAGCTCGTCCTCGGTCAGCAGGCGCAACGAACGGCTGGGCACGGTCATCATCATGTCGGCCACCGCGACGTCGGCGCCGTTGCGGGCGAAGTAGCCCTTGATCCGGTCGTGCACCGCGCGCAATTCCTGCTCGAGCTCGGCGCGGGTGGTGGCGTCGGAGTACAGGCGGATGATGCGGTGGACGCCGACCGGGCCCGAGACCAGGCGGTTGTCGCCGGCCGCGAGGATGAACACGCAGGCGCTGTGGCACATGTCGCCTTCGCGCACCCAGATCGTCCAGTGCGTATTGGCGATGGTGTCGCCGGCGCGGATCGCGTCCTCGACCTGGCCGCCGGCCGAGTCGAGGTCGAGGATGCGCTTGTCGATATCCATGCGCTCGGCCATCGCCGTGACCCGCTCCACCAGGTCGGCGAAATCGGAGGCGATCTTGCCCTCGTAGCGCAGGCGCACCACCCCGGCCTCGCGGCACGGCGTCATCGCGTCGAGCACGCTGAAGAAGCCCAGGTCGACCAGCGCCCGGCCGTCGCCCGCCTCGACATAGTCGGTGCTGCAACTCAGGGAGGCGGTGCCGGACGCCAGCGTCGCCGGCGGCCACTTGGTGCCCTTGAGCACGTCCTCGGCCAGCGGTTCGGAAACGGCCACCGGCGGGCCGATGATCGCGCCGCCGCCCTCCGCGACCACGGCACTGGCCGCGGTCGGCGGCTCGGCCGGCTGCTCGGCGGGCGGCTTCTGGCATGCCGCCAGCGCGAGCGACACCGACAGCAGGACGATCGACGCTTTGGTCATGCCGGGAAAGGGAGGAGTGCGGGGCCCACCAGTCTAGGGGCTCGGGCTCTTCATCCGGCCTAACAGGCCCTAAACGTTTACGGCAGCCGGCTGGCGTGGCTGGCGGCGAGCAGCCAGCGGCCGTCGCGCAGCACCCAGGTGTCGGTATAGCGGAAGTCGGCGGCGAAGGCCTCGCCACCGGCACGCCCCTTGACGGAGGTGATGCCGATGACGATCGCGCTGTCGCCATGCAGGCGCACCTGCTGTTCGTGGTTGCGGAACTCGTCGTAGTACGGCTCGCGACGCCGGACCTCATCGAGGTTCTGCGCCAGGCCGGTCACGGTGCCGCGCGAATCCACCAATGTGAAATCCGCCGTCAGGCCTTCGCGCAAGGCGTCCGCATCGCCGGACTCGAACGCCTGGCACAACGCCGCTTCGGTTCGCAGCAGCAGTTCGCGTTGATCGGGGACGGCATCGCGTGCGCCCGCCGCCGACCCACCGGCCATCAGCACTGCCGCCGCCATCCATTTCCAGTCGCGCATGTTCCGGTTCCATGACCGTTGGGTCCCGCGAGCATAACGCCAGCGTGCTAGGGTTTTCCGCTGACTCGTCCGGGGAGCCGAAGATGTCCGCATTTGTCCTCAAGGGCAGCCTTGTCCTGCTGTTCGGGCTGGTGTCCACCGCCGCCGCGGCGCAGGACGCCACCATCACCCGCGACGACTGGGGCATCGCCCACGTGCACGGCAAGACCGATGCCGATGCCGTGTTCGGCATGGCCTATGCCCAGGCAGAGGACGACTTCAACCGGGTCGAGACCAACTACCTCAACGCCCTGGGCCGGTTGGCCGAGGCCGAGGGCGAAGCCGCGATCTGGCAGGACCTGCGGATGAAGCTGTTCATCGATCCGGCCGAGCTGCAACGGCTGTACGCCGGGAGCCCGGACTGGCTGCGCAAGCTGATGGATGCCTGGGCGGCAGGACTCAACCATTACCTGGCCACCCACCCCGAAGTGAAGCCCAGGGTCATCACCCGGTTCGAGCCGTGGATGGCGCTGAGCTTCAGCGAAGGCAGCATCGGCGGCGACATCGAACGGGTGTCGCTGAAGCAGCTGGCCGCGTTCTATGGGAACGACCCCGCCGCCGCGATCGCCTTCGTCGAGGACCCGCCGAGCTGGGCCGAGCCCACCGGCTCCAACGGCATCGCCATCGCGCCGAAACTGACCGCGGGCGGCAACGCGCTGCTGCTGATCAATCCGCATACCTCGTTCTTCTTCCGATCCGAGCTGCACATGAGCAGCGACGAGGGCCTGGACGCCTATGGCGCGGTCACCTGGGGCCAGTTCTTCATCTACCAGGGCTTCAACAAGCATGTTGGCTGGATGCACACCTCCAGTGGCGTCGACGTGGTCGACGAGTTCGCCGAGACCATCGTCCGCGACGGCGGCAAGCCGGCGTATCGCCATGGCGAGGAGCTGCGGCCGGTGACCACACGCGAAATCGTGGTTCCGTACCGCACCGCCGGCGGCACGATGGCGCAACGCACGTTCACCGCGTACTTCACCCATCACGGCCCGATCGTGCGCGCGCAGGACGACAAGTGGATCGCCACCGCACTGATGAACACGCCGCTCAAGGCCTTGCAGCAGAGCTGGCTGCGGACCAGGGCCACGGACCTGGCCAGCTACATGCAGGTCGCCGAGCTGAAGGCCAACTCCTCCAACAACACCCTGTTCGCCAGCGACAAGGGCGAGATCGCCTACCTGCACCCGCAGTTCATCCCGGTGCGCGACGATCGCTTCGATTACACGAAACCAGTCGACGGCAGCGACCCGGCCACCGACTGGAAAGGCCTGCACGCGATCGCCGACGCGCCGAACGTGCTCAATCCGCCCAACAGCTGGGTGATGAATACCAACAACTGGCCGTACTCGGCGGCGGCGGAGTACAGCCCGAAGCAAGCCGACTATCCGCGCTACATGGACACCTTCGGCGAAAACCCGCGCGGCATCCATTCCATCGAACTGCTAACCGGCATGCGCGACGCCACCCTGCCCTCGCTGATCGCCGACGCCTACGATTCGTGGTTGCCGGCGTTCGATCAATTGTTGCCGGTACTGATCGCGGACTACGACGCGCTCGCCGACGGCGATGCGCGCAAGGCATCACTGGCCGGACCCATCGCCTTGTTGCGCGACTGGGACCACCGCTGGGGCATTGCCTCGATGCCGACTTCACTGGCGGTGTTCTGGGGCGATGCGCTTTGGGACGAAGTGGCCGGAAAGGCGCGCACCGAAGGCTTGTCGGTCTACGACTACATGGCGACGAAGGCCGGCGCGCAGGCGCGCCTGTCCGCCCTGTCCGGCGCGGTCGACCGGCTGCAACAGGACTTCGGCAGCTGGGGCACGGCCTGGGGCGAGATCAACCGCTACCAGCGCAACGACGGCGCCATCGTCCAGGTGTTCGACGATGCGAAGCCGAGCATCCCGGTGCCGTTCACCTCGGCGCGCTGGGGCTCACTGGCCTCGTTCGGCGCGCATCGCTGGCCTGGCACGAAGCGCTACTACGGCACCAGCGGCAACAGCTTCGTTGCCGTGGTCGAGTTCGGCGAGAAGGTCAGCGCGCGGGCGGTCGCCGCCGGCGGCGAAAGCGGCGACCCGGCGTCGCCGCACTTCAACGACCAGGCCGAGCGCTACGCCACCGGCGACCTGCGCGAGGTCTACTTCTGGCCCGGACAACTCGAGGGCCATGTCGAACGGACCTATCGCGTCAGCGACCAGAACGGAATGTCGCGCCGCACGCGATAGCCCAGCTGTTGGTACATGCGCAGGGCGCGGGTGTTTTCGCGGCTCACGTGCAGGAATGGCAGTCGCCCCTGTGCCAGGGTGTCGTTGTTCAGCAACGCCGTCAGCCGCCGCGCGTAGCCCAGGCCGTTGAAATCCGGATGGGTGCAGATCGCACTCATCTCGCGTTGCGAACGGCTGCCCAGGCGCTCGCCGATCATCGCCGCGAGGCGGCCTTCGCGATAGATGCCGAAGTAGCGCCCCAGCTCCATCGTCCGCGGACGGAAGTAATGCGGATAGACCAGCGCCGTCAACGCGAGCACATCGGCACGATGCACCTGGGTCAATTCGATGACCCCGGGCCCATCGACCAGGTCGATCGGCGCGTCGCAGACCATCTGCGCGAGGTCGCCCAGCGCCTGGAGTCGCCAGCCCGCCGGTAGGCGCGTGGGCGCGACCCCGAGGAGCAGCACCGTTTCGCCCGGCGCGACCAGCGCCTCCAGGGCGGGAACCACGTCCGCATCCGCGCCCGCCACGCCCAGGAACGGCGCGTACTCGGCCGGGTAGCGGGCGACCTCGCCATGGTGCAGCGCCACTTCGCGATGGATGCTGTCCAGGGCGGACCAGAATGGATTGTCGAGCGCTCGGTGGTTGCCGTCCATCCGGCGATTACATCACGGCCGTAACGTCCAGCAAACGGTGTCCACGCTACTGTCCGCGTCCACCCCGAGTGCCCCGAAGAGGCCTGCCATGTCCTACATCGATGGTTTCATCGCCGCCGTTCCCGATGCCAACCGCGAGGCTTACATCGAGTACTCGCGAAAATTCGACCCGATTTTCGTGGAGCACGGCGCGACCCGCGTCGTGGAATGCTGGGGCGATGACGTGCCCGACGGCAAGGTCACCGACTTCCGCAGGTCGGTCCAGGCAAAGGAAGGCGAATCGGTGGTGTTCTCATGGATCGAATGGCCGGACAAGGCCACGCGCGATGCCGGCATGGAGAAGGTGATGAAGGATCCGCGCATGGATCCGGAAAAGAACCCGATGCCCTTCGATGGCGCGCGCCTGATCTACGGCGGGTTCGCGCCGGTGTTCGAAGCCCGCTGACGATCAAAGCAGGGGAGCGAGCGCTTTCCAGACGTGGTCGAGGAGCTGCGGCTGGACCGCGGCGGTGGGATGCAGGTTGTCGGCCTGGAAGGCTTCGCGATCGGCGGCAATCGGCGCCAGCAGGAACGGCAGCAGGATTGCGCCCTCCTCCTTGGCCACCACCCGATAGTTGGCCTCGAAGCCCTCGGTGTAGGCGCGCCCCAGGTTCGGTGGCATGCGCATGCCGACCAGCAGGACCCTGGCCCCGGACTCGCGCGAGACGGACACCATCTTCGCCAGGTTGGCGCGGGTTTGCGCCAGCGGCAGGCCGCGCAGGCCGTCGTTCGCGCCTAGCGCGATCACCACCACTGCGGGCCTGGTACGTTCCAGCGCGGCATCGATGCGGGCCACGCCGCCCGCCGTGGTCTCGCCGCTGATGCTGGCATTGACCACGCCCCAGCCGGGCTTCTGCGCATCCAGGCGCTGGCCCAGGAGCGAGACCCAGCCTTGCGCGGCCGCCATGCCGTAGCCGGCCGACAGCGAGTCCCCAAGCACCAGCACCATGCGCGGTGCGGCCACGGCGGAAAAGGCGCACAGCAATGCAAGCAAGCCTATGGCCCATTGCATCGGGCGGCGCGGTACCGCATATCTGGGCTTGTGCATGGTCCGTTCCGAACTCCGAGGATTCCATTTTGACTGATGTTGCCTTAGCCGAGCATGGCTCGGCTGTACGACACGCGGCCCTGCTCGTCCAGGAGCTGGGCAAGCGTGTGTCCCTGCCGGACGGGGACCTGGTGATCCTGGAGGACATCGGCTTCCGGATCGGGCATGGGGACACGGTGGCCGTGGTCGGTGCCTCGGGCTCGGGCAAGAGCACCCTGCTCTCGCTGCTGGCCGGGCTGGACCTGCCCAGCGCCGGCAGCGTCCACCTGGACGGCGCGGCGCTGGCCGAACTCGACGAGGACGGCCGCGCGCGGGTGCGCGGGGACAAGGTCGGGTTCGTGTTCCAGAGCTTCCAGCTGTTGCCGTCGCTGACCGCGCTGGAGAACGTGATGCTGCCGCTGGAGCTGCGCGGCGACCGCGACGTCGAAGGACCGGCACGCGCCATCCTCGGGAAGGTCGGCCTTGCCCAGCGCCTCGGACATTACCCCCGCCAGTTGTCGGGCGGCGAACAGCAACGCGTCGCCCTCGCCCGCGCCTTCGTCACCGCACCGTCGCTGCTGTTCGCCGACGAGCCCACCGGCAACCTCGACACCCACACCGGCGAGGCGATCATCGAGTTGCTGTTCGCACTCAACCAGGACGCCGGCACCACCCTGGTGCTGGTGACCCACGACGAGCACCTGGCCGAGCGTTGCGGCAGGCGCCTGCGCCTGGACAGCGGCCGCCTGGTCGGCGACGAATGAGGACCGCCGCATGAAGGCATTGGGCCTGGCCTGGCGCCAGCTGCGCCGCGACCTGGCGGCCGGCGAGGTACGCATCCTGGTCGCCGCGCTGGTGCTGGCGGTACTGGCGGTGACCGCGGTCGGCTTCGTCACCGACCGTGCCGAACGCGCGCTCGCCCTGCAGGCCAACACCCTGCTCGGCGGCGACGCGGTGGTCCGCGGCGATGCACCCATCGAAGGCGCGATCGCCGATGCCGCGCGCGCCGACGGACTGCGCAGCACGCAGCGGGTCGAACTGTCGACCATGGTCCGCGTCGGCAGCGGCGACGACGCCCGCCTGCAGATGGGCGAATTGCACGCACTGGACGACGGTTATCCGCTGCGCGGCACGTTCAGCCTGCTTGCCGCCGACGGTAGCGAGTACATCGCCGAAGGCACGCCAGCGACCGGCACGCTGTGGCTGGGCCGCGCCGGCGCCGAAACCCTGGGGGCAAGCGTCGGCGACACGATCGGCATCGGCGATGCACAACTGCGCCTGGTCGCGCTGGTCGCGCAGGAACCCGACGCCGCACTCGACTACTTCAATGTCGCGCCGAAGGTGTACTTGAATCTCGCCGACCTGGCCGCCACACACCTGGTCCAGGAAGGCAGCCGCATGCGCTATCGCCTGGTGGTCGCGGGCGAAGCGAACGCAGTCGAAACCTTCGTCTCGATCGCGAAACAGGAACTCGGCCGCGGCCAGCGCCTGGAAACGGTGCGCGATGCGCGGCCGGAAGTGCGCTCCGCGCTCGACCGCGCGAGTCGCTTCCTGGGCCTCGCTGCGCTGGTCTCGGTCGTGCTCGCTGCCGTGGCCGTGGCCATGGCCGCGCGTCGCCACAGCGAGCGCCACCTCTCCGGCACCGCGGTGATGCGTTGCCTGGGCGCGAGCCAGCGGACCCTGGTTTCGGTGCATGTTGGCGAGTTGCTGTTGCTTGGCGTGTTCGCCAGCGCGATCGGCGTGGCGATCGCCTTCGGCCTGCAATGGGCGATCGGAGCGTGGCTGGCTGGCCGGCTGGGCATCGACATTCCCGCCGCCGGAATGCTGCCCGCGTTGCAAGGCCTGGGCGTAGGCCTGCTGGTGCTGCTCGCCTTCGGCGCGCCGCCGGTGCTGGCCTTGCGCCGCGTGTCCGCGTTGCGCGTATTGCGCCGCGACCTCGACCACCGCGAGCCCGCGGCATGGGCGGTCATTACCCTCGGCCTCGGCGGCCTGGCCGCGCTGCTGTGGTGGCAGTCCGGTTCGGCCACCGTTGCCCTGTCGCTGCTGGGTGGCCTGGTCGTCACCTTCGCTGCGCTGGCCTTGCTCGCGTGGCTGCTGATCGCGTCGGTGCGGCGGCTGCGCAACCGCCTGCGCGGCAGCCTGCGTTACGGCCTGGCCAATGTCGCCCGGCGCCCGGCCACCAGCATCGCCCAGGTCACCGCCCTCGGCCTGGGGCTGATGGCGCTGCTGTTGCTGACGTTCGTGCGCACCGACCTGCTCGATCGTTGGCAACTGGCGCTGACCGAGACCGCGCCCAACCGTTTCATCATCAACGTGCAGGACGACCAGGTCGACGCGGTCCGCGCGCACATCGCCAAGGCCGGCGTCGCCGCGCCCGAGCTGTATCCGATGGTGCGCGCACGCCTGGTCGGCATGAACGGAAAACCGGTCAGCGGCGCCGACTTCGAGGGCCGCGGCGACCGCGCCAAGCGCATGGCCGAACGCGAGTTCAACCTGTCGATGGCCGACGCATTGCGCGAAGACAACACGGTCACCGCCGGCGAGTTCTGGACCTCCGCGCCGGCATCGCCGGAACTTTCGGTGGAGGAAGAGTTCGCCACCAACCTCGGCTGGAAGGTCGGCGACCGCATCGCCTTCGACATCGCCGGCCAGCGCTTCGAGGCGCCGATCACCAGCCTGCGCAGCGTCGAATGGGAAAGCTTCCGCCCCAACTTCTTCGTGGTCGCCTCGCCCGGGGCGCTGGACGGCTATCCGGCCAGCCACATCACCGCGGTCGTGGTGCCGGCGGAAGCCACGCGCTTCACCGCCGACCTGGTGGGCGCTTTCCCGAACCTGTCGGTCATCGACATCGACGCGGTCCTGTCGCAGGTGCGCAACACCGCCGACCAGGTATCGACCGTGGTCGAGGTGGTGTTCTGGTTCTCGTTCGCCGCCGGCCTGCTGGTGCTGATGGCGGCGGTGAGCGCCAGCCAGGACGAACGCCTGCTCGAAGGCGGGGTCATGCGCGTGCTCGGCGGCAGCCGCCGGCAATTGCGATTGGCGCAAGCGTCGGAGTTCGCGGCGATCGGCCTGCTGTCGGGCCTTACCGCGGCATTGGCGGCATCGCTGCTCGCCGGCGTCATCGCCACCCAGGCGTTCGACATGCCCTGGGAACCTGACTGGGCGATGGCCCTGGCCGGGGCCGGGCTCGGGTCGGCGGCAGCGCTGCTGGCCGGCCTGTTCGCGACCCGCCGGGTGCTCGATGCACCGCCCTCGGTGACGTTACGCGAACTCGACAACTGAGCCGCGACACTCGCGGCATGGCTTACGACATCTTCCTCGAGCGCGATGGCCAGGTGCTGCGGGTGCGGTACTCCGGCCGCGTCGGCATCACCGAACGCAGGGCCGCCGCCGAAGCGGTGCTCGGGCGTGCCAGGCACGACACGATCAGCCGTTTCCTGCTCGACTATCGCGCGGCGACGTACGTGCCCAGCGATCCGGAGTCGAGCCAGGCGCTGGCGCAGTATCTTGCGGACAAGCTCGGCCATCGCAACGCAAAGGTCGCCTGGCTGGTCACCCATGACCACCAGTTGGCCGTCGCCGTGGAGCGGAATACCGGCGAATTGGGCATTCCGAACAGGCGCTTCCAGAACCTCGAAGCCGCCATGGCATGGCTGGAGCAACCGACGGAACCCGGTGAGGGCGAAGACCAACCCTCGGAACCGGCACCGGCCCCCGCGCCACCGCGACGCGCCCTGACCCTGGCCATGCAAGCCAGCGACCCGATGCTGCCGCCGTTGCCGCCCGTCCAGTTCGCCGCCATCGTCAAGCTGGTGCAGGAACTGCTCGACGAAGGCCTCGACGACGACAAGGTCCTGCCCTTGGCCAGGCGCATGTTCGAGATCGCGTACGGCGGGCAGCCTAGACTTGCGCCGTCTTCCAGCGGCCGCGGCTGAACAGCCACAGGGTGAACAGGCCGACGCCGGTCTCGGAATAGAACACGGCCCAGAACACGCCGTCCGAACCCCACTGCAGGTGCAGCGCCAGCCACCACGCCAGCGGGATCTGGATCAGCCAGAAGAACACCAGGTTGATCCAGGTCGGCGTGGCGGTGTCGCCGGCGCCATTGAACGCCTGTACCGCGACCATCCACCAGCCGTAGACCCAGAACGAATACGACAGGATCCGCAGCCATGTGCCGCCGACGGCGATGACCTCCGGGTCCGTGGTGTACAGGCCGATGATGCGGTCGTGGAACAGGAAGAACAGCACCGACACCGCGACCATGTAGGCCATGTTGTACCAGCCGATGTGCCACACCGAGGCTTCGGCGCGGTCGGGCTGGCCGGCGCCGAGGTTCTGCCCGACCAGCGTAGCCGCCGCGTTGGACATGCCCCAGGCCGGCATCATCACGAACATCATGTTGCGCATCGCGATCGTCGCGCCGGCCACCGCTTCGCTGCCGACGCTGGACAGGATCCGCATCAGGAAGATCCACGAGGTCATGCCCACGATCATCTGGCCGATGCCGCCCAGCGAGGTGCGCACGATGTTCCAGGCAGTCGCGCCGTGCCAGCGCAACTGCGAAGCCGCGACCCGGATGTGCTTGCCGCCGCGGAACAGGATCCACAACTGCAGCAGCACGCCGGTGCCGCGGCCGATGGTGGTGGCTATCGCGGCGCCCTCGATGCCCATTGCCGGCACCGGACCGAAGCCGAAGATCAGGATCGGGTCGAGCACGATGTTGAGCGCGTTGGCGATCAGCAGCACGCGCATGGCGATCGCGGCGTCGCCGGCGCCGCGGTAGATCGCATTGATCACGAACAGCAGCATGATCACCGCGTTGCTGCCCAGCGCCCATTGCATGTAGCCGACGCCATGTTCCAGGGTCCAGGCGTCGGCGCCCATCAACGCCAGCAGCTCGCGCGCCCACAAGATGCCGACGATGGCGAACGGCACCGACGCCAGCAAGGCGATCCAGATCGCCTGCACCGCGCTGATCGCCGCTTCTTCGCGCCTGTCCTCGCCGACGCGGCGCGCGACCACGGCGGTGACCGCCATCGCCAGGCCCATCGCGATCGAGTACAGCAGGAACAGGTAGGTTTCGGTCAGGCCGACCGTGGCCACCGCCGAGGCGCCGAGCCTGGACACGAACCAGATGTCGGCGACGGCAAAGGTGGACTCCAGCAGCAGCTCGAGCACCATCGGCACCGCGAGCAGGAACACCGCGCGGCGCATCGGGATCCTCGTGTAGTCGGCGCCGGTGCCGCGGACGGCATCGCGGACCTCGGACCACAGGGAATGAACGGCTGGCGTTTGTTCGGTCATAACGAATGGTATGGCAAGCTCGGCCAACCTCCAACCGCCAGGAACCTCCCATGGCCAGCACCGTGCGCCTGCACCGCGTCCTCGCCGCCCCGCCCGAGCGGGTCTTCCGCGCCTTCCTCGATGCCGATGCCCAGGCGAAGTGGCTGCCGCCCAACGGCTTCACCTGCAAGGTGCACGAGTTCGAACCCAAGGTCGGCGGCAAGTACCGCATGACCTTCACCAACTTCACCACCGGCAACGGCCACAGCTTTGGCGGCGTGTTCAAGGAGTTGGTGCCCAACGAGCGCCTGAGCTACAGCGACAGCTTCGAGGATCCGGGCATGCCTGGCGAGATGACCACGACGGTCACCTTCAGGAAGGTGTCGGTGGGCACCGAAATCGATATCGTCCAGGAAGGCATCCCCGACGCGATCCCGCCGGAAGCCTGTTACCTGGGCTGGCAGGAATCGCTGGTGCTGCTGGGCAAGCTGGTCGAACCGGAAATCCCGGACGGCATATAGGCCTACGCGAAGAGCTCCACCGGATCTCCGACCCGCAGGACCGTGCCGCCACGCGGAATGACGTTGCGCCCGAAGGTCACGCCATCGGCGCCACGGCGATAGCCGATCAGCGTACGCAAGGGCTCGCCGCTCGGGTCGCGCTGGCCACGTTCGGGATCGACCGTGGTGAACACGCAACGCACGCACGGCGGACCGATCTCCAGCTCGGCATTGCCGATGCGGATCCGCGACCAGCCGTCCTCGGCATGCGCATCCGCGCCGGATATCACCAGGTTCGGGCGGAAGCGCTGGATCGGTACCGCTTGCGCCAGCCGCTCATTGAGGCCATCCAGCGCGGCCTGGGTGATCAGCAGCAACGGGAAGGCATCGGCAAAGCTGACCTCGTCGCCCGGCCGCGCGTGTTCCGGGTTCACCGGGCGATGCACGCCGGCATCCATGTGCACCAGGCGCACGGGCTTGCCGAGGAACTCACTGAGCCAGGCATCGGCTTGCGGCGCGCAGGGCCGTGCGAGCACCCCGCTCTTCCATACCGTCACCGGCACGACGTCGTCGGTCGCCGGTGCAGGCACATGCAACGGCGCCATGCCCGGCGCCTGCAGCGACAGGCCGTCGCCATCCGGGATCGCGCGCACCAGGGTCAATCGCGACTCTTCCCGTCCGGTGATGAAACGGCCGCAGGGATCGGTGACCATCCAGCGTCGGTCGTGCTCCAGACCGCGCCAGTGCAGCCGCGCCGACTCGACCGCAAGCGGCGCGCAGGACTTCATCGGATAAATGAAAAGCCCCGACAGGTGCACGGTCAGTCCCGGCGCAACGCCGCGACTTCGCGCAGCGCACGTTCGAATACCTCGACCGGTTGCCCGCCGGAGACCAGGTGCTTGCGCTCGATGATGATCGCCGGCACCCCGCGAATGCCGGCCTGGATGAAGAACTGCTCGTCGGCGCGCACTTCCTCGGCATATGTGTCCGAACCGAGGATTTCGCGTGCACGCTCCTCCGGCAGCCCGGCGTCGCTGGCGATACGAACCAGCGTGTCGTGGTCGGCGATGTTGCCGCCGTCGGTGAAGTAGGCGCGCAACAGCGCGCGCTTGAGCGCGTGCTGGCGGCCTTCCGGCCCGGCCCAATGCAACAGCCGGTGCGCGTCGAAGGTGTTGTAGACGTGGCGGCGACGATCCATGTCGAAGATGAAGCCGAGCGCCGCACCCCGTTCGCGGATTGCCTCCTGGTTCGCGGCCACCTGCTCGTCGCCCATGCCGTACTTCTGCTTCAGGTGCTCGACGGCATCCTCGCCATCGGGGCCGAGTTGCGGATTGAGTTCGAACGGCTGGAAATGCAGGTCGACTTCGACCTCGCCGCGCACGCGTTCGATCGCCTGCTCCAGCGAAGCCAGGCCGATTGCGCACCACGGACAGACCACGTCGGATACGAAGTCGATGCGCAGCTTGGCGGGCGTGTTTCCGGTCATGCGCAAAGGGTACCGCGCGGCGGCATAATCGTGGGCCGATTGCCGGAGCCGATCATGTCCCGAGTGCTGCCCCTCGCCTACGCATTGCTGTGCCTGCCCGCCCTCGTGCAGGCCGCCGAACCGGTCCTGCCCCAGGCCAAGGCCTACACCACGCCGGATTCCTGGCGCCAGCCGGTCCCGCCCGTACGCATTGCCGAGCAAACCTGGCACATCGGCACCGCCAACCTCAGCGCGCTGCTGATCCGCACCGACGAAGGCGCCATCCTGATCGATGGCGGCCTGCCGCAGGCGGCCGACATGCTGCTGGCGAACATGAAGTCATTGGGCGTGGAGCCGGGCGATCTCAAGCTGATTCTCAGCAGCCAGGCCCACGGCGACCACGTCGGCCCCCTGGCCGCGGTGAAGCGCGCCACCGGCGCACGGATCGTGGGCAGCGCCGAATCGGCCTGGTTGATGGCCCATGGCGGTGCGCAGGACATCCACTTCGGCGACGGCATCCTGTATCCGCCCGCCCAGACCGATCGCATCGTGCGCGATGGCGAAGTCGTCGAGCTCGGCGGCATGCGCCTGACCGCGCACTTCATGCCCGGGCATACACCCGGCAGCACCGCGTGGACCTGGATGGACAACGTCGACGGCAAGCCGGCGAGCATCGCCTATGTCGACAGCCTCACCGCGCCGGGTTACCAGGTACATGGCAATCCCCGGTATCCGAAGCTCGCCGAGGACTTCAGGCACTCGCTGGAGGTCGTGCGTGCCCTGCCCTGCGACGTGCTCGTGACCCCGCACCCGGATTTCAGCGGCTGGAACTACGCCGATGCCGCCAACCCGCGCCCGACTCCCACGACCTGCTCGGAGTATGCGGACAAGTCCGAAGCGAACCTCCCGGCCGCGCCTTAGTCGTGGTCGGCGGCGATCTGCGCCTCGCTCAAGCGCAGGAACCGCGCCGCGTTGTTGTAGAGGATGTCGCGTTTCTGCGATTCATCCAGGAACGGCGCTGTTTCTATCGACTTGATCGCCTCGCCGATTGCGTCCGGCCAGTACATCTGGTCGGACCCGAACATGATCCGCTTGACCAGGCCGGCGTCGACCATGCGCTTGAGCGCATCGTGGAACTGCGCGCGTGGGAACGCCCAGTTGTTGCATGACACGTCCACGTACAGGTTGGGATGGGTGAACATCATCGCGATCATTTCGTCGACCAGCGGCGAACCGTAGTGCATCACGTAGATGCGCAGTTTCGGGTGCCGGCGCAGCACATCCTCAAGAATGAACGGCGAACCCATGCTGGCGCGATAGTTTTCGTAACCGGGGAAGCGCGCCGCGGCCGGCGGCCCTTCGCCCAGGTGGATACCGACCGGAATGTCGAGTTCCTCGGCCAAGGCGAAATACGGCTCGTATCGAGCGTCGTCGGCGCGGTGGCCGCGATACTGGATGTAGACCTCGCCCAGCACCGCCAATTGCCCCGCCGCGTGCAGGCGTCGCAGCTCCTCGATCGACTTGTCCCCGGGTGAGCCGAACGCCACGCCTGGCAGGATCACGTCCGGTGCGGCCGCACGCCAATCGGTGACCAGTTCGACCGGGCCTTCTGTCATTGCCCGTTTCACTTGATGCTTGTCCAGCTCGGCCAGCGTGCGATCGCGCAGGTCGGTATCGCCGGCTGCGGCAAAGATCGGGCGTTCGCACGTGGCTGGTGCCGAGAAATCGATCTCGTCCCGGGGATCGATGGTCGGCACCAGCACCGTCTGGTCGCCCGGACAGGCCGGGATCCCGGGCGGAAGTTCGTCCATAGGGAAGGCATGCAGGTGCATGTCGATGACGGGCCCGCCGGTCGTGGGTTCCTGCGCGCTTGACGCGCCCATGCATGCCGCGAGGGCCAGGGCAATGCCGATTCGTTGCGCCATCGTCGACTCCACTCAGGAAAGTGCCGCAAACCACTCCGCGAACCGCTGCCACGCTGTCGTTCCCGGCACGAGCAGGATCGACACATGCAGCGCTACCATCAGCACCAGCACGACCTGCAGCGTGCGCCGGCCGCGCGGCACGCGGTCGAAGGCAATCAGCGCGCCCAACGCCAGGTAGACCACGCCGAAGCTGATCCACTGGTACAGCGGCGGCGGCACCGCGGGTATCCAATGGATCATCACCCGCGCCAGCGACGGGTCGATCAGCAGCAATGCGGTGCCGACCATGTAGCGCGCGTGCACCACCGAGTCACGACGATGGCGGATGCCAAGGCCCCACATCAGCAGGAACATCGCCGACGCGGAAACACCGAGGTACATGATCGTCCTCTGTAGCGGCAGCATCTCCGGCGGCACCTGGCTGATGCGCAGCTGGGCCAGCATCAACGCAGTGACCACGATCAGCGGCGCCACCACGTACGACGCCTTGCCCAGCAGTCGGTGCCAGGCCAGCTGGCGCCGGTGCACCAGCACCGGTTGCGCAACCAGCATGCCGATCCACGCCAGCATCGCCGCCGTATGCACGTGGGCCAGCCCCTGCGCCGTGGTGAGCCGACTGAAGTAGGGCTTCCAGAAACCAAGCACGGCGACCGCGAGCAGCAGGAGCACCCAGGGCCAGGCGCCGGTGCCCCAGAGGGAAGGTCGCAGGATGGAGCCGGGACGAGCAGCCATGGGTCGATTCCGCGGGGAGACGGCGGAATCAACGCGGGACGCCGCTGCGACCGGTCAGGTCACCCGGAACATGCGCTGGCCGGGCGGACGGTGGGTGTACCCGGCCGCCTGCTGACGGCGGCGGCGCGGTGCAGCCGCGGCTGTCATCGGTCCCTGGACTGGCGCTGGAACCGGGTTCTGCCCGAGGGCTGTCCTCGAGGGCAGTATCTTGCGGTGCAGGGTCCTCTGCGGACGGCTGCGGAAGAACATGGACATGACCGTGGCCCTGATTTGGGTTACCTCCTTTTTCTCCGTAAAAACAACAATTTACGAGGAATATCATAGCATGAAACTGACCGTCGAAACCTTCGCCGACACCGACCTCGCCAGTGCCTGGTCCGCCTACAACACCCCGGCCGACATCACTCGTTGGAACAACGCCTCGCCGGACTGGCACTCGCCCCGGAGCGAAGTGGACCTGCGCGAAGGCGGCCGCTTCAGCACCCGCATGGAGGCGAAGGACGGCAGCATGGGCTTCGACTTCGCGGGCACCTACACCCGGGTCGAGCCCAATGAGCTGGTCGCCTATCGCATGGACGACGGCCGCGAGGCCACTGTCCGCTTCAACGAGGAAGCCGAAGGCGTGCGCATCCGCGTCGAGTTCGACGCCGAAGACCAGAATCCGGCCGAGATGCAGCAACAGGGCTGGCAGGCGATCCTCGACAATTTCGGACGCTACGTGGAAGGCAAGGGATAATGCCGGCCCCGCGCCCTTCCGGACCCGTCCTTGACCGCCCCTGCTGATCCCCGCCTCCCGTCCGCACTGGCGTTGCTGGAAGACATCGTCGCCGACCGCAGCCTGCTGGCAACGCTGCCCGCGGAGCAGCGTGAGCGCCTGCTGCAGGCGGTCGCCCTGGTCCACCATCCCGAACCGCGCACCCGCCGCCGGGAAGCCAAGGCGCAGGCGCGCGAGCGCGCGCAGGAAAAGGCACGCAAGGCAGAGGAGCTGCTGAACCAGACCGGCATCCGTACCCTGCGGCGCAAGCCGGTGTTCTCCACGCCCAACTACTTCCCGCCGCAACCGCCGGGACAGCACGACCCGCACAACAACGCGACCGATGCATTGCCGCACCAGGAATCGCCCGAGCTGCTGCACTGCTATGTGTGCAAGCGCAAGTACACGCAAGTGCATCACTTCTACGACCAGCTCTGCCCTGCCTGCGCGGAACTCAATTTCTTCAAGCGCACCGAGAGCGCCGACCTGCGCGGGCGCGTCGCGCTGCTCACCGGTGGCCGGGTCAAGATCGGCTACCAGGCTGGGCTGAAGCTGCTGCGCGCCGGCGCCGAACTGATCGTGACCACGCGCTTCCCGCGCGACTCCGTCGCCCGCTACGCGGCGGAGGCGGACTTCGAAGAGTGGGGCCACCGGCTGGAAGTGTTCGGCCTGGACCTGCGCCACACGCCCAGCGTCGAGGCGTTCTGTGCGCAGCTGCTGGCCACGCGCCCGCGCCTGGACTTCATCATCAACAACGCCTGCCAGACCGTGCGCCGACCGCCGGCGTTCTACGCGCACATGATGGAAGGCGAGCGGGCGCTGCAGGCGCAGACGCCTACGAAACAGCTCACCGCCAACCTCGGCACCATCGACTCGGCGGAACTCTCGCAGATCGCCCTGCTGCCCGAGGAACTGCTGGGCCAATCGCACCTGTTCCCCGCCGGCCGCCTGGACCAGGACCTGCAGCAGGTCGACCTGCGCGGACGCAACTCATGGCGCCTGCAGATGGACGAAGTGCCTTCGGTGGAACTGCTGGAGACGCAACTGGTCAACGCCGTCGCACCGTTCATCATCAACGCGCGGCTGAAGCCGCTGATGCTGCGCACGCCCGGCGGCGAGGCACCCACGCGCGACAAGCACATCGTCAACGTGTCCGCGGTCGAGGGCCAGTTCTACCGCAACTTCAAGACCACCAAGCACCCGCACACCAACATGGCCAAGGCCGCGCTCAACATGATGACGCGCACCTCGGCCGCCGATTACCACGGCGAAGGCATCCACATGAACAGCGTCGACACTGGCTGGGTGACCGACGAGGATCCCGCCGAGATCGCCGCGCGCAAGGTGATCGAGGAACGCTTCCATCCGCCGCTGGACATCGTCGACGGCGCCGCGCGCATCGTCGATCCGATCATCCACGGCTTCAACACCGGTACCCATGTGTGGGGGCAGTTCCTTAAGGATTACGCGCCTACCGATTGGTGAGTGCGGGACGTCGCTTGCCTGATCCAGGTCAGGGCGGCGCTCACGGACCAGGATCATGCTGCGGGCACCTTCCCGCAAAAGCGCTGCCGCCATGTCCACTCCCCGTGCCCGCGTCCTGCTCGCCGCCATTGGCCTGGCGACCGGCTTCAGTGCGTTTGCCGCCCCAGCCAACAGCGTCGCTTCGGAGCCTGGCGGCTGGAAATTCAGCGGCGACCTGCGCGGCGGCTGGTTCGCCAGCGAGCGCACTGCGCGCGATGGCACTGAATCCGAACAGGACGCCTTCAATGCGCGCCTGCGGATGGCGATCGAACGCAGCCTGGGCGACCGCTGGACCGTGCGGACCCGCCTCGCCGGCCGCTACAGCAGCGACCAGGACGGCAACAACGCCTATCTGCGTGGCTATGCCCCGACCCGTACCGGCATCGCCTTCGGCGACACCACCGTGGATGAGGCCTACCTCGGCTACCAGGCACCCGACAACGGCCTGCGGGTGAAAGTCGGCCGTTTCCAGACCGCGTTCGCCGTACCCGGCGTCGCTTCCAAGGGCCTGGACCGCAACGACAGCCCCAACATCGACGTCAATTGGACCGACGGCATCCACGTCGACATGCCCGTTGCCGGCGGCTGGCGCGGCCACGTGATCGGCCAGTACCGCCATCGCCTGGGCAGCGGCGCGGTGGCCCATGCGCCGCTGGACTTCAGCGACGACGGCAGCCGCACCACCGTGTTCCTCGGGTTGGAAAACAGGCAGCGGCTCGGTCCCATCACCCAGCGGATGGTGTCGGTGACGTGGATGCCCGACAGCCTCGCCGCCTACGGCCTGGCCAATGCTGCGCGCGACGACTACACAGCGGTCGATGCGCGCATTGCTGCCGAATGGCCGTTACGCGAAGGTGGCGCCAGGTTCGTCGCCGGTGCCGAAGTCGCCTATGCGCTGGAAACACCGCTCGACACGGTCGTTGGTACCGGCGGCAGCGGCGAGACCGGCGGCCTGGCGTGGCAACTGCAGGCCAGCGTCTACGACTTCGCACCCAGGCACCACATCGGCCTGGCGGTTGGCCGCGCCGACGCCGGCTGGCTGCTGTCGCCAGACTACCGTCCCAACGACAGTTCCGCGGAAATCCGCTACCAGTGGCAGTTCCGGCCTACGACTTCGATGGAAGCGCGCGTGCGCGAGCGGCGCGAACTCGACCATCCGGAGACCACTCGCGAACGCGTGGATCGCGACATCTACATCCGGTTGACCCACAAGTTCTGACCGCCTACGGGGCCAGCTCGTTTTCGTCCAGCACGACGGGCGGCATTGCGGGTGCCGGAATACAACCTGGGCCGCGAATCAGTCATGCCTGCATTTTACCCAGGTGCGCATTCACCCCGATGCGACCGGGCATCGCCTATGGTCCGATCAACACCTTCCGAGGAGCCGCACCATGATCAAGTGGGCCATCATCTTCGCCGTCATCGGCCTGATCGCCGGCGTACTCGGCTTCACCGGCGTTGCCGGTGCCGCCATGGGCATCGCCAAGTTCCTGTTCTGGGCCGCGGTGATCATCGCCGTCGTGCTGTTCGTGCTGGGCATGACGATCTACAAGAAGGTGACGTAGCATCAAGGGCCTGTAAGCGAGCCGGCGATGCGCCCGACTTCCGCCAGCACCGCGTTGGCGGTGTCGGCGTCGACCGGCGTTTCGGCGTAGTACGCGGTCACGAGTATGGGCTTCCGGCCGGGCGGCCAGGCAATCGCGATGTCGTTGAACACTGCGTTGTTCGAGGTGCCGGTCTTGTCGCCCGCCCGCCAGCCCGCAGGCAAGCCAGCGCGGATCCGCGCCTTGCCGGTCCCGGTAGCCTCGAGCCAAGCCAGCAGTTGCGAGCGGGACGACGCCGACAAGACATCGCCCAGCAGCACCGCCTGCATGTCTGCGGCCATCGCCGCCGGCGTAGTGGTGTCGCGCGGATCGCCGGGAGTAGCCTCGTTGAGCATGGTCTCGCGACGATCGAGCCGGCTAGTTACATCCCCCAGCGTGCGTGCGAACGCGGTCCAGCCGGCAGGCCCGTCGGTCCGGTCGAGCAGCAGGTTGGCCGCCGTATTGTCGCTCAGGGTGATCGCGGCCTCGCAGATCCCGGCCAGGGTCATGCCCGGCGTGCCCGTGCGCGACTTGGTCACTGGCGAGTAGGACACCAGGTCCGATTCGGCGAATTCGACGCGCTGGGCCAACGACAGCTCGCCGCGATCCACGCGCGCCAGCACGGCCGACACCAGCAAAAGCTTGAACGTGCTGCACATCGGGAAGCGCTCATCGCCGCGATGGTCGATGCGGCGCCCCGTCTCGACGTCCAGGATGGAGACGCCAAGCCGGCCGCCGTGCGCCTGCTCCAGCGCAGCCAGGCGCGCGAGTGGCGCGCCCGCGTCAGCGGCGGGCACAACGGCGCCGGCCGCCCACAGGGGACGCGTGGCCGCGAGGATGCTCGCTGACAGCGAGCCCTGCAGGAACGTGCGGCGTTGCATCGGATCCTCCGGCTTGTGCCAACCGTCAGTGTTGCGGCTTGACGCCCAGGTAGGCGCCGGCGATGTCGAGCGTTGCCCACAGCTCCTCGCGCTCGAGGTCGTACGACCGGTCGAAGTACTGTTCGGCCGTATCGCGGTCGCCCGCAAGCAGATAGTACGCACCGACCTCGGCCAGGTCCTTCTCGTCCTTGGCATTGGCGCGCAGGTACTGCTCGAACAGCGGCTTGGCCTTTTCCCACTCGCCGGCTTCCTGGTAGACGCGGGCGATGCGGAACAGGTCGCTGTCGTCGTGCTTGCCAAAGAGCAGCGCATCGAAGATCGCCTGCCCCTCGGCCTTCATCCCGCCCAGGTAGAACACCCGGCCCACGCCGATGCGCTCCCAGCTGCCGTTCGGGCCCGCCTGTACCAGCGCGACCTGGAGCAACCTGCGCGCCGCCTGTTGCGACTCTTGGCCGCGGTAGTCCGTGGAGGCCGGCTCGGCTTTCTGTTTCGCGGCATAGCCCGCGCCCATGCCCATGACGAAAACGGCGGCCATGGCGGCCGCGATGACGTGCTTGCTCATTTCGTGCTCCTGGCAGCTTCCTGGGAATGCAGCTTGCGTGCGGCCTCGAGGTACTTGGCAGCCTTGGGATCGTCGGCGTTCCAGCGCGGCGCCTGCGGGTCGTTGGCGATCATCAGGATCGCGAGCGCCACGGTGCGGTCGATGGCGGCCATGTTGTCGTAGTCGATCTTGTCCCAGGTATCGGCCGCGCCGTGATAGTCGGGGAATGCGTACGCGACGCTGAGGGTGTGCGCGGGCACGCCCACGTCGGCGAGCGCCTGGTTGTCGCTGAAGGCGAAGTAGCGATCGCTGTTGACCGGATGCTTGGTGATGTTGATACCGGTCAGTTCGCCGGCACGGCGCAGGACATCGCCCACCTCGGAGTAGTCGGCGCCGGTGACCGCAGCGGCCAGGACCTGCGGACCCTCGCTGTCGTCGGTACGGCCGACCTGCTCGAGGTTGATGTTGGCCACGGTGTCGGCCAGGGGTACCAGGGGATGTTTGCCGTAGTAGCGCGAACCCACCAGGCCATGCTCCTCGCCGAACACCGTCATGAACACGATGCTGCGCTTGGGCCGCTCCTCCTGCGCCGCGAAGGCCCGGGCCAGCTCGATCACCGACACGGTGCCGCTGCCGTTGTCGTTGGCGCCGTTGAAGATCCGGTCGGTTTCCTCGCCGCGGATGCCGACGTGGTCGTAGTGGGCCGTGACAATGACGTAGGTATCGCTCAGCTCGGGGTCCGATCCGCGCAGCAGCCCCACCACGTTGCGCACCGGCAGCGCCTCCGGCGCATTCGCGTACTTCTCGGCCTCGCGCTCGGGCACGATCTGCCGCCAGTCGGCGGTCTGGAAATAGCCGTCGTCACCCAAGGGCTCCAGCCCCGCCGCGCGGAACTGCGAGGCGATGTACTCGGCACTGATGTCCAGGCCGCGCGACGGCGTGTCACGTCCCTCCAGCGCGTCCGATGCCAGGAACGACAGGTGCCCGCGCATGGCGTCGGCGGAAATGGTGGACAGCAACTGTGACTGGGCTGGGGACAGTGCCGGCTCGGCCGACTGGGCGGCGGATGCCGCGAAGACACCCGCCAGGACGGCGGCCTGCAAGGCCCGGATCGTGCGCATCGATTGTTCTCCCCGTTTGAGCTGCCGAGTCTAGCGGACCCCCGGGTGACCCGGAAGCTCGTGCCACGGGCGCTTGGCGCCTAGCGCATCGGGGCCTGGAGCGCATGTACCGAAACGCATTGCGCGGATGTATCGGCTTAAGCACGCATACACGCTTGGCTGGGCCAAATGCGCCTTCCCGCCAACCAGGATCCGCACCATGGGTGTTGCCGTCGCCGCGTTCGCACTGGCCTTGCTGGCTTCCTCCCCCGCCGTTCCGACAGCCACGGATCCCGCCCCGATCGCGGTGGCACCCCTGGCGCCCTGGATCCAGCGCCTGCACACGATCGAGGTTGAGATCGAGGGACAAAAGGCGCGGATGCTGTTCGATTCCGGTGCCGGGGTGACCTTGGTGACCAGCGCGTTCGCGAAGAAGATCGGCTGCGAGCCGTACGGGCAACTCACCGGCTTCACGATGACCGGGGAAAAAGGCACCCCGCGCAAATGCGGCAGCCACACCTTGCAGGTGGGCGCACATGCCGCCACGATCGAACTGCTCGTCGGCGGCGACGAGGGCACACCGCCCGGCGCGCCGGTCATCGACGGCATCCTCGGGCTCAACGCCTTCGAAGGCCATGCGATCACGATCGACTTCGGCGACCGCCAGCTGATCGTCGAGTCTCCCGCTTCGCTGGCTGCACGCACGGCCGGACTGGAGGGCGGCGAGATCCGCCTGATGAGGGAAATGGGCGGGCTGGGTCTCTCCGCCTTCCAGCGCATTTCGGGGCCGAAGGGCAACCTCTGGTTCCTCGTCGATTCGAACAACCAGGCGCGCACGCGCATGTCACCCGCCGGGCTGGGCGAATTCGGCATCGACGAGGCATCGATCACTGCCGGTCTGGCCGATCCCGCCAAGACGATCCCGCTCGCACTGACCATCCCGGGCCAGCACGGCACCCCCGAGGACGGCCCGGTGCAGGTGGCTCCCAAGGACATCATCTACGACGGCGCCCTCAACGAGCGCCTGGTGTTCTGGCACAACGTGACCCTGGACCTCGCGCAACTGAAATCCTGGTACGTGTTTGATCCGAAGCCGTAGGCCGACGCACGTTAGGCCGTATGCAGCAGGATGCCCTGCCCCGGGATAGTAGGATGGGGCCGGGGCTATCCGGGAGTTGTCACGTGCTGGTCTACCAGTCCACCAAGTCGCGCTTCCTCGGGGATGTGGAAAGCCGCGGTATCGAGTACGACATCGCCCGGGCCTACCTCGACAGGACCGGGCGCTACGCGCTGGATGCCGAGCAGCGCGCCTGGCGACATTCGCTGGTTGCGATGGCGAAGGTCCTGGACCGCGACGACATCGCCGACAACGCGGGCATCGCCGTCGAGTTCGGCATCCCGCAGACCGCCAAGCGCATCGACTTCCTGATCTCGGGAATCGGCGCGGACGGGTCACGGAACGTCGTGATCATCGAGTTGAAGCAATGGTCCACCTCGAAGCTCAGCGACAAGGACGGCATCGTCATTGCGAATCGCGGTGGGCGGAGCGAGACAGAAGGCCCGCATCCGAGCTACCAGGCTTGGTCATATGCCGCGCTCCTCAATGGTTTCAACGAAGCGGTGTACGACGGCGACATCGCGCTCGGCCCCTGCGCCTACCTGCACAACTACATCCCCGACAACTGCATCGCCGATGACCGGTACGCGCCCTACATCGAGCGCGCTCCGGTCTTCCTCCGCGGCGAGGACGAGCAGCAGAAGCTCGCAGACTTCATCAAACGGCATGTCCATTCCGGCGACGACGCGAAGCTGCTGTTCGAGATCGAAGCGGGGCGAATCCGACCGTCAAAGATGCTCGCCGACAGCCTCGTCGGAATGCTCAAGGGCAATCCCGAGTTCGTGCTGGTGGACGACCAGAAGCTCGTTTTCGAAACCTCGTTGGCAATGGCACGCAAGGCGAGTGCAAAGCAAAAACAGGTAGTGATCGTCCGCGGCGGCCCGGGCACCGGCAAGTCGGTGGTGGCGATCAACCTGCTCGCCAAGCTGACACGCGAAGGCATGCTCGCGAAGTATGTGTCGCGCAACGCTGCGCCGCGCGAAGTCTACAAGGAGCGACTTGCCGGCCACCTGCGAAAGGTGGAGATCGCCAACCTGTTCGGCGGCTCGGGCAGCTTCATCGACACGCCGCCGGGGACGTTCGGGACCTTGATCGTCGACGAAGCACACCGCCTCAACCTCAAGTCCGGCCTGTACGGCAATCTCGGCGACAACCAGATCGCCGAGCTGATCCGCAGCGCCGACTGCACCATCTTCTTCGTCGACGACGACCAGGTGGTCACCCTGGCAGACATCGGAACGGCCGGCGCCATCGAGCAGGTTGCGAAGGATGCCGGCGCATCGATCACCCACCTGGAACTCGCGTCCCAGTTCCGCTGTAGCGGCTCGGATGGCTATCTCGCGTGGCTGGACGATGTGCTGGGGATTCGCGAAACGGCCAACACGTTCCTCGATCCGGCCGAGTTCGACTTCCGCGTCATTGATTCACCCACGGAGTTGCATAGTCTGATTGAGGCACGTAACCAAGAGCGCAACCGCGCCCGCGTCGTCGCTGGCTATTGCTGGGACTGGGCGAGCAAGCGGAACCCGGACCTCTTCGACATCGAGATGCCGGAGTTCGGCTACCAACGGCAATGGAACCTGACGCAAGACGAAAGCCTCTGGTTAATCGCGCCACTCTCCGTCGAGCAGGTAGGCTGCATTCACACCTGCCAAGGGCTAGAACTCGACTATGTCGGCGTGATCATTGGCCCGGACATGGCATTTGCCGACAAGTCCGTCCAGGCCGCCCCGCTGGAACGATCGAGCCAGGACAAGACCATTCGCGGCTACCGCAGCAAGTGGCGCACCGACGCGATGCTGCGCCAGCGCGCCGACCGGATCGTCCGCAATACCTACAGGACACTGATGACGCGCGGCATGAAGGGCTGTTACGTCTATTGCTGCGATTCCACGCTCGCCGATTTCCTGCGCAGCCGGCTCAAGCCGACGGCAAATTAATCGAGCCGGTTGTACTTCCTGGCGGGCCCTTCGACCTCTCCACCGGATCGCGCTACGCGTTGAGATGCGGCTTCGCAGCCACCGCTTTCTCCAGATCAACCCCAGATCACGGATCGAGTAGAAGAGCAGGATCGCGACATCCGCGAGCTCGTGTTCGATCCCCTCCCCCCGGATTTCGACAACCCGGCCAGATCCGATTCCCCGCCCATAGTGTGACTACAGCGAGTCGGCGGCCTCGAGCACGATCGATGTCGAGAGCGTGCGCAATTTGTGGAATTGTCCCACTCGCGCTCAGTGCGGAAGGCGAACACCTTCTCCAGCAAGTCCCGGCTGATCATCGGCTACTCCACGAAGCTGCTTTCGTTGTCCCAGCTACACGGCCTCCGATAGGCTATCGGAAGCCCGCGGCGACGCAGGTGATGTAGGCCAGGAGCGACAGCTTGCCCTTCCAGTCGCCGCCGATTGCCCGCTTGAGCGTGGAGTTTGGGAGCCCCGAGCGAGATGAGCTTCTGCTGCAGCAGCTACTATGTGATCGACGCTATAAGCGGCACCGTTCCGCAGGCAACCGCGGGCTCCGCGTCGAAGTGGTTCTTGCCCATCAAGCCGTGGCGAATGGGAACAGCGCCAACCGGAAGAGCAGATACAGGTTCGTCCAAGACGCAGCCCCCGACACGCGCGCCGCCGCCAGCATGTGGTGGTGGTTGCTCCAGTAGGTGCCTACGCACACGAAGCTCAGCGCGCAACTGAGCAGCACCGGCCACAGCGGCGCTCCAGTCTTCCCTTAGCTATAAACTTGTTGCCCGCAAACTGCCCAGGCTATTAAGGCTGAGTGAGGTCGTAAAATGCGGCATCAGTTCGCGAGGACGACCAAAGTTCTTCCAAGAATTTGCTCCGATTATCTCGAACGTACTCCCTAGCTGCGTCAATTGACACCGGACCGTAGGCAGTCGCGTATACCCGCAAGGCACAATTAAACCCAAAGGAAAAGCCCTTCGGAACACATAGCATTCCGACGGGGGACCCCATAACAAAGTTCTTGTCATAAGTTTCGAGATATTGACCGACCCCTTCCAGGGTCTTAACCCTCTTACGCAATGTATCCGCCGTAGAGAAATCAATGCCTACCGCATCTCGCCCGGTTCGAGAAACTCCAAGTTTTGCTGCCATCCAGTAGATAGACGTCTCGTCTTCGTATTGGCCCATCGCAATGGCTGATTCGCTTACGAGCACGTGCGAATTTCCTATTCGCATATCAATAGTCTCGACAATCAGTTGGCTCGGCGGCTCTAGGCGAATTGAAAGAACTACGCGCTCGTCCGGATTTCGGATTCGCATCCTTCGCCCGACCACTTCGAGATCCCAATTATTTGGCGATCCAGACCATTCATTTCGAAACAGACGAAATACAGCTTGGCCTGCGTCGTCATAGAACATGGCGGATACTGAGCCAGGCGCCGACACCGTTCCCGGCTCGACGCGCAAAACGTCAACCCCAAAGTGGCGAATGATCGATCTTATGGCAGGTTGAAATGTAACCCCGCCCAAAACGACATTAGCCTCGCCTTGACGAAAGTCGAGTGGCCCAATTGGCGGAGTTATATCTTCCGGTCGCGAGGAAGAAATGTTGGCGTAGGCATCAGACACAGTTGCTTTCGATATTTGCCCACGAGTGACGGCGTCATGGCAGGTGGCGCATAAGCAACAAATATGATCAGCATCGTGGTTTCTTATTTCAGCAAAAGGTTGAATGTGTTCGTATTGATAGAGGCCGCATCTGCATAGCACACATCCAAATTTGCATCGCTTCCGGACAACTCGCTTAACCGCAACGGGTATGTCTCTTACCAAGCCGTGCTTGTTTGACTTAGCCACTTGACGATCTCATATAAGTGGATCGTCTGCGTTGCGTCGCGCCAGCAACGGCTTAACGACTGCCCATCGGTAACTTCAACCCCATTGCCCCCGCACATTCCTTCGCAATCTCATACCCCGCATCAGCATGCCGCATAACCCCGGTCCCCGGATCGTTCCAAAGCACCCGCGCAATCCGCTTGTCCGCTTCCGGCGTGCCATCGCAAACGATCACCACGCCGGAATGCTGCGAATACCCCATCCCCACGCCCCCGCCATGATGTAACGACACCCAGGTAGCCCCACCGGCCACGTTGAGCATGGCATTGAGCAGCGGCCAGTCGGAAACGGCGTCGCTCCCGTCCAACATCGCCTCGGTTTCCCGGTTCGGCGATGCAACGGACCCGCTGTCGAGGTGGTCCCGCCCGATCACCACCGGCGCCTTCAACTCCCCATTCCGCACCATCTCGTTGAACGCCAGCCCCAGCTTGTCGCGCAGGCCTAGCCCCACCCAGCAGATCCGCGCCGGCAGGCCCTGGAAGGCGATGCGCTCACGCGCCATGTCCAGCCAGCGGTGCAGGTGCTTGTCGTCGGGGATCAGTTCCTTGACCTTGGCATCCGTCTTGTAGATGTCCTCGGGGTCGCCGGACAGGGCCACCCAGCGGAACGGGCCGATGCCTTTGCAGAACAGCGGGCGCACGTAGGCGGGGACGAAGCCGGGGAAGTCGAAGGCGTTCTGCAGGCCTTCATCGAAGGCCATCTGGCGGATGTTGTTGCCGTAGTCGAAGGTGGGGATGCCCATTTTCTGGAACGCGAGCATGGCTTCGACGTGCACGCGCATGGCCTTCTTGGCCTCGTCGCGCACGCGCTGCGGGTTGGCCTTCTGCTCGGCCAGCCACTGCTCCACGCTCCAGCCGATCGGCAGGTAGCCGTGCACGGGGTCGTGGGCGGAGGTCTGGTCAGTGACGGCGTCCGGGCGGACGCCGCGGCGCACGAGTTCGGGCAGTACGTCGGCGGCGTTGCCGAGCAGCGCGATCGACTTCGCTTCCCCCGCCGCCGTGTACTTGGCAATCCGCGCCAGCGCGTCGTCCAGATTACTCGCCTGCTCGTCCACGTAGCGCGTGCGCAAGCGCATGTCGATCCGCGACTGCTGGCATTCGATATTGAGCGAGCACGCGCCGGCCAGCGACGCGGCCAGCGGCTGCGCCCCACCCATCCCGCCCAGGCCGGCAGTCAGGATCCAGCGACCACTCAGGTCGCCGCCGTAATGCTGCCGCCCCATCTCCACGAACGTCTCGTACGTCCCCTGCACGATCCCCTGCGAACCGATGTAGATCCACGAGCCGGCCGTCATCTGGCCGTACATCATCAGGCCCTTGGCATCGAGCTCGTTGAAGTGCTCCCAGGTGGCCCAGTGCGGGACCAGGTTGGAGTTGGCGATCAGCACGCGCGGGGCGTCGGCGTGGGTCGGGAAGATGCCGACTGGCTTTCCGGACTGGACCAGCAGGGTCTCGTTGTCGCCGAGGGTCTTGAGCGAGGCGATGATGGCGTCGTAGCAGTCCCAGTCGCGCGCGGCGCGGCCGATACCGCCGTAGACCACCAGCTCGCCCGGGTTCTCGGCCACGTCCGGGTCCAGGTTGTTCTGCAGCATCCGGAACGGGGCTTCGGTGAGCCAGGACCGGCAGCTCAGGTCGGTACCCCGGGGCGCGCGGATGTGGCGGGAAGGGTCGTTGCGGTTGGACATGGTCGGCAGCTGGGGAAGCGTGTGAAGAACCGATTATGGCAGCCACGGCCAGGCGCGACTAAAGTGGGGTTCCCCAAGGGAGAGTGCGCGCATGCAGACCAGGATTGCCGCGGCAGTGACTGCGATCGGAGTGGCCCTGTTGGTGTACATGGTCGTGGTCGAGGGCGAGCCCGGCGCGCTGCCGCTGGCCTTGGTTCTCGGTGGCACGGCGTGGTTCTTCATCGCCCGGCACCGGGCACGCCGGCCCCAGTGAGACCCTTCCGCATGTCCCGATTTCCGATTTGCCTGGCCTTGCTGCTGGCGGCCACGGCCGCTTGCGCCACCACCGACGCGCCGACAACGCCGCAACTGCCCTACACCCTGCCCGGCCAGGTGATCCAGGGCCGCTTCCATGTCGAGGCCCGCGCGCCCGACGGCAAGATCCTGCAACTGATCACCGATACCGGTGGCGGCACCAACCTCAGCACGTCGGGGGCCGACAAGCTCGGGCTGGACTACACGATGCCGGATAACCGCTTCCAGCCCGCGGGCAAGGCGACCTGGCCGGACTTCAGCGGCGCCTGGATCCCGGCGCCGAAGCTGGACGACGGCGAGGTGCCGATCCTGGTGGCGCCGGCCGGTGTCGGCTTTGACGGCATGCTGGGCGCGACATGGTTCGCCGACCGGACCTGGGAGTGGGACTATCCGGCCGGCACGCTGCGGCTGATGCCCGACCGCGCCTTGCCCAGGGCGGATGCTGCGCACGTGGTCAAGCTCGGCTTCCAGCGTGGCGAAGACGGCGAGGCGACGACGCACCTGCCGCGCATCGCCGCGCGCATCGACGGCGTGGAGCTGCAGTTCCTGTTCAACACCGGGGCGACCTTCCGCCTCAACGAGGCGGCGGCCGAGGCGCTGGGCGACCGCGACGTCATCCAGCGGGCGGGCAGCTTCATATCCACCTCGACCCTGGAGGCCTGGCGCGAGCGCCATCCCGATTGGCCGTACCTGGAGCACGGCAATGGCCAGGCCGCGATGATCCGGGTGCCGGACGTTGAGATCGCCGGCTTCCACACCGGGCCGGTCTGGTTCGCGGCGCGCGACGACCGTGCGTTCAGCGTGCTGATGGCGCAGTGGACCGACCGTCCGGTCGAAGGCGCCCTGGGCGGCAATGCCCTGCATACATTCAGGATCACAGCCGATTACACTGCGGGAAAGGCCATTTTCGAACAACCGTCAGGAGTATTGCCATGAAGTGGATCGTGCCCGTCGCCGCAAGCCTGGTGTTCTCCGCGGCTGCACTCGCCCAGGATGTCCCCGCGGTTCCCGACTACGTCACTGCAGCGATGGCCGACACCTCGCGCGGCGACGATGCCAATGAGGACAACCGCCGCGAAATCGCCGCGATCATGGCGTTCTCCGAAGTCAAGCCCGGCGATACGGTGCTCGACCTGGTGCCCGGCAGCGGCTACTGGAGCCGCGTGTTCAGTGGCATCGTCGGGCCGGAAGGCAAGGTGTACCTGGCGGTGCCGGCGCCGATGGACAAGTATTCGGCCAAGACCAAGGAACTGCCGGCCCAGCTGTCCAATACCGAACTGCTCGAGCAGCCGGCCGCCGCGCTGGCCGCGCCGACGCCGGTGGACGTGGTGTTCACCTCGCAGAACTACCACGACTATCCGCTCGACTTCATGGGCCCGACCGATCCGGCGGTGCTTAACAAGACGGTGTTCGATGCGCTCGCACCGGGCGGCGTCTATATCGTCATCGACCATTCCGCAGAGGCCGGTTCCGGTCTGCGCGATGCCGACTCGCTGCATCGCATCGATCCGGCGCTGGTGCGCCAGCAGGTCGAAGCGGCCGGTTTCGAGTTCGTCGCCGAGAGCGACGCGCTGAGCAACCCGGCCGACGAGCGCACCCTGTCGGTGTTCGACGACACGATCCGCGGCAACACCGACCAGTTCATCTACAAGTTCCGCAAGCCCGCGGCCACGCTCTAACCGGCCTGGCGCGCAGGGCACCGACCCTGCGACGCCATGAGTCCGGCTATTTCGGCGGCGGTGGCCGGCACGGCCTTGTTGCCCCCACCGCCGTCGAACACCACCTGCCACTGGCCGTCGTTGCCGCGCAGCCAGGTGGAGACGAATCGACCCCGGCGATAGCGCTGCTCCGCCGGAGCAGCTGGAATCTCCATCCAGTACGGTCCCCGCACGAGCGCGACCAGGCCGCTGGCGCCGACGTCGACCGAATCCGGATACCAGCGCAGCACGATGTCCTTGCCTTCGATGATCCCGCTCCAGTTCTCCGCAATCGTCCCGGCGCCGCGCGTGGCCTGGTTGCGGCCATCGATGAACACCGCATCCGGATGCAGGTAAGAGGTGAAGGCCTCGGGGTCATGCTCGGCCACCGATCGTGCAAAGCCGGCTTCGCGTTCCCAGACGACGCAGGCGTCGGCCGGATCCTGCGCCCGGGCTTCCAGCAAGGGCAACAGCACGACCGAAGCGGCAAGAAACAACAGTAAACGTTGCATGGCGGTTTCCGGCAGGGATCCGGGCCGGATTATCATTCGTTTCCATGGATAGCCGATATACCCGAATCAGCCGATTGGCACGCCTGCACTTGGCAGGCGCCCTCGTCCTTCTTGTCGCAGCCTGCTCGAGCCTGTCGGCATCCCCCGACAGGCCGGTCCCAACCCGGGCGGTCCTGCTGGTCTCCGTCGACGGGTTGCGCACCGATGCGCTCGGCAGCGGCACCATGCCGACCCTGGACGCGCTCGCGGCCGCCGGGGTCCAGGCCGAGTGGATGAATCCCTCGTACCCGACGCTGACCTTTCCCAACCATTACACGATGGTGACCGGGCTGCGTCCGGACCACCACGGCATCGTCAACAATACGATCCTCGATCCGGTGCTGGGCCGCTTCTCGCTGCGCAACCGCGATGCGGTCTCCGACCCGCGCTGGTGGGGCGGCAAGCCGGCGTGGGTGAGCCTGCAGGAGCATGGCGGGCGTGCGGCCACCATGTTCTGGCCGGGGTCGGAAGCGCCGATCGCCGGACAACATCCGAGCGACTGGTTGCCGTTCGACGGCGACGTGGGCGCGAACGAGCGCGTCGACCAGATCCTGGCCTGGCTCGATCGCGAACCGGCACAGCGGCCGCGGCTGGTGACGCTGTACTTCGACCAGGTGGACCACGAGGAGCATGCCTGGGGACCGGGTTCGCCGCAGGCACTGACGGCGCAAGCCCACGTCGATGCTGCGCTGGCGCGATTGCTGGACGGTCTCGAGGCGCGCGGCATCCGCGATCGCGTCGACCTGATCGTGGTCTCCGACCACGGCATGGCGGCAGTACCGCCGGGGCAGCGCGAATACATCAACGACTGGCTCGCGGCCAAGGGCCTGCCGATCGATGCGGTCGAGGTGGTGACACGCGGCTCGTCGATGGGCGTCAATCCGGCCGATGGCGCCGATGCCGAGGCGGTTGTCGCCGCGTTCGTCGGTCGCCACGCGCACGGCGAGTGCTGGCGCAAGCAGGAGCTGCCGGTGCGATGGCATTACGGCAGCCATGCGCGCGTGCCGGCGATCGTGTGCCAGGCCGACATTGGCTGGTTGCTGATGGAGCGCTTCCCCAATCCGCGCACGTCCACCCACCACACCGGCGCGCACGGCTATGCGCCGGAGGCGCCGGAGATGCGCGCGGTGTTCATCGCCGACGGCCCCAGCTTCGCCGATGGCGCGCACCTGCCCGCGTTCGACAACGTCGACGTATATCCGCTGCTCATGCGCCTGCTCGACGTGCCGGCCGAACCCAACGACGGCGATCCGGATACCTTCGACAGCGTCCTGCATTGATGTCCGAAAGCGGCGAGTCGGCGCCCATCCCCGGTGCTAGCCTGCATCCATGGCCGTCGAATCGCCCCTTGCCCACGACGCATCCCTGCCCTCCCCCGAGGCCTGCGAACGTGCGCGGCTGAGCCGCGACCCGCGCTTTGATGGCCTGTTCTTCACTGCGGTGCGCAGCACCGGCATCTATTGCCGGCCGGTATGTCCGGCACCGACGCCCAAGCGCGAGAACATCTCCTACTTCGGCAATGCCGCCGCAGCCGAGGCCGCCGGTTACCGGCCGTGCCTGCGTTGTCGTCCGGAACTGTCGCCCGGCGACGGCGCCTGGCGCCGCGGAGATGCCGCGGTGGCGCGTGCGCTGAAGCTGATCGACGAGGGCCTGTTGGCGGAGCAGCCGCTCGCCGCGCTCGCGCAGCGCGTGAACCTGGGCGAGCGGCAATTGCGCCGCCTGTTCGTCGAGCGACTGGGTGCGCCGCCGATCGGCGTGCACGGCACCCGCCGGCTGCTGTTCGCCAAGCAGTTGCTGACCGAGACCACGTTGCCGATCACCTCCGTCGCGCTGGCTGCGGGCTTCGGCAGCCTGCGCCGCTTCAATACCACCTTCCGCGAGGCGTACCGGATGGCGCCGCGCGACTTGCGCAAGCGTCCGGCCCTGCAAACGGGCGAAACCCTGGTCCTGCGCCTGGGTTATCGGCCGCCCTACGACTTCGCTGCGATGCTGGGCTTCCTGCAAGGACGGGCGTTGCCGGGCGTGGAGGTGGCAGACGACTGCAGCTACGCGCGCGCAATCTCCGCCGACGCCTGGTTGCGGGTGTCTGCCTGGCCGGGCAACGAGCACGCATTGAAGCTGGAGATGCATGGCGCTGCGCCGGCCTCGCTGCTGGGGTACGTCACCCGTTTGCGGCGCATGTTCGACCTCGATGCCGATCCGCAGGCGATCGCCGCCGCGCTGTCGCAATCGCCGCGCCTGCGCTCCTGCCTGCGCAAGCGTCCGGGATTGCGCGTGCCCAGTGGCTGGGACGGTTTCGAGATCGCGGTGCGCGCGGTGATCGGGCAACAGGTCAGCGTCGCCGCCGCGCGCACGGTGACCGCGCGGATCGCGCAGCGCTTCGGCCAGTCCTTGCCCGGGAACGCGGCGATGCCGGCACTGACCCATCTGTTCCCCTCGCCGGACGCGTTGGCCGAAGCCGATCTCGACGCGATCGGCCTGACCCGCGCCCGTGCCGCAACGGTGCGCACGATCGCCCAGGCCGTGCTCGATGGCCGCGTGGATTTCCGCCCGGAGCGCACGCTGGACGATTTCGTTGCGCGCTGGGTGGCGCTGCCGGGCATCGGGCCGTGGACCGCGCAGTACATTGCCTTGCGCGCGCTTGGGCATCCGGATGCGTTTCCCGCCGAGGACCTGGTGTTGCAGCGTGCAGCGCCCAACGACGGCTGCCGGCTGACCGCGAAGGCGCTAACCGCACAGGCCGAAGCCTGGCGGCCATGGCGCGCTTACGCGGTGATCCACCTTTGGCGCGACTCGATGGAAGTGGAATGAGCATGGGCACGGTCCACTACACCCACGTCGACAGTCCGGTCGGGCCGCTGCTGCTGGCCGCCGGCAACGAAGGGCTGTGCTGCGTCGAGTTCGAGGTCTCGCGGCACCCGGCCAGGATCGGTGCCGACTGGCAACAGGGCAGCAACGCGATCATCGAGGAGGCAAGGCGGCAGTTGCGCGAATACTTTGCCGGCGAACGCCGCGCATTCGACCTGCCGCTGGCGCCACGCGGCACCGAATTCCAGCGCAACGTGTGGTGGCGGCTGGCGGAGATCCCGTTCGGCGAAACCATCAGCTATGCACAGCTGGCCGCGCGTGTCGGCAAGCCCACGGCGACCCGCGCGGTCGGCGCGGCCAACGGCCGCAATCCGCTGCCGATCGTCTTGCCCTGCCATCGCGTGATCGGCGCCGACGGCTCGCTCACCGGCTTCGGCGGCGGCCTGCCGACCAAGCAGTTCCTGCTACGCTTGGAAGGCGCCCTGCTGTTGTAGGAGCTTCGCGATCGCCTGGCGGTAGTGGACCGCGATCGCGTCGCGGTCGCGGTGGCGGCCTTCGGCGACGACGCGCTCGCCGCCGACGTGCACTTCGCGGACCAGGTTGCGGTTGCCGCTGAAGATCCAGCGGTCGACGACGTCTTCGTCAGTGGCACCTGCCAGTTGCGGTGCATCGTCGTCGAGCAGGAGCCAGTCGTTGCCCACATTGCCCCCGGTGGCCTCGTGTCCGCTGTCGAGCACGCCGCGCAGCAAGGTTTCGCCCACGCTGGGCGAATCCGGCCGCACGGCGATGTTGCGGTGGCGGGTGAACAAGCGTTGCCCGTATTCGAGCCAGCGCAGCTCTTCCACCGGCGAGACGGAAATGTGCGAATCCGAGCCAATGCCGATGGCGCCACCGGCGGCCAGGCACTCGCGCAACGGGAACAGGCCGTCGCCGAGGTTGGCCTCGGTGGTCGGGCAGATCGCGACGGTGGCGCCACTGCGGGCGATGCCCTGCACCTCCGCAGGCTCCAGGTGGGTCGCGTGGACCAGGATCCAGCGCGCATCGACATCGGCGTTGGCCAGCAACCATTCCACCGGGCGCGCGCCACGCAGCGCCAGGCAATCCTGGACCTCGCCGACCTGCTCGGCGATGTGGATGTGCACCGGCATGGCGCGCGGCAGCGCCGGGAGCACGGCCTGCATCGCATCGGCCGGCACCGCGCGCAGGCTGTGCAGCGCGCAACCGACTTTCAACGTGTCGCTTTCCTCCGCGCGCAACGTCTCCACCAGGCGTAGATAGGCATCGACGTCGTTGCCAAATCGGCGCTGGCGTTCGCCCAGCGCGCGTCCGTCGAAACCACCGCTCATGTAAAGCACCGGCAACATCGTCAGGCGGATGCCGGTGTCGCGCGCGGCGGCGATCAGCGCGCGCGACATTGCCGCCGGGTCGGCATACGGCCTGCCATCGGGCGCGTGGTGCAGGTAATGGAACTCGCACACGGTCGTGTAGCCGGCCTCGAGCATCTCCGCATACAGCTGCGCTGCAACCGCGTGCAGCGTCTCGGGCGAGAAGCGCGCGGCCATGCGATACATGGTCTCGCGCCAGGTCCAGAACGAGTCTTCGGGGTTGGTCTGGCGCTCGGCCATGCCCGCCATGGCGCGCTGGAACGCGTGCGAGTGCAGGTTGGCCACGCCGGGCAGGCGCCAGCCATCGGCGCTGCGGGTGGCCAGCAGGTTCTGATCAGGGTCGGCGTCGCGCATGGGCGCATTCTCGCCTGCCGCCCCGGCCAATGCGAGAATCGGCCGCATGGGCAACGGCGCGAACACCTCGAACACCTGGGACGGCCTGGCGGTCGGCGTTTCCCTGGCCACGATGGACGATGGCAGCGGCTACGGGGCGATCGAGGACGGCGCGCTCGCCTGGCGCGACGGCGTCCTGGCTTACGCGGGCCCGCGCAGCGGGCTGCCGGCCGACGCCAGCGCCAGGACCACCCACGACTTCGGGGGCGGCTGGATCACCCCGGGCC
>JALYWW010000021.1 GCA_030852515.1 Pseudomonadota bacterium
GCATCGCATCGGCGACGCCATCTGGCTCAGCGTCGGCAGCGAGGACAAGCTGCTGCCCTCGGCGGTCGTCAACGACCTGCTGCAGAAGAAGCTCGCCGAAATGGAGCAGAAAGAAGGGCGCCGCCCCGGCGGCCGCACGCGCAAGCGGCTGAAGGAAGACCTGGTGCACGAACTGCTGCCGCGCGCCTTCGTGCGCCCGGGTCGCACCGATGCCATCCTCGACCTCGAGCATGGCATCTGCGTGGTCGACAGCTCGTCGCGCAAGCAGGCCGAGAACGTGGTCTCCGAGATCCGCAACGCGCTGGGCAGTTTTCCCGCGCTGGCGCTCAACGCCGAGGTCGCGCCGCGCGCGGTGCTGACCGGCTGGATCGCCGGCGAGCCGTTGCCCGAAGGCCTGACCCTGGGCGATGAATGCGAACTGCGCGACGCCGCCGACAAGGGCGCCGTGGTCAAGTGCCAGCGCCAGGAGCTCACCGGCGAGGAGATCGGCAAGCACCTGGAATCGGGCAAGCAGGTCGCGCGACTGGCGCTCACCCTCGACGACCACGCCTCGTTCGTGCTCGGCGAGGACCTGGTGCTGCGCAAGTTCAAGCTGCTCGACGGCGCCGTCGATGGGCTTGAGTCGACCGAGCGCGAAGACCTGCATGCCGAACTGGACGCGCGCTTCGCGTTGATGGCCGGTGAACTCAAGCGCCTGTTCAGCGTGCTCGAACCCGCGTTGAAGCTCTCACGCGCCGAAAGCTGAGTCGCTTCTACAATAAGCGCATGCAACGACTACGCACGATCGAGCGCGACAGCATCGAGCTCGCGCTCGCCGACGGCCGCAACGTGCCCGTGGCGCGGGTACGCGATCCGCGCGCGCGCCGGCTCAGGCTGTGCGTGGACGAGCGCGGCGCGCGCCTGACCCTGCCGCCGCGCGCAAGCGCCATCGCCGGCGAACGCTTCCTGGCCGAACATCGCGACTGGATCGCCGAGCAACTCGAACACTACGCGACCGACGCGGTCGAACCGGTGGAACCTGGCGTCACCGCCACCTTGCCGTTGCGTGCGCAACCGCTGCCGCTGCGCTGGCAGGAGGGCCGCTACGCGCGGCTGCAGTTCGACACCGATGGCGGGCTGGTGTTCATGCTGCCGGCGAAACCCGGCGAATCGGGCATGCGCCGCGCCTTGCGCGATTTCTATGAGGGCCAGGCTCGCGCGGACATCGGCCGCTGGATGCCGCGCTACCTGCATGGCCTGCCCCGGACGCCGCGCCAGGTGCGGCTCAAGGTGATGTCCTCGCAGTGGGGCTCGCTGGCGCCCGACGGCACCGTGGCGCTGGACCTGTCGCTGGTCCTGGCCCGGCCGTCGGCGTTCGAGTACGTGCTGGTGCACGAGCTCTGCCACCTGGCCCATGCCGACCATTCGCGCGCGTTCTGGCGCGAGGTCGAGGCCCGGTTCCCGTCCTGGCACGACGAGCGCGACTGGTTCCACGACCATGGCCGCCGGACCAAGGCGGCTTTGCGCGCATTGCTGGCCTGAACGCTGCAGTGGCCGGTAGCGGCCTCCAACCGCGTGTTGCCTCCCTGACGGTGCCGAAGGCGCCTGCCTTTTCCCCGGGAGTTCGTGATGCGCAAGGTTTCGCTGGTTGTTTCGATTTCGTTGCTCGCCTGCCTGGCCGCTTGCGGCAAGTCGCCCGAAGAACGTGCCGCGGGCGCTGCGCTCAGCGCGATCACCGGTTCCGAGGTGGCGGTCGAGGAGAACGGCGACAAGGTGACGTTCGGTGAAGGCGACAAGGCGATGACGATCAGCAGCGGCGACAGCGCCAGGCTGCCGGCGAGCTTCCCCAAGGACGTCTACCTGCCCGACGACTACGAGATCGACAGCGTGGTCGATTCGGCCGGCTTCACCATGGTGTCGGTGCGCATCGACGGCAAGCTGTCGGCGGCCTCGGAAGCGGCGCGCCAGCGGATGCTCGATGCCGGCTGGAAGCAGTCGATGGCGGCCACCGACGACGACACCAACCACCTGCTCGCCTACGAGAACGACGACCGCACCGCGCTGATGTCGTTCTCCACCGATTCCGGCGATGGCGTAGTCTACAGCGTGCAGTTGTCGCAGAAGCGGCAGTAAGCTCAGGACAACTCGCGCGACGCCAGCGCGGCGATCGCGTCGGCATGGGCCGGCGCGTCGTTGAGGCAGGTGATCGCGCGCAGCTCACCGCCACGGGCGGCAAAGCGTTCGGCCAGCATCATGCCGATCTCCTCGAGGGTCTCCAGACAGTCGGCGGCGAAGCCCGGGCAAACCACGTCGACCGTGCGCACGCCATCCGCAGCCAGCGCATCGAGCCTGTCCATGGTCGCCGGCTGCAGCCATTTGCCCGCGCCGAAGCGCGACTGGTAGGCGAGCGACCAGGCCTCGTCGCCGAGGCCCAGCGCAGCGGCGATCGCGCGCGCACTTTCGACGCACTGCTCCGCATACGGATCACCGGCATCGACCACGCGCTGCGGCAGGCCATGGAACGACATCAGCAGGTGCTCGCCGCGGCCGCGTGCCTGCCAGTGCGCCCGGATTGAATCGGCCACCGCCGCGACCCACCGCGGATCCCGGTGGTAGTCGCCGGTCATGCGCACGTTGTCGCCACCGGTGCGCGCGACGACCACGTCGGCGACCGCGGTTGTAGTGGTGGTCGAGAACTGCGGATAAAGCGGCAGCACCACGATCCGGGCGTGGCCCGCGTCGCGTAGCCGTACCAGCGCCGCAGCCAGCGACGGCTCGCCGTAACGCATCGCATGCTCGACGTGCACGCCGGGCATGCGCGCCTGCACCGCTGCGGCCAGCGCGCGGGTGTGCACCTCGAGCGGCGAGCCGCCGGGCAGCCACACCGACGCGTACTTGGGTGCAACCATCGGCGCGCGGCGCGGCAGCACCACCCGGCGCAGCAGCGGCAGCCACAGCCAGCGCGGCAGCGCGACCACGCGCGGATCGGAGAGGAATTCGTCCAGATAGCGGCGCACCGCTTCCGGCGTCGGCGCGTCCGGCGTCCCCAGGTTGACCAGCAGTACGGCGTCAGTCATCGATATAGGATGGCATCGATTCCCGTGGTATTCATCGCGCCGGCCCTAGCCTGAACGCCGTCCGCCCTTCCGGAGCCCGCCAATGACCGTCCGCCTGCCTGCCCTGGCCTTGCTGCTTGCCCTGTTCACCGCCGTGCCCGCGACCGCCATCGCCGGAACCGACGAAGACGCGCGTGCGCAGAACGCGGTGCGCGTGCTCACCGATATCCAGGCGATTCCGGAATCGTCGATTCCCGACAAGCTGCTGGACGAAGCGCACGCCATAGTCGTGGTGCCCGACAGCATCAAGGCCGGCCTGGTGATCGGCGGCCGTCGCGGCCATGGCCTGCTGTCGGTCAAGCGCGCCGACGGCACCTGGTCGAACCCGAGCTTCGTCACCCTCACCGGCGGCAGCATCGGTTTCCAGGCGGGCGTGCAGTCGGCCGACATCGTGCTGGTGTTTCGCAGCGAGCGTGGCCTGGACAATATCGTCAACGGCAAGTTCACCCTCGGCGCGGATGCCGGCGTGGCCGCAGGCCCGGTCGGCCGCAATGCATCGGCGGCCACCGATGGCCAGCTCAAGGCCGAGATCTGGTCGTGGTCGCGCGCCCGCGGCCTGTTCGCCGGCGTGGCCCTGGACGGCGCGGTGCTGTCGATCGACGACGCCTCCAACGAGGCCGTGTACGGCCGCGACACCACCCCGCGGATGATCTTCGAGGACCGCTACGCGACGCGGCCGTCCAATGCCGTGGTCGGCTTCCGCGATGCGCTGGAGGAAGCCACCGCCGCAGCGCGCGCCGCCCGCGCCGGGGACAGCGACGCCCCGCCGGCCGCGCCCGCCAATGCGCCGGTGCCGACCCCGGCGGCCCCGTCGGCCCGGGCCACCACCGAGCCCGTCCTGCCCGCCACCACCGTGCAGGCGCCGCAGCCGGGCGCCTTCGAGCCGGTCGAGAATCCGGCCACCATCGAGGAGTTGCCGCCGGCCAACTGAGGCCTGCGGTATCCTGTTGGCCCCTAGAACCGGCGCAACGACATGGGTGGTTTCAGCCTCTGGCATTGGCTCATCGTGCTGGTGATCGTGGTGCTGGTCTTCGGGACCAAGCGCCTGAAGAACGTCGGCCAGGATCTCGGCGAGGCGATGCGCGGCTTCAAGAAGGGCCTCAACGAGGACACCGAAGCCAAGCCCGACCCGGACGCACCGTCCCGGCCGGAAGACGCGGCCGCAACCCCGACCGCGACGACCGCCGCCGACAAGGACGACTCCAACCGGCCGGCCGGGCACTGACGCCGGCAAGCGGATGTTCGACGTCGGATTCACCGAACTGCTGGTGATCGCTGTGGTCGCCCTGCTGGTGCTCGGTCCCGAGCGCCTGCCCCGGGCTGCGCGCTTTGCCGGGTTGTGGGTCCGCCGCGCGCGCGCGCAATGGCATTCGGTGCGCGCCGAACTCGAACGCGACATCGCCGCCGAGGAACTGCAGCGCAGCATGCAGGAGACCGGCACGGCAATGCGCGAAGCCCAGGCGGAACTGCGCAAGGGCCTGGACGACGGCAATGACCAGCGCTGATGACACACCCATCGACGGCAGCGCGGCCGACGCGCCGACCGTGTTCGACCACCTGGTCGAGTTGCGCTCGCGGCTGCTGCGCGCGGTCGCCGGGTTGCTGCTGGTGTTCGTCGCGCTGTTGCCCTTCGCCAACCGCCTGTACGGAATCCTGGCCCAGCCGTTGCTGGACAAGCTGCCCAGCGGCGGCCAGCTGATCGCGGTCGAGGTCGCCTCGCCGTTCTTCGCGCCGGTCAAGCTCGCATTCTTCGTCGCAGTGGTGGTGGCGATGCCGTGGCTGCTGTACCAGTTGTGGGCGTTCGTGGCGCCGGGCCTGTACCAGCGCGAGCGCAAGCTGGCGATGCCGCTGCTGGCCTCGGCGCTGACCCTGTTCTACGCCGGTTGCGCGTTCGCCTACTTCCTGGTGCTGCCGGCGGTGTTCGGATTCCTCGCCAACGTCACCCCGGCGGGCGTGGCGATGATGACCGACATCAACGCCTACCTCGACTTCGTGCTGGTGATCTTCCTGGCGTTCGGCGCCAGCTTCGAGCTGCCGGTGGCGCTGGTGATCCTGGTGCTGCTGGGCTGGGTGACGCCGGCGCAGTTGCGCGAATGGCGCGGCTACGCGATCGTCGGCATCTTCGTGGTGGCCGCGGTGATCACTCCGCCCGACGTGATCTCGCAACTGCTGCTGGCGATCCCGATGGTCGCGCTGTACGAAGCCGGAATCCTCGCCGCGGCCGCCCTGGTGCGCGGACGCAGCGAATGACCCCGGCCGGCTTCTGGCGCCGCAGCGCGGCGTGGACGCTGGATACCGTGGCGATCCTCGCGCTGGTCATTGCCGTGGCCTGGCCGCGGCTGCTGGCCGCCTGGGGAGCGACGGCGACAGCGATGCAGGGATTGTCCGGACGCACCGCCGACGCGATGTTCGACGCGATGATGGCAGGCACGCCGGTACCGGCCATGGTGCCGCAACTGCTGCACGACCCGCGCCTGCTGGAATCGGCCGCTGTTCTGCATTCAGCCTTGTGGCAGCTGCTCGCGCCGCTGCTGCTGGGCTACGCCCTGCTCGCGCTGCCGGTGCACGTCGGCGGCGAACTGTCGCCGTGGCGGGGTTCGCCGGGCAAGCACCTGCTCGGCCTTGCGGTCACCGACAGGCAGGGCGCACCGCTGTCGTGGCCGCGCGTGCTGCTGCGCCACGCGGCCGGGCTGCTGTCATGGCTGACGCTCAATCTCGGCCACGCGATGGCTGCGTTGCCGCCGGACAAGCGCGCCCTGCACGACCGGATCGCGGACGCGCGTGTCGTCCAGCGCGGGACCCCGGGCGCGAAACCTAGGCCTCGAAGCCCGAACTGACAGCGGCGGGCGCCGACGTGGCAGCGCCGAACATCTGCTTCCAGGCCGAGTACACGGCGCCCATCATCACCGGCATCAGCACCGCCATCAGCAACAACTGGGTGACCACGTTCATCGCCAGTGCGCCGCCGATCGCGCGCGCGATCACGCCGAGGATCATGACCACGATGTAGATCGCGATGAAGGCGATGATCACCACGATCATGAACACGATCAGCGCCGACAGGTTGCGCAGGCAGGCACGGAAGCTGCGACCCATCACCGCGAAGGCACCGCTGTCGGTGAACATGATCTCGGGGATCGCCACGAACGTGAAGAAGCTCGCGACGATGCCGATCAGCAGCGACAGCAGCATCCACAACGCCAGCTTCCCCATCGGCAGCGAAGAGAACACGGCCGGATCCGGCTGGGTCTGCGCGGCCGCCTGCTCCATGACCTGGGCCATTTCGACCAGCGCCTCCTGGCCGACCATCGCCACCAGCAGCAGCACGCACAGCAGCAGCGCCCCGATGTTCGGCAGCAGGGTCAGCAACAAGCGGCCGATACGGCCGCTGCGGAAGCCTTCCAGCAGGTGCGCGGGTTTGGCCTGTCCACCCTGTTCCACGCTGCGGACGGCGAACACCACGCCACCGGCCAGCAGCGGCCCGGCCAGCATCATCAGCAGTTGCAGGGCCATCAACGCAGGTGCCTGGCTCGCCACCATGGCGACGAGCAAAGCGATCGCGCCGTAGATCGCGCCCAGCAGGCCCAGGCCCAGCGGCGCCTTGCGCAACGCGGCGAAACCATCGAGCAGCCATTGCGCACCGGCCGAAGCCGAAACCTTGTTCACGTCGTTCATTGCGATTCCCCATAGGGCCGGAGCGACCGGCGCATCATTCCACCGCAAGTTTACGGGCATGGCGGACGAAGCGCCGCAACAACTGGCGCGCCTCCGGCGCGGCCGTCACGGCAGTCGCCAGGCGGCCTGGATCCTGGCCTTCGCGGAGCAGCGCATCGCGACGCGCGAGCAGGTAGCCGCGCATGTGCGCGGTGCTGAACTCGGGATGGAACTGCACGCCCCAGGCTGCCTCGCCCCAGCGGAATGCCTGGCACGCGTCGAGCGCGGAGCGGGCGAGCACGGCCGCGCCGCCGGGGGCGCGCAGCACGCTTTGCATGTGGGTGGACTGGGCCGGGAAGCGATCCGGCAGATCGCGGAACAAGGGATCGCCGGCGGCCGGCGGCAGCAACTCGAGTTCGACCGTGCCCATTTCGCGCCCGGACGGGTTGTCGCCGACCTCGCCGCCCAAGCCGTGCGCCAGCAACTGGTGGCCGTAGCAGATGCCCAGCACCGGCATCCCTGCGCGCGCGGCTTCGGCCAGCCATTGCGCGGCGCGCTCGCTCCACTCCAGGCGCTCGCTGACCATCGCCCCCGAGCCGGTGACCAGCACTCCGGCATAGCCTTCCCGCGACGGCAGTGGCTCGCCATGCTCGACATCGACGACGACCACCTCGTCGCGCGCCAGCCCCGCGGCGACGCGGATCCAGTGCGGGAAGCGGCCGTGGCGGCGCATCGAAGCCACCGGCCAACCGGTTTCGAGGATCAGGAAGGGCGGTTTCACGCCCTTATACTAGCCCGCTCCCATTTGCGACGACCCCGAATGACCGGCCCCACCTTCCAGGAACTGATCCAGCGCCTCAACGCCTATTGGGCGGGGCAAGGCTGCGTGCTGATCCAGCCGCTGGACCTGGAAGTGGGCGCGGGTACGTTCCACCCGGCCACCTTCCTGCGTTCGATCGGGCCGGAGCCGTGGGCCGCCGCCTACGTACAGCCCTGCCGCCGTCCCACCGACGGCCGCTACGGCGAAAACCCCAACCGCCTGCAGCGCTACTACCAGTACCAGGTGGTGATGAAGCCCAGCCCCGACAACATCCAGGAGCTTTATCTGGATTCGCTGGTCGCGCTGGGTGTCGACCCGAAGGTGCACGACCTGCGTTTCGTCGAGGACAACTGGGAGTCGCCGACGCTCGGCGCCTGGGGCCTGGGCTGGGAAGTCTGGCTCAACGGCATGGAAGTGACCCAGTTCACCTACTTCCAGCAGGCCGGTGGCCTGGAATGCAAGCCGGTGCTCGGCGAGATCACCTACGGCCTCGAGCGCCTGTGCATGTACCTGCAGAACGTCGACAACGTGTTCGACCTGGTATGGACGCATGGGCCGCCTGATTCCAACGGCCGCGTCACGCCGGTGTTCTACCGCGACGTCTACCACCAGAACGAAGTCGAGCAGAGCGCCTACAACTTCGAGCACGCCGACGTGGCCGAACTGTTCCATCGCTTCGATGCCTGCGAGCGCGAGGCGCTACGCCTGGTCGAACTCGACCTGCCGCTGCCGGCCTACGAGCAGGTGGTGAAGGCCTCGCACAGCTTCAACCTGCTCGACGCGCGCCGCGCGATCTCGGTGACCGAGCGCCAGCGCTACATCCTGCGGGTGCGCAAGCTGTCGCAGGCGGTGGCCGAGAGCTATCACGCGCAGCGCGAGAAGCTGGGCTTCCCGGGACTGAAGAAGGCGGAGGTTGCGCGATGAGCATGCAGCCGCTGCTGGTCGAGATCGGCACCGAAGAACTGCCCGTCGGCGCCCTGCCCGGCCTGGCGCAGGCGCTGTTCGATGGCGTGATCGATGGCCTTTCCAGGCGAGGGATCGCCTTCGAGCGTGGGGAAGCCAAGCCGCTGTATACACCGCGTCGCCTGGCGGTGCTGTTGCCGGGCGTTGCGGTCGAGCAGCCCGAGCAGCATTCGGAAGTGCTGGGTCCCTACGTCAACATCGCGCTGGACGCCGATGGCCAGCCGACCCGCGCATTGCAGGGCTTCGCGGCCAAGGCCGGCGTCGAATGGACCGCGCTGGAACGCAGCAGCGACAACAAGGGCGAGCGTTTCGTGCACCGGGCGGTGACGCCCGGCTCGACCACGGCTGCGTTGCTGCCCGAGATCCTGCGCGAAGCGGTCGCGGCGATGCCGATCCCCAAGCCGATGCGCTGGGGTTCGCGCGATGCCGGTTTCGCCCGGCCGGTGCACTGGCTGGTGATGCTACATGGCGACCAGGTCGTGGAGGGCGAGCTGTTCGGCCTGGCGGCCGACCGCATGAGCCGCGGCCACCGCTTCATGCACAAGGGACCGGTCTGGGTGGGCTCCCCCGACGATTACGTCGACGCCTTGCGCAATGCGCACGTGCTGGTCGATCCGGCCGAGCGCCGCGAGCGCATCGTGCGCGAGGTCGAAGCCGCGGCCAAATCGGTCGGCGGCGTCGCGCGCATCGATGCCGGCAACCTCGACCAGGTCGAGTGCCTGGTGGAATGGCCGAGCGCGGTGCTCTGCAACTTCGAACCCGAGTTCCTGGTGGTGCCGCAGGAAGCACTGGTCGCCACCATGGAAGCGAACCAGAAGTTCTTCCCGGTGCTGGATGAGCAAGGCCAGCTCACCGAGCACTTCGTCGGCATCGCCAACATCGAGTCGACCGACGTGGCCGAAGTGCGCAAGGGCTACGAGCGGGTGATCCGGCCGCGCTTCGCCGACGCGCGCTTCTTCTTCGACGAGGACCTGAAGCAGGGCCTGGCATCGATGAACGAAGGGCTTGGCAGCGTCACCTACCAGGCAAAGCTCGGCACGGTCGCGGACAAGGTCGCGCGCGTGGCTGCGCTGGCGGCAGCCGTAGCGACCGAGGCAGGCGTCGATCCCGCGCTTGCGCGCCGCGCCGCGGAGTTGTCCAAGGCCGACCTGCAATCGCGCATGGTCAACGAGTTTCCGGAGCTGCAGGGCATCGCCGGGCGCTACTACGCCGCTGCTGCCGGCGAAGCGGCCGAAGTCGCCGCCGCGATCGACGAGGCTTACCAGCCGCGTTTCGCCCGTGACGACATCGCGCCGTCGCCGCTGGGCAAGGTGCTCGCGATCGCCGAGCGCCTGGACACCCTCGCCGGCGGTTTCGCGGCAGGCCTGAAGCCGACCGGCAACAAGGATCCGTTCGCCCTGCGGCGCAATGCGCTGGCGCTGGCGCGGACGATCATCGAAGGCGGGCTGGCGCTGGACCTGGACGCGCTGCTGGCGAAGGCCGCTGCCGGCGTGCCCGCCGCTGCCGACGTCAACGAACTGCGCGATTTCATCATCGATCGCCTGCGCGGCTACTACGCCGACAAGAACGTGCCGGTGCAGCAGTTCAACGCCGTTGCCGAGCTTGCGCCCGCATCGCTCACCGATTTCGACCGCCGCATCGCCGCCATCGGCGAGTTCGCCACCCTGCCCGAGGCCGAGGCGCTGGCCGCAGCCAACAAGCGCATCCGCAACATCCTGAAGAAGGCCGAAGGCGACATCGCCGACACCGTCGACCGGACGTTGCTGCGCGAACCGGCAGAATCCGCGCTGGCCGATGCGGTCGAGGCCGCCCGTGCCGAGACCGATCCCGCCCTGGCCGCCGGCGACTACGTTGCGGTGCTCGGCCGCCTGGCCCGCCTGCGCCCGCAGGTCGATGCCTTCTTCGACCAGGTGATGGTCAACGTCGACGATGCGGCCGTGCGCAACAACCGGCTGGCCCTGCTGCGGCGACTGGCCGACCGGCTGGGGAGCGTGGCGGCGATCGAGCATCTGTCGGGCTGACGTGGGAGCGGCGGGAGCCGCGATCGCACCAATTCACGTCATTCATCGCGGCTTCCGCCGCTCCCACAGTATGCTGGGCGCCATGCGTCCAGTCCCCCGCCTGCTCGCCATCGCCGCGTTGTGCCTGTCCGCGCCGGCGGTGCATGCCGCGGTGGTCGATCGGGTCGAGATCAAGGGCCTGGACGAGGTGATGACCGACAACGTGCGGTTGTCGCTGTCGCTGGTCGAGTCGATCGGCAAGGACGTCTCCGGGCGGCGCATGTCCTACCTGGTGCGCGAGGCCGAGGACGAGACCCGCGAGGCGCTGCAGCCGTTCGGCTATTACTCGCCGCAGGTCACGGTCGAGCGCGACCGCGAGGCCGGCGTGGTCACCATCACCGTCGTGCCCGGCGAGCCGGTGCGGGTGCGCAACAGCACCGTCGGCATCGAGGGCGAGGCCAGCGACGACGCCTACATGGAGGACGAGATCCTGTCCTTCGCGCCCGGGCCCGGGGCGATCTTCGACAGCGACCTGTATGAAGCCAGCAAGACGCGGATCAGCCGGCGCCTGGCCGAGCGCGGGTATTTCGACGCCGAGTTCCTCGCGCGCCGTGTTGAAGTGACCCGCGCCGAGCATGCCGCCGACATCGACCTTCGCTGGAGCAGCGGCATCCGCTACGCCATGGGCCATGTCAGCTTCGAGCAGACGCCGAACCAGATCATCCGCCCGGAGCTGTTCGACAAGCTGGTGTACTGGGACGAGGGCAGCTACTACCACCAGGGCAAGCTCGACCGGCTGCGGACTTCGCTGGTGTCGCTGGATTATTTCAGCGACATCGACATCGAGCCGCGTACCGACGACGCCACGCCCGGACCCGGCGGCGAGGGCAAGCGCGTGCCGGTGACGGTGACGCTGACGCCGGCCAAGCGCAGCATCTATACCGCCGGCCTGAGCTACGGCACCGACAGCGGCGCCGGCGTGCGCCTGGGCCTGGAGCGGCGCTACGTCAACCAGCGCGGGCACAAGGCGCTGGCGCAGATCGACTTCGCGCAGAAGCGCAAGACCGCGACCGTGCAGTACCGGATCCCTGCGTTCGCCTGGCTCGATGGCTGGTACACCGCCAGCGCGCAGCTCGCCGACGAGCAGACCGACTACATGGACAACCGCCGGATCGAGTTCGTGGCCAGCCGCAGCGGCCAGATCGACCGCCGTCTGACCGCGACCGCGTCGCTGCACTTCCTGCGCGAACGCTGGGCCTACACCGAGGACCTGGACCATCCCGATTACCGCTACGGCAGCTTCACCTTTCCCTCGCTGCGCGCCGAGTACGTCGATGCCGACGACCGCCTGTACGCGCGCGACGCGCTGGGCGGCAGCGTGCTGCTGCGCGGTGCAGGCGCAGGCATCGGGTCGGACGCGACCTTCCTGCAGGCGCATGCGCGTGCCAGCTGGTTCAAGGGACTTGGGCCGCGCAGCCGCATGATCGTGCGCGGGGAGCTCGGCCACACCTTCAGCGGCGATGTGTTCGACCTGCCACCGAGCCTGCGCTTCTATGCCGGTGGAGACCGCAGCATCCGCGGTTACGACTACCGCGAGGTCGGGCCGCGCCTGGGCGACCTCGGCCTGGGCGCGAAGAACGTCGTTACCGCGAGCTTCGAGTACGAGCAGTACCTCAACGAGAGCTGGGGCGCGGCGGTGTTCGTCGACAGCGGCAGCGCCTTCGACGGCAAGGATCCGGACATGCACACCGGCGTCGGCATCGGCGTGCGCTGGCGCTCGCCGGTGGGCCCGGTGCGCATCGACATCGCGCGCGGGCTCGATGATCCTCGCTCGCCGTTCACCATCGGCCTCAACATCGGCGCGGACCTGTAGTGATGTCCGATCCGCGCAAACTCACCCCGGAACAGCATGAGGCGCGCATCGCCGAGTTGCGCGCGCGCCGACGCAAGCGCCTGGGCGTGCTGGCGCGGCGCAGCGCGTTCATCGGCGTCGGCCTGTTCCTGCTGGTGGTGGTGCTGCTGGCCTGGCTGCTGCAGACGGTCGCCGGCCGCGACGTGCTGCTCAACCAGATCGTCTCGCGCCTGCCGGCCGGGGCCACCCTGACCTGGACCGGCGCCGAGGGACCCGCCGCCGGCCCGCTGACCCTGCACGGCGTGCACTTCTCGATGCCGCGGCAGCTGGATCCGGACTGCGTGCCGACGGACACCGCCAGTTGCGCGATGGGGCGCATCGTCTTCGACGCGGACCTGGTCGTTGTCGATCCGGCGCTGCGACCGCTGCTGGGCAAGCGCCTGCGCCTGGATGCGCTGGTGGTGCGTGATGCCAGCCTCGATCTGCCGCGCAGCGATACGCCGTTCCAGATGCCGCAGTGGCCGGAGTCGCTGCCGGGGATCGCGCCGCCGCTCGCTCTCCAGGCTGACGACATCCGCATCGATCGCCTGGCCGTGCGTCAGGATGCGCAAGCGCTCATCACCATCGACAGCGCGCGTGGCGGACTCGACGCCTCCGACGGCCGTCTGCATGTCGAACACCTCGTGGTGGAAAGCGACCGCGGCCGCTTCAGCGCGCACGGCGACTACGCGCCGCGCGACGATTACCGCAGCGACATCACCTTGTCAGCACTGCTGCCAGCGCCTGCAGGACGCACCGCGCCGCGCCTGGGCGTGGTGCTGCGCGGGGACCTGTCGCGGATGCTGGTGGCCGTCTCCGGCCATGCGCCGGCGCCACTGGATGCACTGCTCGTGCTTCGCGATCAAAGCAACGGCGAGCGACCCCGCTGGGGTTTGCGCGCAAGCTCCGATGCCTTGGATCCCGGCCTGCTCAGCGGCAGCGGCGAGGCCAGCGAGCCGCTGGCCTTCGATTTCAAGGCCAATGGCGTCGGCGGTGAGGCGCGCCTGCAGGGCGAGTTCAGCCGCGGCACCTTCACCGCCAAAGTGCAGCCCTCGCGCGTGCGCCTCGAAGACCAGGTGCTGGAACTCAAGCCGCTGGTGGTCGACCTGCTCGACGGCCGGGTGGTCGCGCGCGGCCACGTCGACCTGCGCCGCGATGCGCCCAACAACGCCGGCGACGATTCGCCGATCCGCCTCGCCCTCAATGCGCGCAACCTGCGCTGGATCGGCAGCACGCCGGAAGTGCCGGCGATCGTCCTCGATGCCGATGTAGGGATTGCCGGTACACCGGAACTGTGGGCCGCGATCGGCAACGCCACGTTCCAGCGCAGCGGCCAGCAGGCGACGGTGGCGTTCGACGGGCTCGGCAACCGGTCTGCTGTCGAAGTGCGCAAGCTGCATGCGGCGATGCCGACCGGCGCGCTCGACGCAACCGGCAACGTGCGCTGGGCACCGACGCTCGGCTGGAACGGCAACGCAACGCTGAGTGGTTTCGACCCCGGCTATTTCCTGCCCGACTGGAGCGGCGCGGTCGACGGCCGCATCGCCAGCACCGGTGCAACCCTGGACAACGGCGATCTGGACCTGCGCTTCAATGCCGAGCGGCTTGGTGGCCGGTTGCGCGGCCGACCACTCGGCGGCCACGGCAAGCTGGCGATGCTGGTGCCGGCGGACGACAGCGCGGCCACCCGCTACGAGGGCGATGTGGAACTGCGCCTCGGCGCAAGCCGCATCGCGGCGCGCGGCACCCTGGCCGATCGCCTCGACGTCAATGCGAAGTTCGCACCGTTGCGGCTGGACGACCTGATGCCCAACGCCGGCGGCACCCTGCGCGGCACGTTCGCGCTGGCCGGCACGCGCACCGCACCGGATGTCACCGCCAACCTCGAAGGCAGCGACCTGCGCTACGGCGACATGGCGGCGGCAACGCTGCGCGCGGACGGCCGCCTGCCGTGGCGCAACGGCGACGGCACCCTGGTGCTCGATGCCAGCGGACTCGATGTCGGCATCCCGGTTGAGCGCGTGCACGTCGATGCACGCGGCGCAGTCGAGAACCTGCAGCTGCAGGCCAACGCCGGAAGCGAATTCGGTGATCTCGCTTTGGGCGGCAGCACCACGCGGCGCAACGGACGCTGGCAAGGCACGCTCGCCAGCCTGCAACTGGATCCGTCGCGCGGCAGCGCCTGGTCGCTGCAACAACCGGCGACCTTCGCCCAGACCGGCGACGGCTGGACCCTGGGCAGCACCTGCCTGGCCGCAGCCGACGGCGGCACGCTGTGCGCCAACGGCAGCTGGCCGCAGCGTGGCCTCACGGTGGAAGGTCGCGGTCTGCCGCTGGCCCTGGCCACGCCATACCTGCCCGAGCGCAGCGATGGTCGGCCATGGTTGCTGCACGGCGAGATCGATCTCGATGCAGATGTAGTACGCGCCGGCAACAGCTGGCGGGGCGAAGCGCGCATCCTGTCCGAACTCGGCGGACTGAAGAACAGCGCCCGTTCGCGCAGCGACCTGGTCGGCTATCGCAACCTCGTCCTGGTCGCACGCTTCGGGTCGGAGGATCTCGAAGCCACGATCAACGCCGGGCTCAATGGCGATGGCCGCATCGACGGGCGCCTGGCCACCGGCTGGGATGCCTACGCACCATTGCAGGGCGAGTTCGCGCTCGACACCAGCGAACTGACCTGGATGGAGTTGCTGTCGCCGGACATCGTCGAGCCCACCGGCAAACTGGCTGGCCACATCAGTTTCGGTGGCACCCGCGCGCAGCCCGCCCTCGGCGGCAACGCCCAGCTGACGGACTTCGCGACCGAACTGCCGGCACTCGGCATCGCGCCCAGCGAAGGCAACGTGCGCCTGGACGCGCTGCCCGACGGCACCGCGCGCATCGCCGGCAGCATCAAGTCCGGCGAGGGCACGCTGCGCATCGACGGCTCGCTCGGCTGGAGCGGCCAGGACACCCCGCTGCTGCTCAATGTCACTGGCGAGAACGTGCTCGCCTCGGACACCCGCGACCTGCACCTGGTCGCCGCGCCCGACGTGGTCGTGCGCTGGGCCGCCGGCCAGCCGCTCGACATCACCGGCACCGTCACCGTGCCCAGCGCGCGCATCGACCTCGAGCGCCTGGATCGTGGCGCCTCGATCTCGGACGACGTGGTGATCCTCGACGCCGAGGATCCCGAGGAAGGCCTGGCCACGCCGCTGCGCATGGACCTCACGGTCGCACTGGGCGACGACGTGCTGCTCAATGGCTTCGGTCTCGACGGCAGCCTCGGTGGCAGCCTGCGCATCCGCGCGAACCCCGGCCGCGAGATGCTCGCCACCGGCACGCTCGAAGTCGGCGGCCGCTATGAAGCCTATGGCCAGGAACTCGACATCAGTCGCGGCCGCCTGGTGTGGCAGGGAAGTCCCATTGCCGATCCCCTGCTCGACATCCGCGCCGAGCGCGAAGTCGGCGACGTCACCGCCGGCATTGATGTCGGTGGCCGCGCCTCGCGCCCGACCGCAGAAGTCTGGACCGACCCCGCCACCGACCAGTCCGAAGCCCTGGCCTACCTCGCACTCGGCCGCCCCCTCTCCACCGTGACCGGCGACGAGAGCCGCCAGCTCGACGCCGCCAGCGCCGCGCTCTCCGCCGGCAGCGGCCTGCTCGCCTCCCAGCTCGGCGCCAAGATCGGCCTCGACGACGCCGGCGTCAGCCAGTCGCGGGCCCTCGGAGGCAGCGTGCTGGGCGTCGGCAAGTACCTCTCGCCCAAGCTCTACGTCGGCTACGGTGTCTCCCTGCTCGGCACTGGCCAGGTGCTGACCCTCAAGTACCTGCTACGCAAGGGCTTCGACATCGAGATCGAGTCCAGCACCATCGAGAACCGGGCGTCGGTGAACTGGCGCAAGGAACGTTGACCTGGGCGAGGCGTGGCCCGCGTTTATCCGGGGACGGGGAAGGCGATTGCCATCGCCGGAAATCCTGGGGAAATCCATGCGCCTGATCCTGCCCGCACGCTTCTATTTGATTCTGTTCGCCACCGGCGCCGGAACCTTCTTCGTCCACGAGTTCTCCCACTGGATGACCGGCATCGTGCTGGGGCACGAGATGGTCGCCACGCCCAACCATGTGTGGTCGCGCAATCCCATGGGTGTCGTGGACCAGGCCCTGGTTTCCGCGATGGGACCGGTGGTGACCATCATCCAGGGACTGATCGGGTTCCGGCTCGTTCGACGGAGCGGTTCCCAATTCGGTTTCGCCCTGCTCTACATGGCGTTCTTCATGCGCCTGCTCGCCGCCGGCATGAGCGTCTTCAATCCCAACGACGAAGCCCGAGTCAGCCAATTGCTCGGCTTGAGCACCTGGACGATCCCCGTGATCGTGGTCGCGGGACTGCTGGTGCTCCTCGTCGCCGCCAGTCGCCAGCTCCGGCTTGGCTGGCGCGACCAGCTGTTCTGCTACATCACCGCATCGATCGTGGTCAGCGCCATCGTCGGCGTGGACCAGGTGTTCTGGCGTTAGGATCGGGGATGGGAGGGCAAGCCATGTCACGAGTCGTATCCCCGGCCGACATCGCGGGCAGGCTTACCGAGCTGTGGTCGCCGCGCGTCATTGGCGAACTCGATGACGCCTACATCAAGGTCGCCAAGGTCCAGGGCACGCTCGTCTGGCATAGCCACGAGAACGAAGACGAGATGTTCCTCGTTCTCAGGGGCCGCCTGCGCATCGAGATGAAAGACGGCGCGGTGGAACTTGGCGAGGGCGACATGTACGTCGTGCCGAAGGGCGTGCGGCATAACCCGGTCGCCGAGCAAGAGTGCCTGATCATGCTGATCGAGCGGAAGTCGACGTTGCATACGGGGGATGTCGCTACCGACAAGACCCGGTCTCTCGACGAGCAGCTGCGTCCCGGGTGAGCGACAGGACGTAGCCATGTTCAAGTTGCTGGGGATTGTGGTGGGGCTGTACACGCTGTACGCGGTGGCGAAGGGTGAGGTTTTCGCCAAATCCGGGCCGTCGAGAAGGACGGTGTCGCGGGGGGACTCGCCGGAGTATTTCTGGACGGTGATTGTTATCTATGCGGGGCTTGCAGTGGCTCTGGTTACCGTCTTTTGATGCAGCGCCAGATCTGGATGTTCGTTGTTTGAGAAATACGGCTGGATTAGGCTGCAAAAATAGGCAGACCATCTGTCGATCGACGGCGCCGGGCGTGGGGATATCGTCCTTGCGGGCGGGGGAGTCCAACGTTAGATGGATGGGTTATATGGCAATCTGCAATCTACTTAGGTGTTAGGCCTCAGACATGAACTTCCGCGCTCTACTCATCCTCACTGTTGCTACCTGCCTGCTCTCATGCACAGGGCAGCACCAGGCTCCATCTGTGGCGAAGCCAACGCTGCCAAGGACTGAGCCGGAGTGCGTGGCCCGGGGCGGGGAGTGGATATTTGCTGGACCACAGAACGTCACTAAGTATTGTTTCTTGAAGACCAATGACGGCGGAAAGATGTGCAAGACGTCCGACGAATGTCAGAGTGAATGCATCGAGAAGGAAACAGGCAACGTATGCGCCGACTACCTCAGCGGGTGCTTTAAGCCCACGGGACGTGGCACCGTGACCCAATGTGTCAACTAGATCCGCTGGGGCCTAACATTGCGTTCAAGCCGAAAAGGAGCTTCCCCCGGTTGAGTGGACACCCTGAACTAACTTCAGGAGTGTCCCAATGCCAAAGCCAGGACCCAGAACTACCTACCGCTACAGCCCCGAGTTCAAGGCCACCGCGGTCCGCCTGAGCCAGCTTCCGGGCGTGTCGGTCAGCGACGTCGCCGAGTCGCTTTACATCCACCCTTTCATGTTGTCTCGTTGGCGCAGGCTGGCGCGCGAGGGACAGATCATGACCAAGGGTGTGGACGTGGATCCGGCGGTGGCAGCCGAGCTGAAGGCGCTGCGCCAGATCAAGAAGGACTACGAGCGACTCAAGCTTGAGCATGACCTTTTAAAAAAAGCCATCGCGTTCACTTCGGATCGAAAGGCGACATCTTCGCCTTCATCGAGCACCATCAGGAAGCGTACCCGGTGAGAACGATGTGCCGGATGTTCGGGGTCAGTACTTCGGGCTACTACGCCTGGGTGGACAGGCCACCGAGCCAACGCGCGGTTGAGGACGCCAGCCTCGTGGACAAGATCCGATCGGCGCACGCCGACAGCCGGGAAACCTATGGCAGTCCGCGGATCCACGCGGCCCTGAAGCAACGCGGCGAGGTCGTGAGCCGACGCCGGGTGGAGCGATTGATGCGCCAGCACGCCGTCCGCGCCCGATCGGCCCGCATCTACCGCAGGCGTCCCGGGCTGGCGCAGTTCCTGGCCAGCGTGGAAAGCCGGGCCCACGAGGTCGTGGTCAACAACCTCAATCAGGTCTGGGTGGCTGACATCACCTATCTCAAGGTCCGCGGCCAGTGGCGGTACCTGGCGACGGTGATGGATCGCCATTCCAGGCGCCTGCTGGGCTGGTCGCTAGGCGGAGAGCGCACCGCGGCGCTGACCCGGCGGGCGTTGGCAGCTGCCCTGCGGACACGTCGTCCGGGTTGCGATACGCTGCTCCACAGCGATCGGGGGATCGAGTTCCTGGCCGGAGATTTCAAGCGCAGCCTGGCGCGCGCCGGCTTGCAGCAATCGGCCAATCGACCGCGTCGCATGAACGACAACGCGCACATGGAGTCCTGGAACAAGTCGATGAAGTCGGACATGTACCACCATCGCTCCTTCGACACCGACCACGCTCTTCGCCAAGCGATCCGCAGCTACGTCCACTTCTACAACCACCAGCGACTGCATTCTTCGCTGGGATATGTCCCACCGATCACGTTTGAGCAGCAATGCGCCTAACCGTTAGGTGTCCACTTTTTCGTAGGAAGTCCCGTCGCACATGAGTATCCTGGAGTCCGCCCTGCTTCTTGTCGTTGGCACGGCGATGCTTACGTTCGTCGCGCTATCGTTCGGTCTATTCCCGCGCCCTCTTTCAGCAGCAAATCCAACTTTGCTGGTTGAGGCAATGGGAGTCGCAGGGGCGCTGCTTGTTGGCTTGGGCAGCCGCGGTCTCTACAGAGTTCACCTGGCGCTGCGTAACAACAGCCAGCCCCCCGCTTTGCAGTCACTGGCGCCCTAACAGTGCGTTCAAGCCGAAATTGCATCGCTACGCCAACAACATGGCCGATAGAGCTTGCCATGTTGTCAGCTACGCGCTGCAATTCGGCTTAACTTGAGCGTTAGGCTGGCATGGAAGATTCCGATCAAGTCTTGGAGTTGTTGGGCGAAGCAAAGGCCATCGCCCAGCGGTACTACGCGCTCACGAAAAAGCCTCTTGGCATTACGGGTGAGGTTGCTGAGTACGAAGCGGCCCGAATCCTCGGAGTCAAGCTCGCCCCTGCTCGTCAGGCTGGTTACGATGCGACCGAGATTGTTGGCGGCAGGACTCGCACACTTCAGATCAAAGGGCGCTGCCTTCCACCTGGCTGCTCACCCAGCCAACGCCTCGGATCTATCCAACCTGGTAAAGAGTGGGATTCCGTGCTCATGGTGCTGCTAGACGCTACGTTCAGCGCTACAGAGATCTGGGAGGCTGATCGTGCTGCAGTTATTGCCGCACTTGCAGCTCCAGGCTCCAAGGCTCGCAATGAGCGTGGGGCTCTGGGCGTTGCCAAGTTCAAATCCATTGGTCGGCTGAGATGGCCGCTGCCTGCCTAACATTGCGTTCAAGCCGAAATTGCATCGCTACGCCGTCAACATGGCAGAAAAAGCTTGCCATGTTGCCAGCTACGCGCTGCAATTCGGCTTAACTTGAGCGTTAGGCGCCAACGGAGGACTTATGCGTTCTCGATCATTGGTTATTGCTGCCTTTCTCGGGTTCATTCTGGCCCTGGGTACGTCTTTCGCAGCTCAACGGGCGACCTACGAGGTCTCAGTCACGCTCCTTCACTCCGGCGTCGTATTCGCCTCTCCGACCCTAAGCGTGGAGTCTGGCGTTGCTGGGAGCGTTGAGGTCTCCGGCCCGGATGGATACACACTGTCACTGATCATCAACGACGTGGATCCCGATGCGCTCCAGGTACAGACCACGCTTGATTCTCCGCGTGGTTCCATGGCTCCCACCCTAGTTGTGCGCCCTGGCGAGCCGGCCCAGGTTTCCCTCGGTGAGCTTGGCCTGGGAATTGCGGTCCGCCGCGGGGGCGCCTAACAGTGCGCTCAAGCCGAAATTGCATCGCTACGCCAGCCACATGGCAGAGAAAGCTTGCCATGTGCCCAGCTACGCGCTGCAATTCGGCTTAACTTAGGCGTTAGGCATCATGTCGGAAACCTCTGCGTCACCTGGCCTGACAAAGCTGCTGCACATACTTGCGGCTCGGACGAAGTCGAGTCTGAAGAAGCATTGCGACGAAGCGATCGTCTTTGAAGATGATCTTGCTGGCCTAATTGAGGCGGGCCTGGCCGGGCATTTAGAGCCCTTCTGCTACGCCAGACACTTCTCAGATTGGACGCCCCCTGACACCTCACCATCGCCAAAGCAAATGGCTGCGCTGCTAGCGCATCGTGAAGGTACGTTTCCACCGGAGGCACAGAGCGCCATTCGACGACTCACGAACATGGCTGAATCGAGAAGGCTCTACTCCGCTCACCTCTTTTATCTTCCTTCCGGCGAGCGGTGGAGACTCATATACTTCAACCAGCGAGATCGGTCTCGGTTCGGAAATCACTGGAAACTGGGAGAGCACATACACATCAGCTCCGAGCACTTCACCCGCTCGGATCTTGACTCTGTCTGGAGCGCTGCGTGCGCATCTAGACCAACCCCGCCGAAAGGCCTGCACGTCCGATATGTTCGCGCTGATGCCTAACATTGCGTTCAAGCCGAAATTGCATCGCTACGCCGTCAACATGGCAGAAAGAGCTTGCCATGTTGCCAGCTACGCGCTGCAATTCGGCTTAACTTGAGCGTTAGGCATTGGAACCAGATCTACTCCTCGTTAAGATCATTGCGGCCGTCCATGGTATGGCTGGTGGTTTTGGCATCGTTGCCGTACTGAGGATGGGAGCGCGAGAGGCTAGGCACTTCGGCAACCGATGGCTAGCTCTCACCAAGATTGGCCTCACGTATGCGATGTGTGTCGCTCTACTTGCCTGTGGTATATCTCCTTGGTTTCAGCCAACCCTCACGCCACTCCTGGCTTGGGTTGCGCTGCTGCTTCATGTGCTAAGTGTCCTCATTGATGCCGCCACGGCAAACGATGGCGAATCCTACTGTTGGCGCTGCACGGCAACTGGATTTGGTATTAAGCTCATCGCGGCCTGCGCACTTAGCTTCTTGGTATATACGGCCGCCAATGCCTAACATTGCGTTCAAGCCGAAATTGCATCGCTACGCCAGCCACATGGCAGAAAAAGCTTGCCATGTGCCCGGCTACGCGCTGCAATTCGGCTTAACTTGAGCGTCAGGCCTCATGTCAAACATTCTCACCATCGCAGCATCGATTCTGGCCGGCCTCTTTCTTTTGGACCGTCTGTTTCTTTGGTTCGAAGCTCGCGGATGGATGTACTGGCGCCGCACCAAAAGCACCGGATCAGGTGCTGGGCTTGCCCTGCTTGAACTGCAGCGAGTCTTGGAGTCAGACAAGGTGGTTGCTATTCAAGAGGCTAAGCTCGCCGGCGAGCGGGTCTCTCCTGATCCGGGTGGAGATCCGGATAGGCGCAACTGAGCTTTACGCTCATGGACATTCTCGTTGTTGCAGCATCAACTTTGGTTGTCCTGATCCTTGTCGATCGTCTCTTCCTGTGGTTTGAAGCCGGGGGCTGCATATATTGGCGCCGCACCAAGGCCACGGGTTCCGGCACAGGGCAAGCGCTCCTTGAGCTCCAACGCATCCCGGAGCCAGACGGGGTCGTCGCTGTCCAGGAAGCCAAGCACGCTTCAATTCCGCTTGATTCAGGCGTTCAAGCCGCATCCCGTAGAGCGCCGCAAGGTCGATAGTGTCCGAATTCGGCCAGTAGTTGTGTCTTGAGGCGTGTATCAATTGAGCGCCCGCCCCAAAGGCTCACTAGAGTGGCAAAACTCATGAACGAGACGTTTCGACGCAAGCATCTGCGGATAGCACTGGCCACATTCGCCATCGCTTTGATTGTTCCGGCGACGGCCGCTCCCGTGGTCACGACGCTTACTTCCCCCCACTGCAGTGCCGCGGAGTACCACCAACTGGATTTCTGGATCGGCGACTGGGATACCTTCGAGGCCGATGCCCCTGAAGGAGCGTCCGTGGCTCGCGCGCGCGTCGAACCCATTGCCCAAGGCTGCGCCATCCACGAACTCTATGAGCAGGTCGATGGACTGGTTGGGGACAGCATCCTCAGCTACGATCCCGTGCGCAAACAATGGCAACAGACCTGGGTCACCAATCGCGGCTCGATCATGGTGCTGTGGGGTGATTTCAAGGACGGCGCGCTGGTTCTCGAAGGTAGGGCGCATCTCCGGGATGGCACGTCGGTCATGCAGCGCATTACCTGGAAGGTGCAGGACAATGGCGTGCGCGAGTCAGCATTGCTGTCGAAAGATGACGGCAAGACCTGGACGCCGGCGTTCGACGTAATCTTCATGAAGAGAGACTCAACGAAGCCGGAATAATGACTTTGTCACGGCGCAAGCAAATCATCGGATTCGTCGCCTGGCTCGGTGCCAGCTTCATGGCTGCCGCCATCGGCGGTGCGGCGTCCTTGCAGGCCGGCCCGTTCTATCTGCAGCTGGCGCGCCCGGAGTGGGCGCCATCACCGGAGGTGTTCGGACCGGTCTGGACGGTCCTGTACGCGCTCATGGGAATCTCGGCATGGCTGGTCTGGCGCGTCAGCCGACCGGCGGCCGTCATGCTGATTCCTTACCTGGCTTGGGTCGGCTTCGCCACGGCGCTGAATCATGCGATGTGGCAACTCAATCCGCAGCTCCTGGGGTAGCGGGTCAGGCCATGCAGCAAGCCATCGTCCACGTCGCCATCATCGTCCGTGACTACGACGAGGCCATCGCGTTCTATGTGGACGTGCTGGGGTTCCGGCTGCTGGAGGACAGCGAGCGTCCGGAGCAGAACAAGCGCTGGGTGGTGGTGGCACCGCCCGGGCCTGGTGGAACTTCGCTGTTGCTCGCCCGGGCCTCCACGGCCGAGCAAGCCGGTTTCATCGGCAACCAGGCTGGCGGCCGGGTCTTCCTTTTCCTGCAAACCGACGACTTCTGGCGGGACTACAATCGCTTTGTCGCCGCTGGCGTCGAATTCATCCGCGAGCCCAGCGTCGAGCCCTATGGCACGGTGGCGGTGTTCCAGGACCTTTATGGCAATCGCTGGGATCTCTTGCAGTACGGCAGAAAAAGGCTTGGCATGTGCCCGGTTACGCGCTGCAATTCGGCTTGACTTGAGCGTCATGCTGCAACTGGCGCCCCCTTGACTCAGCGAGCCAACTATGGCAATTGGCTCTTGCCGAAAGTTCGGCTAACCAAGGAAGATTCATGAAAACCTTTGCAAAGGTTGCAGGAGCTTCAACCATTTTTCTTGCTCTCGTCAGCGGCGTAGCGTTCGCACTTCCAAACAACGCCTACGAAATTGAATATTACGATGCCGCTGGCGACATGGTCGGATACGACTCTTATTATTGCGGTAGAAATCATGGTGGTCTTGACTGGGGGTACATGACCGATAACGTGGTTTATCGTGACCTGGGATGGTGCAATGACTACAACAGCGGCAAGTAGCGCCCCTAGCTGTCTCCAAGCCAAAGAATTGGTCATGAAGGAAGTTGCCGCATAACAATTCATTCAAGCCGACCCGGTTCGCGGGTCGGCTTGATCTCATCCGGCCAGTCCTAATCGGGGTCCTTCGCGGGAGGGTCTATGGCGGTCCATGGCCCGGGCGTGAAAAAGGCCCCGCACCGCGGGGCCCTGGAATCGTCATCGATACCCGCTCAGGCGGCGGGTTGTACTTCGGCGGCCTGTGCGCCCTTGGGTCCCTGGGTGACCTCGTAGCTGACACGCTGGCCTTCCTGCAGGCTGCGGAAGCCCTTGGATGCAATGGCCGAATAGTGCACGAACACATCGGCGCTGCCGTCCTCGGGGGCGATGAAGCCGAACCCCTTGGCGTCGTTGAACCACTTCACGGTGCCGTACTGCATAACAATGCTGACCTCGTCCTGGATGGTATGCGTGCGCCGGACTCGTCCCCGGCGCACGGGCCGAGTATGCAAAAGCCCCCGCCCGGCTTGCAATCACCCGGCCAGCATTGCGGCCAGCAGGCGCGATACTCCGGCCGTGGCGGCCGTCACATTTGCGAGCACTTCCTCGAGGGTGATCACTTCGTCCGGGTCGGGGCCGGCACCGGCCGCCCAGTTGGCGACGATGGCCAGGCAGGCATAGTCCAGGCCGAACTCGCGGGCCAGCCCGGCCTCGGGCATGCCGGTCATGCCGACCAGGTCGCAACCGTCGCGGCGCATGCGCGCGATCTCGGCTTTCGTCTCCAGCCGCGGGCCTTGGGTGGCGCCGTAGCAGCCGCCGTCGACGACGGCCACGCCTGCGGCAGCCGCGGCGGCAAGGAGTTCGCGACGCAAGGCGGGGGTGTACGGATCACCGAAGTCGACGTGCACGACTTCGCTGCCCGGCTCTTCGCAGATCGTGGAAATGCGGCCCCAGGTGTAGTCGATCAGCTGGTGGGGGCAACCCAGCGCGCCCGGCGGGTAGCGCGCATCGATGCCGCCGACGGTGTTGAGCGCGAGCACGCGGCGCGCGCCGGCCTGCTGCAACGCAGCAAGATTGGCCCGGTAGTTGATGCGGTGTGGGGGCACGCCGTGGCCTTCGCCATGGCGGGCCAGGAAGCCGACCCGGCGCCCGGCCAGGGTACCGATGCGGATCGGGCCGGAGGGCGGCCCAAAGCGCGTCTGCGGTTCGATCGTCTCGATGTCGGCCAGTTCGGCCAGGGCGTAGACGCCGGTGCCGCCGATGATGGCGAGGTCGAGGTTGGCCTGGTTCATGGCAGCGCGTAGATGGCGGGCAGGTTGCGGCCCTGCTCGTGGTAATCCATGCCGTAGCCGAAGACGTAGCGGTCGGGCACGTCGAGGCCGGCATAGTCGGCGCACAGGCCGGCAACGCAGCGGTCGTGGCGCTTGACCACCATCGCCGCGATGCGCACGTCGCGCGCGCCTTGCCCGTCGCACCAGGTACGCACGCCGGCCAGGGTATGGCCTTCGTCGACGATGTCGTCGACCAGCAGCACCCGGCGGCCGCGCAACGCTGTCGCCGGGCGATGCTTCCACACCAGTTCGCCACCGGTGGTGGCCCCGCGATAGCGGCTGGCGTGCAGGTAGTCGAATTCGAGGTCGAGGCCGCGCGCACCGATTTCGAGCGCGAGTTGCGCCGCGAACGGAAGAGCGCCGTGCATCACGGTCAGGAATACCGGGCGCGGGCCGCCCTCGTAGTCGGCGACGATGCGCCCGGCCATGGCGGCGATCGCGCCTTCCACAGCGGCGCGATCATGGATGAGTTCGGCGCTGGCCAGTGCCGTGGCCAGGTCGGGCGCATCGCTCATGCCAGGCCTCCCTGCAGGCGGGAGCGGGCCGCGTCATAGCGGGTATCGGCCAGCAGGCCTTCCCAGGCCAGCGGGCCGCGCCCGATCAGGCCGATCAGGGCGGCGGTATTCAATGCCCTGCCCTCCACGGCGGCCAGCGACTCGGGCACCAGCTCCGGATGGCAGACCAGGACCACGTCGCAGCCGGCGTCCAGGTGCGCATCGACGCGCGCCTTGATGCCGCCAGCGGAGAACGCAGCGGCCATGCCGATGTCGTCGGAGAACACCACGCCGCGGAATTGCATCTCCTCGCGCAGGATGTCCTGGATCCAGCGCTTCGAATAGCCGGCCGGGTCCGGGTCGACCTGCGGATAGACGACGTGGGCCATCATCACCGCGTCGGCGCCTGCGTCGATGCCGGCGACGAACGGGACCAGGTCGAGCTTGCGGATCTCGTCGAGCGGGCGGTCGTCGACCGCGTCGTCGAAGTGGGTGTCCTCGAGCACCGAGCCGTGGCCGGGGAAATGCTTGAGGGTGGCGGCCATGCCGGCCTGGTGCATGCCCTGCACGTAGGCGCGGGTGAACGCGGAGACGACTTCCGGCTCGGCGGAGAACGCGCGGTCGCCGATGGCGCGGTTGCCGCGACCCAGGTCGACCACGGGCGCGAAGCTGAGGTCGACGCCGCTGGCGCGGATCTCGCTGGCCATCAGCCAGGCGTGCTCGCGTGCGAGTTCGAGTGCAGCGGCGGGATCGCTCGCATGGGCCTGGCCGAAACCTTGCAGCGAAGGCAATGCGCTGTAGCCCTCGCGGAAGCGCTGCACGCGTCCGCCTTCCTGGTCGACGCAGACCAGTTGCGGACGCGGCGCGGCTTCGCGGATCGCCTGCGAAAGTTCGGCGACCTGGGTCCTGGAGGCGAAATTGCGCGTGAACAGGATTACGCCGGCGCAGGCGTCGTGCTGGAGCCAGTCGCGTTCCTGGGGGGTGAGTTCGGTTCCGGCGACGCCGATGACGAGCATTTGTGGTGACCTTACGGGGTGAACAGCGCGATGGATTCTACGTGGGCGGTGTGGGGGAACATGTCCATGACCCCGGCGGCCTGCAGGGTCCAGCCGCGCTCGTTGACCAGGTAGCCGGCGTCGCGGGCCAGCGAGCCGGGATGGCAGCTGACGTAGACGATGCGCTTGAGGCCTTCGAGCGGCAGTTGCTTGAGCACCGCATCAGCGCCCGAGCGCGGCGGGTCGAGCAGCAGGCGGTCGAAGCCTTCACGCATCCATGCCGGCCCGCGCAGGTCCTGCGCAAGGTCGGCGGCGTGGAATTGTGCGTTGCCCAGGCCGTTGTGCGCGGCGTTGTCGAGGGCGCGCTGGACCAGGCCGCTGTCGCCTTCCACGCCGACCACTTCGCGCACGCGGCGCGCCAGCGGCAGGGTGAAATTGCCCAGCCCGCAGAACAGGTCGAGCACGCGGTCGCCGGGCTGCGGATCGAGCAGCTCGATGGTGCGGGCGATCATCCTTGCGTTGAGGCCGGCGTTGACCTGGATGAAGTCGAGCGGGCGGAACTTCAGCTCCACGTCCCATGGCGCCAGGCGGAATGCCAGTTGCGGATCGGCCGGCCACAACGGGTGCACGGAGTCGATGCCGCCGGGCTGCAGGAAGATCGCGAAGTCGTGCAATTGCGCAAACGCCACCAGCGCTTCGCGGTCGCGCGTGGACAGCGGTTGCAAATGGCGGAACACCAGGGCGATGCCGCTGAAGTCCGCGGTCGGGTCGCCGGCGATGAACTCGATCTGCGGGATGTCGCGGCGGCCGTCCATGGCGTCAACCAGCGCCGCCAATGCATCGACCTTGAAACCGATCTGCGGGATGACGGTATGGCACACCGAGAGGTCAGCGACGAGGCGCGGATCCTGCTCGCGAAAGCCGACCAGGGTCTTGTCCTTCTTCTCCACCCGGCGCACCGAGAAGCGGCCCTTGCGGCGGTAGCCCCAGGCGGCGTCGACCAGGGGCGGCAGGATCTCTTTCGCCCCGACGTGGCCGATGCGCTCGAGATTGTCCAGCAGCACGCGCTGCTTGGCATGGATCTGCTTCGATTCCTCCAGATGCTGCAGCGCGCAGCCGCCGCAGGTGCCGAACTGCGGGCAGCGCGGATCGACGCGATCGGGCGAAGCCGTCAATACTTCCAGCGTTTTCGCTTCGTCGAAACTGCGCTGGCGGCCGATCTGCTGCACGCGCACGCGTTCGCCCGGCAGCGCGCCGGCGACGAACACGGTCTTGCCTGCATGGGCGTGGCCTTCCGGGCGGCGGGCCACGCCGCGTCCATCATGGCTGAGGTCGAGGATGTCGAGCTCGAAGGGGGTCTGGTCGATTCTGGCCAATTACTTTTGCTTCCAGGCGCTGCCGTCCTGGTACCACCAGCCGCTGCGGGCGCTGGCGATCCACTGGCGGGCGAAGACGCCGCGGATCTGCGACTCCCACTCCGGATGGCCGTTGGCGACGGCGACTTCGCGATACACGGCCTTGCGGTCGCGATTGTCGTCGGCCACGGCCTGGTTGATCGACACGCGATCCTTGAGCGCGAGCTTGCCGGCGTCGCGGACGACGACCAGCCCGTCGCTGCTGAAGCCGAGCGCACCGGAGTCGAAACCGGCGCGCAAGGTCGCATTGAAGCGCGCTTCCATCCGCGCCTGGATCGCCTGGATCGCGGGCGTGCGGATGGTGATGTCCGGAGTGCCCTGGGCATGCGCGGGAGCGATGCCGATGAGCATCAACGGGTCGAAGTCGAAGGCGGGACCCGACGCGGCCATGCCGCCGCCGTCGTTGCCGTCCTGTTGCGGCGCGGGCACCTGCGCTTCCTCGCCGATGACCTTCTCGACGAACTGGCGGGCCGCTTCCTTGGCCTCGGCCGCGGGGAAGTACACGTTGATGGTGACGCAGGCGGTAAGCACCGCGGCAGCCAGGGGCATCGTGATCCAGCGGTTCATTCGTCCACTCCTTCGTTTGCGGAAGATCATTGCACGACCGGCGCGACCTCGCCCTTGCCTGCGGCCTCGAGCCGTTCGAGCAGGGTGGGCCAGTCGACCAGGCGGTTGTAGCCGACCACGGTCAGGCGCGGCAGGCCCGCGCCCTCGACTATGGTAAATCCCGGCCCTGAACCTTGTCCTGTCGGCGGCGCGGGCTCCAGCCCGGACATCTCGCAGACTTCGTTGGCCAGGCGGCAGGCGATGCCGATGCGGCGGTAGCCGAAGTCGTCGAACAGGCCGATCAGGCGGCCCTGCAGGCTGCCGACGAAGGAGGAGTCGCCTACGCTGGAGATGTTCTGCACGGCGCGCTGGCTGATGCGCTGGTCGACGTCGTCGCGGCGCGCGGCCTCGCGGTCGGTGTGCAGTTCGGCATCGAACGCGGTCGGGGTCCAGTCGACCAGGCGCAGGTCGGCGATGCGGCCGTCGAGCTTGCCGGCGATGCTGCCGAAGTCGAATACGCCAGTGAACGCCTGCAGGTCGATGTCGTCCAGCACCAGGTCGGCGGTGAGCGAGGGCGCAACGCCGAACGGGCGCTCCAGCGCCAGCGACGAGACCTGCACGGTGCCGCCGAACAGTTGCACGTCCAGGCCGCCGTCGAAGTCCAGGCGCTGGTCCTGGTAACGCGCGGTCGGGATGCGGCCGCTGAGTTCACCTTCGAACGCGGGCAGTTGCAGGGCCTGCGCGATCTGGCCGATGTCGAGCCGGTCCAGGGCCATGGCGAATTGCAGGCTCATGCCCTCACCCGCCGCCGGCGGCCGCAACACGAGATCGTCGAAGTGCAGGTTGCCGCCGAAGGCGCGCACGTCGACGGCTTCGCGCAGGCGCAATTCGCCGTTGCCGCTGCGCAGCGGCAGCACCACGCCGTCGAACGGGAGTTCGTAGAGCTGGCCGCCGCGCCAGGCCAGGGTGCTGTCGACCGTGGTGCCTGCCGAGAAGCGCGGCGTGCCTTCGAGGCCTTCGAAGCGGAAGCGGCCGCGTTCGTCGGTCAGGTCGATGTCGTGCAGGCGCGCGTTGGCCTGCTGCAGGCGGCCGCCGGACAGACGCAGGTCGAGGTCGAACGCGCCGCTCATCTCCAGGCCGGAGAGGCCGGCCAGGCCGAGCCAGCCGGAGAGGTAGCGGTCGCGCAGCGGAGCGATGTCGGCGCTGTGCAGGCGCAGGTCCAGCGCGTCGATGCCGTTGCCTGCGCCGAGCGCGAGGCTGCCTTCGGCCTCCAGCGTGGCGCCGTCGTGCCAGGCGAATGCGGGAAAGTTCCAATTGCCGTTGGCCGGTTTGTTGCCCTGCACGCGCAACTGCACCGGTGTCGCCGGCAACGCGACGTAGCCGTTGCCGGCGAGGAATTCGCCGCCGAGCAGCCCGCCTTCTACATCCACGCGCGCGAACGCGGGCGCGCTGCGGTAGTCGATGGCGAAGCGGCCGCCGATGCCCTGCCCCGCGATGCTCGCGTCGGGCGTGTCGAAACCGGCGCCGGCGAGGGCCAGGGTGCCGGCGACATGCAAGGGCTGTCCTTCCGGCGCGCGCACCTGCAGCTCGCCGTCGAGGCTGCCTGCCTGCAACTGCGCTTCCGGCCAGGCCTGGGCCAGCAGCGCTTGTGCCCAGGCCAGCGGTACGCGGGCGAGGTCGATCGTGGTGAGGTCGGGCGTCGAGGCGCGCCTGTGCAGTTCCAGCGCCGCGCGGCCTTGGGAGAGCCTCGCGTCGGTGCGTTGCGGATCGAAGGCGACGGCGAGCCGGAACGGACGGCCATTGCCGCTGCGCAGGGGGCCGTCGCAGCGCCAGGCGCCGTTGTCGCCGCGCTGCAACGGGCATTGCCAGCGCAGGTCACGGTAGTGGTAGCCGAGATCCGGAGCATCCACTCGCTCCGCCTGCAGCGACAGCTCGCCGCTGGCCGCGCCCGGCACCCAGGCCAGGCGCACGCGTACGTCATGCAGGATCGCGACGGCGGTGTCGATGCGTTCGATGCGCGCCTCGGCCACGCGCGGTGCTCCGGCGGCGGGCGCGGCGGTAGCGCCGAGAACGGCCAGGGTGCACAGCAGGGTTAGCATCGGCCGCAGCATGGACCAGAGCATACCGACCAAGGATGGCCGGGCGATGAAGCGGTGCGCCATCCGGATCCTTCTCGTGGAGGACGATCCGGTCAGCCAGGCCTACCTGGCGGCCGTGCTCGAGACGTTGCCCGCAACGGTGGATGCGGTGGCCAGCGCGGCGGCCGCGGTGCGCGCGGCGGCGGGCGGCCGTGGGCACGACCTGTGGCTGGTCGATGCGCGCCTGCCCGATGCCGATGGCGCCACGCTGCTTGCACGCCTGCGCATTCTGGTGCCGTGGACGCCGGCGGTGGCACATACCGCATCCAGCGACCGCGGGCAGATCGAGGCATTGTCGGCGGCGGGCTTCGACCGGGTGTTGTGCAAACCGATCGGTGCAACCGTATTGCGCGCGGCGGTGCACGATGCCCTGCACCCGGCGGCACGTGTCGCCGAGGCATGGAACGACGGCGTGGCGCTCGCGGCGATGCGCAACGTCCCAGGCAACGTCGACGCGTTGCGTCGCATGTTCCGGCGTGAACTTCCGCTGCAGCGCGACGCGGTACTTGCAGCGCTGGCGGCCGACGAGCTGGTCGCGGCCGACGACGTCCTGCATCGCTTGCGCGCAAGCTGCGGATTCGTGGGGGCGATGCAACTCGACGCGGCGGTACGCGCCCTGCAACGCGCGCCGCATTCGGCTGCGGCGCTGGGCGAATTCACCCGGGCCGTCGCGGCCCTGCTGCGGCAGGCGTGAGTCGCGACAGGTCGCCGAGCAGTTCCCATGACTTGAGCGCGCGGCCGCCGAGGTGGTGCAGCAGCACCGGGC
>JALYWW010000071.1 GCA_030852515.1 Pseudomonadota bacterium
TGCGCCACCTGTTCGCTGCGTGCACCGGCTTGCAGTTCGCGCAGCGCCTCGCGCTGGCGTTGCGCCTCGGCCTCGGCGGCCTGCGCCTGCGCCTGCGATCGATCCAGCTCCAGGCGCAGCAACAGGTCGCCCGCAGCCACGCGTTGGCCTTCGCGCACCTCGATCGCCACGATCCTCTCGGCTACCGGTGCCGGCAACGTGATCCGATCGTATTCCAGCGTGCCGAGCGCCTGCGGCGCGTCGTCGGCGCACGCCGAGAGCAACAACAGGACGGCGACAGCGGGAAGATGGCGTGTCATGTCAGCTCCTTCATGTCGGCTCCGGTCGTGCAAGACCCAGGCCCTCGTCAAGCAGGGCGATGGTGTGCTCGCGCAACGCGTCTGCGTCGAGATCATCCGCGGCGAAGAAGCTGCGCCAGATCGGCGCGCCGGCCGCCGGGAACAGGGTCAGGCCGACCAGCGACACCACCAGCAGCCGCGGATCCAGCCGCGGACTGATCAGGCCCGCGTCCTGCGCCTGGCGGAACCGTTGCGCCAGCATCATCGGCAATTGTGGACCGACCCGGTCGAGCATCAGCTCGCGCAAGGCGCCGCCCTCGCACAGCACCTCGCGTACCCACAACGACGGCAGCCAGGGATGGCGCGCGACCACGTCGCCGATGCCGCGCACGAACGCCGCGACCAGCGCGGCGACATCGTCGTCGGCCTGCAACAACGATTCGCGCATCCCGGTGAACACCGGCATCAACCGTTCTTCGACCACCGCCTGTTGCAGCTGTGTCCTGTCGCCGAAGTAGTAGTGCAGCAGGGCCGGCGTGGTTCCGGCCTCGGTGGCGATGGCGCGCAGCGAAGTGGCGGCGATGCCAGTGCGCACATAGCAGGCGATCGCCGCGTCCAGCAGGCGCTGGCGAAGATCGGCGCTATCGCCGCGTGGGCGGCCGGCGCGACGGGGTCTGGGGGCATCCATGCCCACAATTTAATTCTACAATTAATTTAATTGCAACCCCCTACGGAGCCTCGTACACCGCCTCCCCATCCACGTAGGTGGCGCGCACGGTCAGGTCCTTCAGCCCGGACGGGTCGATCGCCAGCGGATCCTCGGCCAAGACCACGAAATCGGCACGCTTGCCCGGCGCCAGGCTGCCGACCTCGGCTTCCGCGAATCCCGCATAGGCGGCATCCAGGGTGAAGCCGCGCAGGGCCTCATACGCGGTCAGCTTGTCCTCGGGGTGCCAGCCACCTGCGGGCATGCCCGCAGCATCGGTGCGGGTGGCGGCTGCATACAGTCCCAGGCGCGGATCCACCGACTCGACCGGGAAGTCGGAACCCAGGGCCAGGCGTGCACCGCTGTCGCGCAACTTGCGCCAGGCGTAGGCGCCGTTGATCCGCGACGGGCCGACACGATCCTCGGCCCAGGGCATGTCGCTGGTGGCGTGGGTGGGCTGCATCGAGGCGATCACGTGCATGCGTGCCAGCCGCGGCAGGTCGTCGGGCGCGATGATCTGCGCATGCTCGATGCGCCAGCGATGGTCGCTGGCGGTCGCCCTGGCGCCGAGTGCCGTCGCGTAGGCGTCGAGCACCTCGCGGTTGCCGCGATCGCCGATTGCATGGGTGGCGACCTGCACGCGGCAGCGCTGCGCCTTGGCCACGGCCTCGCCCAACTGCGCCGGCGTCATCACCAGCAGGCCGAGGTTGCCGTGGTCGTCGCTGTATTCCTCGAGCATCGCCGCGCCGCGACTGCCCAGTGCACCGTCGATGTACAGCTTGACCGAGCGCATCCGCAGCCGCTGCGAGGGATGCTGGTACAGGCCTTCCTGGCACAGCCATTCGAGCGCCTTGCCGTTGCCGTCGGCCATCGCGGTGATGCGCATCGGCATCTCGCCGGCGTCGGCCAGGCGCTGCATGATCCGCAGCTCCCCCAGCGACACGCCGGCGTCGTGCACGCCGGTCAGGCCATGGGCAACGGCGTCGTCCATCGCCAGCTTCAGCGCGCGCTCGATGGTCTCTTCGCTGGCATCCGGCACTACCGCGTAGACCAGCCCCATCGCCTCGTCGACGAAGACACCGGTAGCCTGGCCCTTGGCATCGCGAACGATGCGGCCACCATCGGGCTGCCAGCCCTCGCTGGCCGACTGGCCCGACAGGTCGCGCTCCACCGCGCGCATCGCCGCAGTGTTGGCCCAACCCGCATGGCCGTCGATGCGCGACAGCCACACCGGGCGATCCGGAAACGCGGCATCCAGGTCGGCAGCGGTCGGGAACTGCTTCTGCGGCCAGTCGTTCTGGTCCCAGCCGCGTCCGATCAGCCAGGCATCGGCCGGCAGCGTCGCGCTGAACGCGCGCAGCCGCTTGATGATTTCTTCCTTGCTCGAGGTGCCGACCAAGTCCGCCGTCAGGCGGGCCATGCCGAGGCCGAGCATGTGGCCGTGGGCATCGATCAGCCCGGGGACCACCGTCGCGTCGCCCACGTCCAGGCGCTTGGCATCCGGGTACCTGGCCAGCAGCGCATCATGCGAGCCCAGTGCCAGGATCTTGCCGTCCGCGTCGTAGGCCATGGCCTGCGCGCGCGGCACGGCCGCATCCATGGTGTCGATCCGCGATGCGGTCAGCACCGTCACCTGTTGTGCAAAGGCCGGCATCGCGACCATCGCACACAGCGCCGTCACTACCGCGCCCGCCACACTCCGCAATCCGCGCATTGCCTTTCCCCGTGGTCGTTGCAAGTCGCAGCCACTTTGCGAAAAACCCCGGGCGGGCGCAAGCTTTAATGATGCCGCAGCACACCACCTCCGAATTCGCCCTCGATCCACCCGACGCCGAGCGCCTGGCCAACCTGGCAGGCCCGTTCGACGCCCACCTGCGCCTGCTGGAACTGCGGCTCGGAGTGGAAATCGGCAACCGCGGCAACGTGTTCCGCATCGTCGGCCCGCTGGCGGCCGTCTCCGTGGCCGAGCGCCTGCTGCGCGCGCTGTGGCGCGACACGGTCGACGAGGTCCTGACCGAACCGGCCATCCACCTGCGCCTGGGCGAGGCCGCCGTCGACCGCACCGTGGTCGAGGACATCGAGCCGCAGGAAGTCGCGGTGCGGGTCAAGAAGGGCACCATCCGCGGGCGCGGCATGAACCAGGCGCGCTACCTGCACGCCATCGCCACCCACGACATCAACTTCGGCATCGGCCCGGCCGGCACCGGCAAGACCTTCCTCGCCGTGGCCATGGCGGTCGAAGCATTGAACGAGTCGCGGGTGCAGCGCCTGGTCCTGGTGCGCCCCGCGGTCGAAGCCGGCGAGAAGCTCGGCTTCCTGCCCGGCGACCTGAGCCAGAAGGTCGATCCCTACCTGCGCCCGCTGTACGACGCCCTGTACGAAATGCTCGGCGTCGAGAAGGTGGTCAAGCTGCTGGAGAAGAACGTCATCGAGATCGCGCCGCTGGCCTACATGCGCGGGCGCACCCTCAACGACGCCTTCGTGATCCTGGACGAGGCGCAGAACACCTCGGTCGAACAGATGAAGATGTTCCTGACCCGCATCGGTTTCGGTTCCACCGCGGTGGTCACCGGCGACCTCACCCAGGTCGACCTGCCCAAGCACCAGAAGTCCGGACTCAAGGACGCGCTGGAGGTGCTGCGCGGCGTCGACGGGATCGGCTTCACCTTCTTCGAGGCCAAGGACGTGGTGCGCCACCCGCTGGTGGCGAAGATCGTCAACGCCTACGACCGCCGCGACAACATCGGGGAGAGCGCATGACCCGCGGACCGCAGCGCCTGGACGTCGCCGTGGGCTATGCCCTGCCCCGCGCCGGGCTGCCGTCGGCCGTGAGCTTCCGCAAGTGGGTGGCCGCCGCCCTGGACGGCCGCATCCGCGAGGCCGACCTGGCCATCCGCATCGTCGGCAGCAAGGAAGGCCGCGCCCTCAACCGGCATTACCGCGGCCGGGATTACGCCACCAACGTGCTGAGTTTCCCGGCCGAGATGGCCGAAGGGGTCAAGCTGCCCAAGGGCGTGAAGATGCCGCTGCTCGGCGACCTGGTGATCTGCGCGCCGGTGGTGGCGAAGGAAGCGAAGGAACAGGGCAAGGCCCTCAACGACCACTACGCGCACCTGACCGTGCATGGCGCGCTGCACCTGTTGGGCTGGGACCACGAGGACGAGCGCGACGCGGAGTGCATGGAGGCGTTGGAGCGGGAGATCCTGGCAGGGTTGGGGATAGGGGATCCGTACCTGGATTCCTGAGCGGCTTCACGCAGGCACGGCGACTGCCGCTTTCTGCGGACGCAGTTCCTGCACGATCCGGCCCTGTTCCATCACCAATACGCGATCGGCACTGGCGATGGTCTCCGGGCGATGCGCAATGATCACCTTGGTCAACTTGAGCCCCCGCACGGCTTCATTGACCAGTCGTTCCTTCATGACATCGAGGTGGCTGGTGGCCTCGTCCAGGAACACCAGCTTGGGCTTGCGATAAAGCGCACGCGCAAGGATGACGCGCTGTTTCTGCCCGCCCGAAAGCGAGCTGCCCATGTCGCCGATCAAGCTGTGGTATCCCATCGGCATTGCCGCGATCTCGTCGTGGATTGCCGCCAGTCGCGCAGCGGCTTCGATCCGCGCCTGGTTGTAGCCTGGATCGAAGAAGGCGATGTTGTCGGCAATGCTGCCGGCAAAAAGCTGGTCGTCCTGCATGACCGCGCCAACTACCGCGCGGATACTGCGAGGCCCGACCTTGTGGAGGTCCTGGCCACCGATCGCAATATTGCCGTCGGTCGGCTTGATCAGGCCGAGCAACAACTTTACAAGGGTGGTCTTGCCGCACCCGGAGGCACCGATTATCGCCACGGACTCGCCGGGCATGATGCTGAAGGTGCAGTCCTTCACCACGAACGGCTCACCGTCCGCATAGCGAAACGACAGATCGTGGACCTCGATGCCGGTGTCGGATGGCGGCGACAGCGGGAGGGCACCTGCCTCCTCAGGCGGGGTGAGCACGATGTCGGCCAGCCGTTCGCCATGCAGTCGCAGCATCCGGAACTCGACCCATTTGTCGATCAGCGCCGCCATGCGCTGGGCAAACTGGTCCTTGTACGCAAGATAGGCGATCAGCATGCCGACCGAGAACACGTTCTGCAGTGCCAGCAACGCGCCGATCCAGATCACCGCGATGCGCTCGATGCCGAACACGATCTTGCTGGCACTGCTGAAGCCCAGCCCCATGTGGGCCAGGCGCACATCCCGATCGACGGTGTCGTGCATCAGGTTGTCATGGGCAGAACGCCGTTGCGCCTCCTCGCCAGCGAGTTTCAGGCTCTGCATCCCACGCAGCGATTCCAGTACATGTGACTGTTGCTTCGCCGCGGCAACCAGTTGCTGCTCGCTGCAGTCGCGAAGCGGACGGTACGACGCAGCGCGGAGGACCAGATACAACACCGCTGCGGCCAAGGTTACCAGCGCGAGCTTCCAGCTATAGACCAGCATCAAACCCAGGGTGACCACCGCCATCAGGCCATCGATGAGTGCCTCTACGAAGCTGGTGGTCAGGGTCTTCTGGATGGTCATCACCGAGTTCATGCGCGAGGTGATGTCACCAAGGTGGCGCCGCTCGAAGAACTCGAGCGGCAGCCTGAGGAGGTGGCCGAAGACGTTGCCCATCCATTGCAGGCCGAGCTGGCTGGACAGGAATATCACCGACCATCCACGCAGCAGCCCGATCCCCGCTTGCAAGAGCAGCGACAATCCGAATCCAAGCCCGAGGACGGCCAACAGGTCGCGGTCGGCCGAGACCAGTACATGATCCACCACCCACTGCATGAAGAACGGCGCCAGGACAACGAACACTTGCAGCGCGATCGATAGCAGCAGGATCTGGAGCAGCGCGCGCCACAGGCCACGCACCGTCCCGGTCAACTGCCGGGCGCTGACCATTGGCCTCGATTTCCGCGTCCTGAAATCGGTCGTCGGCGTGAGTTCCAGCGCCACCCCGGTAAAGTGGCTGGAGACCTCCGAATGGGACAGCCTTCGCTCGCCGATGGCCGGGTCGAAAATCGTGACACTCGACTTGCCCACCTTCGACATCACTACGAAATGGTTGAGGTCCCAATGCAGGATGCAGGGGAGCTTCAGTTTGTCGAGATCCTCCATGTCAAGGCGCAGCGGACGCGCGGCAAAGCCTAGTTGCCGGGCGATCTCGACGAGGTGGGTGAGCCGTGCCCCCTTGAGCGACAAGGGGAAGCGGCGGCGCATCTCCGGCAGGCCGATGCGCATTCCATATGCGTCCGCCACCATCGCCATCGAGGCGAGACCACATTCTGCTGTTTCCGACTGGAGAATCATTCGCGCAACTTCCCCTTGATCGAATACAAAGGTTCGAAGATCCATTCGATCAATTTGCGTCTTTCGCCAAGAATGTCAGCTTCCAGCAACATCCCGGGCTTCAACGCTTCCTGCTTCCCATAGGCGGTGATGGCCTGGCGACCCAGCGTAACCGTGACCCGGTACAGTGGCTCGTCACCTTGCGGCGAGCCGATCAACGCCCCGAGCTCGCTGGGGCCCAGCGCACTACGGCTGATCCGGGCGACGCGGCCGCGCTGATGGCCGAACTTCTGGTACGGGTACGCCTGGTACCGCAGCAAAACCTTGTCGCCCGGCGCAACGAAGCCGATGGCGCGACTCCGTACAAGCAATTCGGCTTCCAGGCGGCCGTCACCCGGCAGCACGCTGAGCAAGGGCTGGCCCGCTCGCACGGCTTGGCCTGGTTTGACCAACTTCGTGGCGACGACGCCTGTGACTGGCGAGGCAACCGCGAGAGCGCCGCGCGCCCGGGTTTCCACTTGTTCCTGTCCGAGCAAAGCGACATCCCGTCGATAGCTGGCCTCTACGCCCAGGCGCTGCCCGGGCAACTCGCGCAGGGACTGCCTGACCTGGACGATGCCACGCCGCGCACCGAGCACCTGCCGTTGCGACCCCTGCAACGCACCGACGAGGTCAAGCACCTCCGCCTCCTGCTCCTTGACCTGCAGGTCGCTCACGTAGCGATCGCGACGCAACTGGTGCAAACGCTCGAGCGTCTGCCGGGCGATGGCGACACGTTCCTGCCTGGTGGTGGTCTCGTCCTCCGCCTGAAGAAGTTCGCGCTGAGCGGATACTAGCTGCGATTCTAGCCCCGCCTGCTGCGCGTCCAGGCGCTGGAGCTGTGCGTCGCGCGCCAACTCCAGCCATGCCTGCCGCTCCTGCAACCTCTGTTCCAAAGCGATCACGGTGTCGCCACCGGCGAGGGTCGCCTGTGGCACGGCGACCACGACCAACGTGTCGCCTGCCTGGACAGCACCGCCTTCCGGAATGTCCACGCTTGAAATGACGCCGGTCGCTGGAGCAAGCACCATGGCCAAGCCCTGCGTAGGCACGAGCCGGCCAACGACGCTCGAGCGGCGTGTATACGTGGCGAACGTGAGGAAGAGAGCGACGGCCAGCGCGGCGACTGCTGCGGCACCCGTCATGATCCAGATGCTCACCGGTTGCGCAAGCGATACTCCGCCCAGCCAACTCGTGCGCCGCGCCTCCAGCGCTTCCCTGCGAAACAACTCCTGACTCATCTTCCTTGACTACGTTCCGTGTAGTGCGCGCATCATCCTGAGGACGGGTGTGGCCGTCAACAGGTGAGGCGAGGCAAATCCTGTGACCGCTGCCGCGTCAATGGCAGGCCTCCTAGCTTTGAAGCCAGTGTGGAACTCCCAGCTGCCACAGCACTATCACCGCATTGTTCGCTCCGTGCAGCAAGGTGCGCTGCAAACTTCCGTAGCCGTTGTAAGCGAGCCAACTGGCTCCCAGAGAAAAAAGCAAAACGGTGGTGAAATTCCCTCGGTGAACAGCCGCAAAAGCCACCGAAACAACGATGGCGGAAAACACGAACCCCATGCGTCGTGCCAGCCCGAATAGAAGAACATGCCTTACGACTTTCTCTTCGTATATTGGGGCGAATACAATCTGCACGAGCAGGAATATGGAGTACTCAACCCAAGACGCGGACGTGTAGTTCGAGAGCTGCCAGTCGGTGATGGCCAGCCACCCGCAAGCCGCAAGAACCCCCGCTCCAAGCAGAGCCGAAATTCCCGCCAGGCCGATCCGGCGCGGCTTTTCGGGATAAATGACGAACAGCATTATCGTCGCCGCCAACAGAACCAACAGAGTGGCGATACCAGGGTCGAACCCGACAGAACGTGATAGCGAAAGCAAGATGCCTACGCCCAAGCTTGTGATCAGTCCTGCCGTTATCGCATACGGCAACTCTTTCGAGTCAGCGCTCCCAATCGCATTCAAGCGATTGGGGCGCGCCCGAAAGCACGCCCCAATCAAGCTCATCACGAGAGCAGGGGCTCTACGATGTTGCGACTCGTGAAATCCACAACGCTCTCATACGCCCCAACCCAAGCTGACCAGGTGCCGCAAACGATTCCGCCGGGCGTACAGATCGTAAGCTTGTCGTGGGAAGCGTCTTGCATGCCGCCGCCGCAAGCCTCAATTTCGAAATTCATCAGGTCGCGCATTTTTTACAACTCCATTCAGTGTTGTAGGACATCGTCGTATGTCCTAGCAGACCATTCATGGTCTGCGGGGCGAAGTGTGCCACGCCCTCGCCGAGAAGCAACAGCACGTTGGGCCATTGCGCCCGTTTTTTTTGGCGACCGGATCTTGTCGAAAGGATGGAATCGATTACAGGAAACTCCCGGAACTCACCGCCGTTGTCATTGCCGCCTTGAACACGCAAGGAGTTCTCAACGATATGCATCGAGCCAGCCCGAAGCCGCCACGAACACCGCGACCGCGAATACCGCATAGGACGCGAACCTGGTGACGGCCTCGAATGGACCTGCGCCTTCTTCGTCCTCCACGGGCGTGACCAGGCTCTTCCAGGTCACCTTCATGCGCAGGTCGGACTTTCGTCCCGATATGAAAAGCAACCCTCCGGACAGGCACATCAAGCCCGAAACGAGCTTACCGATGTACAGGGAGTGGACCGCCATGACGATCATGATCACGCCGAATTGCAACATTGTCGCCTCCAATGGCTTTGGCCGGTCTGTCCGACCAAAGCCCGTTCAAGGACAGCAGCTCAGTTCACTACAGCGTCGATGCCGTCGAGGATCTGGGTATCGAAGTTGTCGTAGATGTAGGTCCCCACCTGGAAGCCACCGGCAAAGGCGCCAATTCCAAACAGCCACGGCGTCCAGCTGCCCATCATCAGCGCACGCGTCACCACACTTCCCGGGAGTGCCTCCATCCCACCACTCGCGGCTTCCTGTTCCTGGATATTGAGTTCGCGCATGTCGAAATCTCCTTCTTGCGACACGACCATTCGTGCCAGGAACGATGCTTCCGGATCCAGCGACAATCGCCATGCCGTCGACCGGCGGCCAACTCCAGCATTGCTGACACTCTCGATTCGCGATGTGGAAGCATGGCGACAAGCACAGCCGGGTGACAGCAGAACGGTACAAGTTGCGGTCATCCTCCAACGAAGGCCAGTCGACTTCCAGATGCGACCCTCCGTCACTTTGTCTGCGCGGCCTTGTGCAAGGGTGGGTCACGCACAACAATCGATCCCGGACGACCTTCCCCATCACTGCGAGGTGGCAGGTGGAGCGACACGACCGGATACGCCTGGCCAGGCGACGATGTGCACTCTCGCAAGTGCAGTTGGGCTTGCGCCTGGGCGTGCATCGCAGCGCGGTGGCGAACTGGGAGTCCGGATCGAGCAGTCCGTCCGGCGACCATCTGGAGCAACTGGCCTGCGTGCTGGAAGTCGCCCACGAGTGGTTGGCTACCGGCCGTGGTGAAATTGCACTACCCGATCCCGGTCACCAGGCCCTCGCCGCCCGTGCCGATCTAATCGAGAATCCCGCCGAACGCCGATTGCTGCGGGCTTGGCGGAGCCTGCCGATGCGCCCACGGATCGCGCTTCTTGAGCTGGTGGAGGCCTACCGCGGTCGACGCAGGCCCAAGCCGTGAGGAGCCCCCGCTCCACAACCGGTAAACTACCCCCGCGGCCCACCCCGGCCGGACCCGGACCATAGAACCAAGCCATGCCAGAGGACGACAGTAGTACCCCCCCGGAACGCCCGGAGCGACGCTCCTGGCTGGATCGCATCGGCGCGATGCTGTCCGGCGAGCCGACCACCCGCGAGGACCTGGTCGAGCTGCTGCGCGACACCCAGGCCGATGGCCTGATCGCGGCCGACACGCTGCGGATGATGGAGGGCGCCATCGCGGTCTCCGACCTGAGCGTCGGCGACGTGATGATCCCGCGCTCGCAGATGGTGGCGTTGTCGGCCGGCCTGCCCTACATGGAGCTGATGCGCCAGGTGGTCGAATCCGGCCATTCGCGCTTCCCGGTGCACGGCGAGGACCGCGACGAGATCCTGGGCATCCTGCTGGCCAAGGACCTGCTGCGCGGCGTGGTCTCCGACAACGGCCATTCCAGCATCCGCGAGCTGCTGCGCCCGGCGGTGCTGATCCCCGAATCCAAGAAGCTCAACGTGCTGCTGCGCGAGTTCCGCCAGTCGCGCAACCACATGGCGATCGTGATCGACGAGTACGGCGGCGTCGCCGGCCTGGTCACCATCGAGGACGTGCTGGAGCAGATCGTCGGCGAGATCGACGACGAGCACGACGAGGCCGAGGACGTGACCACCCTCATCGCGGCCCAGGCCGACGGCCAGTACGTGGTCGACGCGCTGACCCCGATCGACGATTTCAACGAGCGCTTCGGCGCCGACTTCGACGACGACGAGTACGACACCATCGGCGGCCTGGTCACCGCGGCGATCGGCCACCTGCCCGAAGCCGGCGAAGAGCTGACCCTGGGCCGCTTCGGCTTCCGCGTGGCGCGCGCCGATGCGCGCAGGTTGCATGCCCTGCACGTCAGCGTGCATGGCGACTAGGCGCTGGCTCGCCCCGCTGCTGTTGCTGCTCGCGGGCCTGCTGGCCTCCGGCGCGGGCATGACGGCCCCGCGCATCGGGGTGATGACGATGCAGCCGGGCGAGATCTTCTTCGAGCGCTTCGGCCACGATTCCATCGTGGTCATGGACCCGGAGACCGGCACGGCGATCTCCTACAACTTCGGCTCCTTCGATCCTGGCGAGCCCGGCTTCTTCGGCCGCTTCGTGCGCGGGCAGATGGAGTACCTGCTGGTGGCGCAGCCGCTGGATCAGGACCTGGCGATCTACCAGTACGAGGGCCGCGGCGTCTCCATCCAGTGGCTGGCGCTCACCCCGGAGCAGGCGGACGGGCTGGCCGCGTACCTGGAAGAGGAAGCGCGCCCGGAGAACGCTCGCTACCGCTACGACTACTTCACCAACAACTGCGCCACCCGCGTGCGCGATGCCATCGACGATGCGCTTGGCGGCCTGCTGCACAACCGCATCGCCG
>JALYWW010000141.1 GCA_030852515.1 Pseudomonadota bacterium
GGCGCGCTCCTACATGGTGGCTGTCGGCTTTTCTGCGTTGAGGCCGGCGATCAGCGCTTCGATCTTGGAGCGCGCGGCTTCGCCTTCGCCGCCATCGGCGAACTGCACGCCCACGCCGGCCGAACGGTTGCCCTGCGCGCCGGCGGGTGTCACCCAGACCACCTTGCCCGGGACACCCAGCTTTTCGCTCGAGTCGGGCAGGGTCAGCAGAACGAACACTTCATCGCCGAGGCCGAAGCGCTTGTTGGTGGCGACGAAGATGCCGCCATGCTTCACGTAAGGCATGTAGGCGGCGTACAGGTGCGCCTTGTCCTTCATCGCCACCGGCAGGATGCCCTGGCGACCGCCACCACCCATGTTTGCACTCATCGACTTCCTCCCATGGCGCGCGGCCAGGCCAGCAACAGGTCGGCCATGGCAAGGTCGGCCCGGACCGTGGTGCGCAACAGCGCAGCGGTGCGGTTGGCCGCGTCGAACCAGGACGCCAGACTGCGGGTTCGCCCTGCGTCGGTCAAGCTCGCCGCCTGCTCCAGTGCGAGCTCGGCGGCGAAGCGCAGGCGCAGCCCCGATTGCTCGTCGCCGCTCCAGCGCTGCGCGGTCGCAGCCGGCGAAGCTTCGCCGCGACCGAGCGCCGCCAGGTCGGCGGCAACCTCGCGGCGCAGGGCCAGGCCACCATCGGCCAGCCACGCCGCGGCCAGTCCGGGATGGCCGCGCGCGGCCAGCAGCGCCTCTCCGGCGCTGCGCGGGTCGTGGCCCTGGGCACGCAGCCAGTCCGATGCCTCGGCATCGGGCGGGAGGTGGAAGTCGAGGTTCTGGCAACGGCTGCGGATCGTCGCCGGCAGGCGCGCGGGTTCGGCCGCGACCAGCCACAGGTAGCGCCCGGGCTGCGGTTCTTCCAGGGTCTTGAGCAGGGCATTGGCGGCGGACGCATTGAGCGCGTCGGCCGGGTCGATGATCGCCACCTGCGCGCCTCCGTACTGCGGCGTCAGCGACAACTGCCCCGACAGCTCGCGCACCTGGTCGACGATCAGCTCGGTGCGCAGGCGGCTGCCGTCCTTCACCGGGATGAAGGACAGCGCGTGGAAATCGGGATGCGAACCCGCCGCGAACAACCGGCAACCACGGCAGCGGCCGCAGGCATCGTCGCCGGCGTCGCGCGACTCGCACAGCAGGCGCCGCGCCAGCGCGCGCGCGACCGCGCCCTTGCCCAGGCGCGCCGGACCACGGAACAGCAGCGCATGACCAAGGCGTCCACTGTCGATCGCGGCCGCGGCTTGCGCGTACATGCGCTGCTGCCACGGCGCCAGCGCGGTGCCGTCCGCGCTGCTCACAGACCGGCCCGCCACTGGCGTACGACCGCGACCGCCTCGGCCGCGACGTCTGCGGCCGGGCGCGATGCGTCGAGCACGCGCATGCGCTGCGGATCGGCCGCGGCGCGCGCGAGGAAGGCGCTGCGCACGCGCTCGAAGAAGGCATCGTGCTCGCGCTCGATCCGGTCCGGATACAGGTCGCGGCCACGGGTGCGCTCTCGCCCGGCGTCCACGCCCAGGTCGAACAGCAGGGTGAGGCCGGGGCGCAAGCCGACCACGCTGCGCTCCAGCGTATCGATCAGGCCCGCATCGAGTCCGCGACCGCCGCCCTGGTAGGCATGACTTGAGTCGGTGAAGCGATCGCTGAGCACCCATGCGCCGCGGTCAAGCGCGGGCTGGATGGTTTCGCGCACGTGCTGGGCGCGCGCGGCGAACATCAGCAACAGTTCGGTTTCCGCCGCCGGCGGCTCGTGCGACGGATCGAGCAGCAGCTCGCGGATGCGCTCGGCCAGCGGCGTGCCGCCCGGCTCGCGGGTGCACACCACTTCATCGCCGCCGGAACGCAACTCCGCGCGCAGTGCATCGAGCACCGTGGTCTTGCCGGCGCCCTCGCCGCCCTCCAGGGAAACGAAACGCGGATGCATCGGCAGTGCCGTCATTGCGCTTTCCGTTGCCCGGCGCGGTAGCGCCGGAGGTACTCGCGCACCGCGGCCTGGTGCTCGCGCAGCGAACTGCTGAACACGTGGCGGCCGCTGCCGTCGCCGATGGCCACGAAGTACAGCGCATCACCGGGCGCCGGATGGGTCGCCGCGTGCACCGCGGCTGCACCTGGCATCGCGATCGGCGTCGGCGGCAGGCCGGTGCGGGTATAGGTGTTGTAGGGCGTGTCGGCGAGCAGGTCGGTACGGCGGATGTTGCCCGCGTAGCGCTCGCCCATGCCGTAGATCACGGTCGGATCGGTCTGCAGCTTCATCCCCAGCTTGATCCTGCGCACGAACACGCCGGCGATCCGCGGGCGTTCCTCGGCCGCACCGGTTTCCTTCTCGATGATCGACGCCAGCACCAGCGCTTCTTCCCGGGTCCGCAGCGGCAAGTCGGCCACGCGCGATTCCCAAGCCGCGTCGAGGGTGGTTTCCATCGCCGTCCAGGCGCGCCCGAGCAGGTCGAGGTCGCTATCGCCGCGCGTGTACAGGTAGGTTTCCGGCAGGAACCGGCCTTCCAGGTGTTCGCCTGCGTGTCCCAGTTTTTCGGCAAGGGCCGCATCGTCGAGCCCGGCGGACTCCTGCAGCAGCGGCTCGGCCCTGGCCAGCGCGGCGCGCAGTTCGCGCAGGTTCCAGCCCTCCACCATCGTGAAGCGGTGGCGGATGACCTTGCCCTCGCGCATGCGCTGCAGCAGCTGGCGCGGAGTGATGCCCGGCGCCAGCGCGTACTCGCCCACCTGCAGGCTGGCCGCCGCGCCCATCTGCCGGGCCAGCAGGCGCCATTCGATGTCGCGCGCCGGATCCACGCCGATGGCGTGCAGCTTTGCAAGCACGTCGGCGAACGAATCGCCGCGCTCGATGACCAGGCTCGCGTCCTGTTCGATCCCGGCGACCGGTGTATCGGCAAAACCGGTGTAGCGGTCGAACGCCCACCAGGCCGCCGCGCCAGCCAGCAATGCAGTCAAGACGAAGACGAGGAAACGAACCACTTCTACTCCAGTTCCAGCGCGAAGCCGGGATGCAGGCCTGCCAGCGCGCGGCGCGCCGCGGCGATCGCAGGATGCGAAGGCCAGCTGCGCGCACCCGCGGCTGCGACCGGCAGGATACCGCGCACCGCGTTGCACAGGAAAACCGCGTCGGCCGATTCGACCGCGGCGACATCCAGGACCGCCTCGCGCGCGTCCAGCGGCGCCGTCAGCATGCCCCGGCAGGTCCCGGCGACGCCGCAATCCCGCAGCGGCGGGGTCAGCCAGGCGCCATCGCGGAACACGAACAGGTTGGCGCTGGTGGCGGAAACGACATTGCCGCCGGTGTCGCGCACCAGGCCCTCATCCGCGTCGGCAGCGACGCATTCGGCGCGCGCCAGCACCTGCTCCAGGCGGTTGCAATGCTTGATCCCGGCGAGCAGCGGCTGCACGGCGAGGCGGGTCTCGCACCAGTGCAGGCGCAGGCCGCCGGCAGCCGGCGCCGGCAAGGGGTGGCGCGCCAGTTGCCATTGCGGCGCGGCCGTCGCATCGGGCGCGTAGCCGCGGGCAGCGCCGC
>JALYWW010000072.1 GCA_030852515.1 Pseudomonadota bacterium
GTACGGTACTGCAGCGACTGGAAGCCCGACGACGGACCGAGGACTTCGCGGAATTCCATGTAGTCGGAGGGCGTCAGCGTCTCCAGCACCGACCACATTTCGGTCAGCTGGCGCAGCACCGCCTTGCAGCGGGCGAAGATCTTCTGGCACGGGCCGAGTTCGTCGCGCTGCAGGTGCCCGACCGCGGCACCGAGCTCGTGCACCAGCAGCTTGAGCCAAAGTTCGGACACCTGGTGCTGGACGATGAACAGCAACTCGTCGTGGTGCGGCGGGTTCGAGAGTGGCTGCTGCGCCGAAAGCAGCCTGTCCAGGCGCAGGTAGCCGCCGTAGGTGATGCGGCCGGCCAGGTCGGTGTGGATTCCGGCCTCGAGCGGCCGCTGGTTGCTTTCGGTGCCCACGTCTTCGGTACCCATCGGCCCATTTTCGCACGCCAGGGAGGGCTCCGGGCCCCCGATTCGCTAGAATGGCGGTTCTGCCGCAACTGGGCCGGACAAGAGGCAATCCATGACCGTCGCCGCCAAATTCGAGATCGAATACCTGCAATACCTCGACCCGGACGGCAAGGCCGTGGCCGAGCTGCCCAAGTCCTTCAAGGACCCCAAGGCGCTGCTGCCGCTGTTCAAGCAGATGCTGTACGTGCGCACCTTCGACACCAAGGCGATCGCGCTGCAGCGCACCGGCAAGCTCGGCACCTACGCCGCCTGCCTGGGCCACGAGGCGACCCACGTCGGCATCGGCGCGTCGATGAAGCCCGAAGACGTGTTTGCTCCCAGCTATCGCGAATACGGCGCGCAATTCATGCGCGGCGTGCTCCCGCGCGAGGTACTGATGTACTGGGGCGGCGACGAACGCGGCAACGATTTCCAGGGACCGAAGAACGACTATCCGTGGTGCGTGCCGATCTCGACCCAGTGCCTGATGGCCTCCGGTGCCGCGCTGTCGTTCAAGCTGCGCAAGCAGGACCGGATCGCGGTTGCCTGCTGCGGCGACGGCGGTTCGTCCAAGACCGATTTCTACGCCGCGCTCAATTCCGCCGGCGCCTATTCGCTGCCGCTGGTGTTGTGCGTGATCAACAACGGCTGGGCGATCTCCGTGCCGCGCTCCTCGCAGACCGGTGCGCAGACGCTTGCCCAGAAGGGCCTGGCCGGCGGCCTGCACTGCCTGCAGGTCGATGGCAACGACTTGATCGCCGTGCTCGAGGCGATGCGCCGCGCCACCGAACGCGCGCGCAAGGGCGAAGGCGGCAGCGTGATCGAGTTCATGACCTATCGCCTGCACGACCACACCACCGCCGACGACGCGCGCCGTTACCGCGGCGAGGACGAAGTCAAGGCGGCATGGAGCCGCGAGCCGATGCTGCGCCTGCGCAAGTACCTGGAGAAGGCCAAGGCCTGGGACGAAGCGCAGGAAAAGGCATGGCTGGAGGAATGCGGCCGCCTGGTCGACATCGAGATCAACGCCTACCTGGAGACCAAGGTGCAGCCGGTCGAAGCCATGTTCGATTACCTGTATGCCGAATTGCCCGCCGAGCTGGTGATCCAGCGCGACGCCGCGATCGACTGGGAGAAGCGCAATGGCTGAGCAGGCTCCAATCACGTTGATCGAGGCGATCACCCAGGCCCTCGCCCATGAGATGCGCAACGACGAGTCGGTCGTCGTGCTGGGCGAGGACGTCGGCGTCAACGGCGGCGTGTTCCGCGCCACCGCCGGCCTTTCCGCGACCTTCGGCACCGAGCGCGTGCTCGACACGCCGCTGGACGAGACCACGATCGCCGGCCTCACCGTCGGCATGGCCTCGCAGGGCATGAAGCCGGTGGCCGAGGCCCAGTTCGACGGCTTCATGTACCCGATGGTCGACTTCATCGTCTGCCACGCGGCGCGCATGCGCTATCGCACCCGCGGCCGCCTGACCTGCCCGATGGTGCTGCGCGTGCCGTGGGGCGGCGGCATCCGCGCGCCGGAGCACCACAGCGAGGCCAACGAATCGATCTTCACCAACGTGCCCGGCTTGCGCGTGGTCATGCCCTCGTCGCCGGCGCGCGCGTACGGCCTGCTGCTGGCCGCGATCCGCGACCCGGATCCGGTGATCTTCATGGAGCCCAAGCGCATCTACCGCCAGTACAAGGAGCTCGTGCCGGACGACGGCGAGGCGCTGCCGCTGGACGTGTGCTACGTGCTGCGCGACGGCAGCGACATCACCCTGGTGACCTGGGGCGCGCAGGTGAAGGAAACCCTGGAAGCCGCCGACGCACTGGCCAGGGACGGCATCAGCGCCGAAGTCATCGACGTCGCCACGCTGACCCCGCTGGACTTCGACACCATCGCCGAATCGGTGGCGAAGACCGGCCGCTGCGTCATCGTCCACGAGGCCGCCAAGACCGCCGGCTTCGGTGCCGAGATCGCCGCGCGCCTGGCCGAGGAATGCATGTTCGACCTGGTCGCCCCGGTCGAGCGCGTCACCGGTTACGACACCCACATCCCGCTGTTCCGCCTGGAGATGAAATACCTCCCGAGCGTGGACAAGATCGTCGCCGCCGCGCGGCGCTCGCTCGCGCATTCCTGAGGAAGACCGACCATGAGCAAGAAATTCCTGCTGCCCGACCTCGGTGAGGGACTGCCGGACGCCACCATCGTCGAGTGGTACGTCAAGGTCGGCGACACCATCAGGCTGGACGAGAACCTGGTGTCGATGGAAACCGCCAAGGCCGTCGTCGACGTGCCCTCGCCGGTGTCCGGCAAGGTGCTCAAGCTCGCCGGCGATGCCGGCGACATCGTCGTGACCGGCACCATGCTGGCCGAGTTCGAAATCGATCCGTCGCTGCCGCAGCGCGCGGAAGGCCAGGACACCGGCCACCACCATGGTCCGTCGAAGGGAGTGGGCAGCGAGGATCCGGCACCCGACCACAAGGTCGTGGCTTCCGACGAAGGCGGCGCGATTTCCGAAGGTGGCGCGGCTCCGGCGAAGCGCGACGACGCCGGAACCGTGGTCGGCGCGATGCAGAGTTCCGACGCGGTGCGCAGCGAGGCCGCGGTCGCGGTCGGCGGGGTCAAGGCTATGCCGGCGGTGCGCGCGATGGCGCGCAAGCTCAAGGTCGACCTGTCGCGCGTGCGCGCCAGCGGGCCGGACGGCACGGTGACCATGGCGGACGTGAAGCAGGCGGCTGCTGATGGTTCAGCGTCTGGGGCGCCCTCATCCGCCCCGCTGCGCGGGGCACCTTCTCCCGCAAGCGGGAGAAGGCAGGATATGGAACGCACGCAGGTTTCCGCGTCGGGCAAGCCGATGCGCACGCAGCCGCCGGGGGTGTCGGTCAGCGGCCAGCCGGAGCAGCTCAAGGGCGTGCGCCGCAACATGGCGCGGGTCATGGCCGATGCGCATGCGCAAGTCGTCCCGACCACCCTGGTCGACGATGCCGACCTGCACGCATGGGTCGGCAAGCAGGACATCACCGCGCGCCTGATCCGTGCGATCGTCGCCGCGTGCAAGGCGGTGCCGGCGCTCAATGCCTGGTTCGACGGCGAGAAGCTCAGCCGCACCATGCATCCGCACGTGGACATCGGCATCGCGGTCGACACCGACGACGGCCTGTTCGTGCCCGCCCTGCGCAATGCCGACATGCTCGACGCCAACGGCGTGCGCGGCGCGATCCAGCGCCTGCGCGCGCAGGTCGAGGATCGTTCGATCCCCGCCAGCGAACTGTCCGGCTACACCATCTCGCTGTCGAACTTCGGCATGTTCGCCGGCCGCTACGCGACGCCGGTGGTAGTACCGCCGACCGTCGCCATCGTCGGCGCAGGCAAGCTGTCGAACGACGTGGTCGCGGTGATCGGCGGCATCGAAGTGCACCGGCGCATGCCGATCTCGCTGACCTTCGACCACCGCGCCGCCACCGGCGGCGAAGCCGCGCGCTTCCTCAAGGCGCTGCTCGACGATCTTTCGCGCCCGAACTGACCCCAGGACAATCGCCATGGCCCATCGCAGCCGTCTCGCCGGATTCGTCATCGATTGCAAGGTCGATGACCTGGACGATGCCGCGGCGTTCTGGGGCACTGCACTGGGCTGGCCGGTCACCGATCCGGGCGCCGACGACGAACCCGACACGTACCGGGAGTTCCACGGCACGCCCGCCCAGCTGCGCACCTTCGTGCAGAAGGTCGACCACCCGCCGCGCGTGCACCTGGACATCGAATCCGACGACATCGACGCCGAGGCCGACCGGCTCGAGAAGCTGGGCGCGAAGCGCGTGGGATTCGTCCAGCGCTGGTGGGTGATGGAAGCGCCGAGCGGCCACCGCTTCTGCGTGGTGAAGATGCATCACCCCGAACGGGGCGCCAAGCCGAACGAGTGGCCTTAAGGCTTCCCGAGCCAGGCGCGGCGCACGAACACCGCGACCAGCAGCACCAGCAGGAACACGCCGTAGCCGGCCGAGGTCGCCAGGATCTGCGGCCACATCTCGCCGTACTGGCGATCCGCGTAGCCGTGGCTCCACTGCAGCGTGGCGATGAACGCCACCAGTGCCACCAGCAGCGACACGATGTCGAACATCCGCCTGGCCGCAGTGCGCGGCTGCCGCGGAAACGCCCAGTACAACCAGGCCAGGACCAGGAACCAGGGCGCGAACAGGATCAGCGCCAGGTTCGGCATCGCCGACAGGTTCATGCCTTGTCCTCTTCGGCGGCATGCATTGCCGCGAGCGCCTGGACCACGCTGCCGGCATCGATGCCATCGCCCAGCGCGACATCGGCGTCGGGGCCGGTGAAACCATCGCGCTTGAGCGCGGCGACCCGCTGGCCCGCTTCCCTGGGCGAATCGTAGCCGCGGCTGACCAGCAACACCCGATCGCCGTCGGCGAGCTTGAAGTGGAACCGCCCGTCGGCCTCGCGGTACTGCTTGAACACCGGCAAGGCGGCCCTCGTCGCGCGTGCGGCAGGCACGTCGCCGACCGCGACGCTCAGATCGCGCAGGCCCACTGCGTGCCGCAGTTCGTGCAGGAACGGCGTGGCGTACTCCTCGCGCAGGCGGCGCGCGCCATCGCGCAGTTGCCGTTCGATGCGCGCGGGGTCGGCGATCAGCGCCTCGTAGCGCTCGCGCAGCGGCGCCACTTCCGCATCGATGCGTTCGAACAGCACCTGCTTGGCATCGCCCCATGCAATTCCGTCGGCGAAAGCCTGGCGCATCGCCGCCGTTTCATCGGTGCCGGCAAACGCCTGGTAGATCTCGAACAGCGCCGAGCCGGCCGGATCCTTGGGCTCGCCCGGCGCGCGCGAGTCGGTGACGATCGAGAACACCAGCTTCTTCAACATGTCGCGCGGCGCGAACAGCGGAATCGTGTTGTCGTAGCTCTTGCTCATCTTGCGGCCGTCCAGGCCGGGCAAGGTCGCCACCTGCTCCTCGATCGACGCTTCGGGCAGGACGAAATACTGTCTTGAATCCGGGTCGCCATAGAGATGGTTGAAGCGCTGCGCGATGTCGCGCGCCATCTCGATGTGCTGCACCTGGTCGCGGCCCACCGGCACCTTGTGCGCATTGAACAGCAGGATGTCGGCGGCCATCAGCACCGGGTACATGAACAGTCCGGCGGTCACGCCGGCATCGTCGTCCTCGCCGGCCTCGCGGTTGCGATCGACCGCCGCCTTGTAGGCATGGGCGCGATTGAGCAGGCCCTTGCCGGCCACGCAGGTCAGCAGCCAGGTCAGCTCGTTGGTTTCGGGCAGGTCGCTCTGGCGATAGAAGCGGACCTTGTCCGGCTCCAGCCCGCAGGCCAGCCATGCGGCCGCGATCTCCAGGGTCGAACGCTGGACCCTGGCCGGATCCTGGACCTTGATCAGGGCGTGGTAGTCGGCGAGGAAATAGAAGCTTTCGACCCCGTCGGCGCGGCTGGCGGCGATCGCCGGGCGAATCGCCCCGACGTAGTTGCCCAAGTGGGGGGTGCCGGAGGTGGTGATGCCGGTAAGGACGCGATGGGAGGCCATCGGCCCAGTTTACCGGAGCAGGAACAAGACGGCCCGGGGGTTGCCCGGGCCGTCGACAAAGCCACGAATGGCGGGTCAGGAGTCGAGGGTGCGCTCGAAATCCCGGACCTCGGTCTCGGCGCGATCGCGGTCCCAACCGTACTGCTCCTGCAACTTGCCGGCGAGGTACTTGCTGTCGCCCTGGGCCACGTCGAAGACGTCGTCCGTGAGGTCGCCCCACTTCTGCTGGGCCTGGCCCTTCAGCTGGGTCCACTTGCCGGCGATGATGTCCTTGTTCATGCGATGCATCCTCTTCGTTGCGGGGAGGTCCCAGCTTCGCAGGCGACGCGTTGCCGCACGGTCAAGGTTTCGTTGCTCAGCAGTTGCCTTCGACGTCGTCGTTGCAGTCCTGCGCGGTTTCCTCGATCGAGTCGCCGGCCGATTCGATGTCCTTGCCGACGCCTTCGACGGTATGGCAGGCCGACAGCAGGCCCATCGACAGCAGCGAAAGCAGGATCGACGTCGCGAACAGTTTCCGATTGATTTGCATGTGCCTCTCCTTGGTTCCGGGGGAGCGAGCGGCGGATTGCCGTCGTGGGCACATGGAAGCCCGCAGGGCGTGAATTCGGCGTCTATCCGGCCGCCCGCGACCGGCAGCCATTCAGTTTCGTGCGCGCGAGGTCAGTCGCGCATCAGGGTCGACTTGCCGAACAGGCTTTCGACCAGGTCGACGGAGACCACGGCGGTCTCGTTGCGGTTGTCGAGCAGCGGATTGAGCTCGACGATGTCGAGCGAACCCATGCGCCCGCTGTCGGCGATCATTTCCATCACCAGCTGGGCTTCGCGATAGTTCGGCCCGCCGGGCACGGTGGTGCCCACGCCCGGCGCGATCGACGGATCCAGGAAGTCGACGTCGAAACTGACGTGCAGGTGGGTGTTTTCGTCCATTCCTTCCAGGGCTGCCTCCATCGTCCGCTTCATCCCGACTTCGTCGATGTAGCGCATGTCGTAGACGTCCAGGCCGTGTTCCTTGACCAGCCGCTTCTCGCCCTCGTCCACCGAGCGGATGCCGATCTGGCGCACCACGTCCGGCTTGATCGCAGGCGTGTTGCCGCCCAGCCCGGTGAGCGCATCGGGCCCGATGCCGCACAGGCAGGCGACCGGCATGCCATGGACGTTGCCGGAAGGCGTCACGTCATGGGTATTGAAGTCGGCATGCGCATCCAGCCACAGCACCCGCAGCTGCTTGCCGGTATCGCGGCAATGGCGGGCGACGGCGGTGATCGAGCCGATCCCCAGGCAATGGTCGCCGCCCATCATGATCGGCACGCGACCGGCCTTGAGTTCGGCGCCGACCGCGTCCATGACCGCGCGGTTCCAGGCCACCACCTCATCGAGATGCCGATATCCCTCCACTGGCGGCAACCAGGGATTGCGCGGGCCTTCCAGGTTGCCGCGGTCGACGACGTCGATGCCGCGCGCGGCGAGTGCCTCGCCCAGTCCTGCGATGCGCAGTGCGTCGGGCCCCATCAGCGCGCCGCGGTGGCCGGCGCCAATGTCGGTCGGGGCGCCGATCAGGGATACCGGCGGGTAACGACGGCTCATCGGCTGTCCTCCATGGATTGCGTGGTGCCGGCACCCGGATTCGAACTGGGGACCTACCGCTTACAAGGCGGTTGCTCTACCAACTGAGCTATGCCGGCGTCGAGGCCGCGATTCTAGCGCAGCGCGCGGGGAAGCCCGCTGCCTGCAAGGCCTCTACCCGGCGTTGCGCCCCGTCCAGGGTGCTGAAAAGGCCCAGCGCGATGCTGTTGTCGTCGCCTTCGCGCATGACCAGGAAGTCGCTGAAACCGGCGCCGCCGATGCGCGTCGCCATCGCCTGCGCGGCTTCGGGCGTGTCCATGCCGGACAGGAACACGCGCCAGTTGGCGCCATCGCCGCCCGGGCCCGGGCAGGACGCGGGCATGGCCGCCCTTGCGACGGGAGCGGGCGCTTGCGCCGGGTTCGCTTCGGGGAGCAACTGCAATCGCGGCACGCCGGCCGGTTGCTGCACCGTCGCCGCGGGTGGCGCCTCGTGCAGCACCCACCAGACGGCGACACCCAGGTTGAGGACGAGCAACAGGACGATGGCGGCGCGGATGATCATGCGCCGACGATTCTGGCCCATTGCGCGAGTCCCTGCATCACCAGCGCGGGTGCATGCACGGCAGTCGGCAGGCGCGGCAGCAAGGCCGGCGCGCCACCACCGTGCAGCAATAGGTCCGGTGCAGCACCGGCCAGCAGGCGCGTGGCTTCATCCAGGCTGCGCCCCACCAGCCCCAGCGCCGCGCCCTCGCATCCGGAGGCCAACGCATCGTCCGTGTCCTTGCCGAATTCGCGATACACACCACCGTGCTCCGGCAATGCCGGGGCGCGCGCGTGCAGCGCGGCCCGCATCAGTGCCGGCGAAGGCGCGATCCTGCCGCCCAGGTGCTGGCCCGTGGCGTCGAGCAGGTCGATGGTCAGGGCCGTGCCGACCCCGACCACCAGGGCGGCCCGCTGCGCGCGCGCGCGCGTAGCGAGCAGGGCAAGGAAGCGGTCCACGCCTAGCCGCTGCGGTTGCGGATACGCGATGCGCAGGTCAGCAAGCGACGCCTGGGTGCGCGCGATCGAGACCTGCTTGCAGCGCCCGGCCAGCGCCTCGAACAGCTGTGCCGACAACCGATCCCCGGCCACGGTCGCGACGCAGGCGAGGTCGAAACCCGTGGGCAACCGTGCTTCCCATCCGGGTGCGAAGGCCGCGCCATCGTGTGGGATCGCAGTGACTTCGCCGACGTCGTCGCCGTCGCCATCGCCATCGCCGAGCAACGGCGCAAGTTTCAGCCGGCTGTTGCCGAGGTCGAACAACCAGGTCGTCATGCCGCCGCCCTCACGCTGACTTCGCCGGCATGCACGACCTGCTCGCCGGCGTCGATGCGCACGCGCAATCCACCGTCTTCCGCCAGGCCAAGCGCGACGCCCGGATGGTCGCCGTCATGCGCATGCACCAGCACCTCGCGCCCGGCCAGCGCGTCCAGTCGCCCGTAACGCGCCAGGAACGGCGCGAGCCCGACCTGGTCGAACCGCGCCAACGCCGGCACCAGGTGCGACAGCAGCGCCGCCGCAACCGCGTTTCGCGAAGGTGCCTGCCCGCCGGCCATCGTTTCCAGGTCGATCCACGGTTGCTCGATGCCCGCGGCGGCATCGGCCGGCATCGCCACGTTGAGGCCCAGCCCGATCACCGCGCGTGCCGGCCCACCGGCTTCGCCGCCCCCCTCGACCAGCAGGCCGCCGAGCTTGCGCCCGGACACCACCAGGTCATTGGGCCACTTCAGCCGCACCGATTCGAAGCCGAGCGCGTGCAAGGCCTCGGCGCTGGCGACCCCGGCCACCAGGCTCAGGCCCGGCAAGCGCGCCAGGCCGCCGCCGAAGCGGCGGGCCAGCGACAGGTAAAGGTTGGCGGCCAGTGGCGACGCCCAGGCGCGGCCGCGGCGCCCGCGTCCGCCGGTCTGGCGTTCGGCCAGCAGCGCCGCTGCCCCGGACGCAGGCGTCTCGCGCCGCAGCAACTCCGAGTTGGTCGAGTCCAGGGACCAGGCGACCTCCAGGCACTCCAGGCCCGCCAGGGCCTCGCCCTCCCCGGTGTCCAGGCTGGCGAGGATGGTGCCGGCATCCAGCAGTTCCAGCGGGCGCTCCAGCGCATAGCCGCGCCCCGGCTGCACCCGGATCCGCACCCCGGCGGCACGCAGCGCGCGCACGTGCTTCCAGACCGCCGCCCGGGTCTGGCCGGCGGCCCGGGCCAGGGCCGCGCCGCTGGCAGGGCCGTCGATCAGGCGCACCAGCAATTCGCGTTCGTTCATGCGCCCGCAGTCTGCCGCAACCCGCCCCGCCTGTCTGCTGCTGCGCCGCAGCATTGCAACCTTCTGCGGCGCCGCCGCATCCGGGATATAGTGTCTGGCCGCTTTCGGCCAGTGCATCCCCCGAGGATCGCCGTATGACCGCACCGCGCAAACTGCAACGCTACCAACTCGTGCCGCTGTGCCTGCTGCTGGCTTCGGCCGGCGCGTTCGCGGAAGCGCGCGACGTTCGCATGCACGGTCCCAACAGTGGCGGCGGCGAATGCGTGGAGGCCGATACGGACAGCGCCAAGACCGATGCCCCCGCTGTCGATGCCGAAGGCACGGCCACGCCGGCCACCAAGCCCGCGGGCGCCAGCACCCGGATCAAGCCGGTGATGGGCGTGCGTGGCAGCGATGGCGGTGGCGGCCATTCGCCGCGCTGGCACAGCTTCCTGCCGGGCATGTTCCGCTAGCGCCGATTCGTGCTGTCCGCATTGCTGCGGCGCCTGCGCCGCAATCTTCCCCGCAACATTCCGGATCCGATCGAACCCGTCCTCTGGCGCGATGCCTGCGCGGCGTTGCCGTGGCTGCACCACCTCGATGCCGGCGACGATGCCACGCTGGGCGCGCTGGCCGCGCGCTTCCTGCAGCAGAAGACCATCACTCCGCTCGGCGGGCTGCAACTCGATGCCCGCCAGCGCGTGCAGCTGGCGGCGTTGTGCTGCCTGCCACTGCTGCGCTTCGGTGCCGAGGGCCTGCACGGCTGGTCGCAGCTGCTGGTGTATCCCGATGCATTCCGGGTCAACCGCAGCCACGTCGATGCCGCCGGAGTGATGCACGAGTGGGAGGACGAACTGATCGGCGAAGCCTGGGATGCCGGCCCGCTGGTGTTGTCCTGGGCCGATATCCAGGCCGAGATCGCGGAACCCGATGCCGGATTCTGCGTGGTCGTGCATGAAATGGCCCACAAGATCGATGTGCTCGACGGCGTGCTCGACGGCACGCCACCGCTGCCGCGCGCTTGGCAGGTCGAATGGGCGCGCGACTTCCAGCAGGCCTACGACGCGCTGGTGCGCGATGTCGACGCAGGCCGGCGCACGCTGATCGACGAGTACGCGGCCGAGGCGCCCGAAGAGTTCTTCGCGGTGTGCAGCGAGTACCACTTCAGCGATCCGGCGACGTTGCGTCGCGCGATGCCCAAGGTCGCCGCGCACCTGCAACGTTTCTACACCCCGTAGGCGCGCGCCTTGCGCGCGAAGCGTGGTTGTTCGCTTCCTCGATGGGGCGCAGCGGATGTGTGTGTCCCTGCGCGAGACACGCCGCGAGTACGTCCATGTAGGCTCGTCGTCGGCATCCATGCCTCCGACGGTCTCGCGC
>JALYWW010000022.1 GCA_030852515.1 Pseudomonadota bacterium
CACGCGTGCTCTCGATGTTGAGCACCCCGTGCATGCGCTGGCGGTGGCGGATCGGAACCAGGTACTCGGACAGTACCGCAGCATTGCCCGGAACATAGTCCGGGTCGCTGTCCACATCGACGATCAACTGGGGTCGTCCCAACCGCACGCAGCGGCCGGCAGCGCCCATCGTCACCGGCCAGTTGTTCGCAACCGCCGGCGGGGTCAGGTCGAGTTCGCCGGCCCACACTTCCTGCACGAAGGTGGTGCCGGCCTCGTCGAGCAGGATGATGCTGGCGATGGCCACCGGCAGGTTGCGCACCAGGCAGTCGCAGATGTGCTGCAACACTTCATCCAGGCCCTCGCCCTGCAGCGCTTCGCGCGATACCTGGGCGAGGATCGCGGTGAGTGCGGCTTCCTGGCGATGTCCGGATCCGGCGCTGTCCATTTTCTCCTGCCTTGTGCGCGCCGAGTCTAGCGCGGCGGCCATCCCGGGCCGGGGAAACCCCACCCTGGAATGAGGGATTCCCTGCTGGCGACGGCGGCCAGTGGCGCGGATGCTGGGGTCCATGCCCTTTCGTCCACACCTTCCAGTCCTGCTGGCGTGCCTGCTGGCCGCATCGCCGCCCGCCACCGCCATGCCCGGCAACGACCGCGCGCACGTTCCGCCCGCGGTCATGCTGCCTGTCGTGCTCGACGGCGAGGTCGACGTTGCCCGATACCTGGTCAGCGAGAAGCTCGACGGCGTACGCGGCCGCTGGGATGGCCAACACCTTTGGACGCGTGGCGGAATGCAGGTTGCCGCCCCGGCCTGGTTCACCGCGGGCTGGCCGGCCGTGCCGATGGATGGCGAACTATGGATCGCCCGCGGCCAGTTCGAGGCCGCCAGCGGCATCGTCCGCAGCGTATCCGACAACGATGCCGGCTGGCGGAGGATGCGGTTCATGGTGTTCGACCTGCCCGACGATCCTGCCGTGTTCGCGCTGCGCGCGCGGCGCATCCGCGAACTGACCGCGCGCGCGGGCGTGCCGTGGCTGCAGGCAGTCGAGCAGTTCGAGGTTCTCGACCGGCGCGCACTGGACGCGATGCTGGCTGCGATCGGCGACGCAGGCGGCGAAGGCCTGGTGCTGCATCGACGCAGCGCGCACTACCACGCCGGGCGCAGCGACGACCTGATCAAGTACAAGCCCTACGAGGACGCGGAGGCGCGCGTGGTCGGGCATACCCCGGGACGCGGCAAGTACACCGGCATGCTTGGCGCTTTGCTGGTGGAGCGCGGCGACGGCCTGCGGTTCCGCATCGGCAGCGGGTTCAGCGATGCACAGCGCGCCGACCCGCCGCCGCTCGGCAGCATCGTCACCTATCGCTACAACGGTTTCGGCGCCAACGGCGTGCCGCGATTCGCGCGCTTCCTGCACGTGCGCCATCTGCTGCCGCCGCCAGATCCAGGAAAGTAGCCCCTGGTCAGGCAACGTCCAGCGGCAGCCGGACGACGAACTCCGAACCCTTGCCTGGAATGCCGGCGCTGAACACGCTGACATCGCCCCCATGCAGGGCGACCAGCTGCTGCACCATGCTCAACCCGAGGCCAAGCCCGCCGCCATTTCGCTCGGCGGATTCCTCTCCCTGCACGTAAAGGTTGAATATCTCGTGGATGCGGTGCTCCGGGATGCCGGGCCCGTTGTCGCGTACCGAGACTTCCGCCATCCGTCCATCACATCGCAGCCGCGCGGCAATGGTCCCACCGGGAGGGGTGTACCGCACCGCATTGTTGAGCAGGTTGCTGAACACCTGCAGCAGGCGCGAGTGATCGCCCTGGATCCAGGCCTCGCCCGCTTCGATCTCCATGCTCAGCACGTGGGCGCGGTCCAGCGCTCCGGGCTCGGCCATCTCCACGGCTTCGCGCAGGATCTTGCCCAGCTCGACCCGACCCGGCTCCAGCCTGAGCTTGCCACTCGTGATGCGGCCGAGGTCCAGCAGGTCGTCGACCAACCGGGTCAGTTGCCGCACCTGGCGCCCGATGATGTCGCGGCAGCGGCGGACGTTCTCGGACTCGATGTGTTCAAGCTGCATCACCGAGACCGCATTGGCGATCGGCGCCAGCGGGTTGCGCATTTCATGGCCGAGCATCGCCATGAAGTTGGTCATGCGCCGGCCTTCGTCCTCCAGCGCCTGGACCCGGCGCTGGCTGGTCAGGTCGCGGGTGACCTTGGCGAAGCCGATGTGGCTGCCGTCGGCCTCGAACAGCGCGGTGATGATGACGCTGGCCCAGAACCTGCTGCCATCCTTGCGCAAGCGCCAGCCCTCGTCCTGCACGCGGCCGTCGGCAAGCGCGAGCTCGAGCTCGCGTTCGGGCCATCCGCTTTCGATCGCCTCGGCGGGATAGAAGACGGAGAAATGCCGGCCGAGGATCTCGTCGGCCTGGTATCCCTTGATCAGTTTCGCGCCCGCGTTCCAGCTGGTGACATGTCCGCGCGCGTCGAGCATGAAGATCGCGTAGTCGCGGACGCCTTCCACGAGCAGGCGATAGTGTTGCTCGGCGATGCGCATCGTTGACGTCTCGTCGCTTGTCATGAACGGTTCAGCCTGCCAGGCTGCGCTTCACATGGGACGCCAGTATCACCTACTAGCCTCGACCCATGCGATACCACCTGCCACTGCTGTGCTGCACCTTGCTGTTGCTCGCCCCGGCGTGCATGGCCCAGTCGAAACCCGTCGACGAACCGGCAACGGAACCCGATGAGGCGCCGCGCAGCGCGATGGGCCGGGTGATGGGCATCATGATCGAAGCACTGCGCCAGGAAGCAACAGGCGAAGCAGGTCCCGATGCGCCGCAGGAAATCGAAGTCGGCGCAGCGTTCCAGCTGCAGGCCAAGCCCCGGGACACGCAGGAAGCCAGGCCGCCGGCTGCGATCGATCCGCCCTGCGATGTTCAGCCATGTGAGCGCGACCCGATCGCGAACTTGCGGATTGCGTCACAGAAGTAGCGCCTGTACAGGCGTCCCCGCTCACCGGCCCTTTCCATGCTGGCCTTTAACCTGACTCCAGCATGGCGTCCATTCCGCGCCCCCGACGTCTCGACGCCGCTCCGGAGCCTGCCGCTTCGGACCAAGCGCGGATTGAGACCCTCGCAAGCGCGCTCGCCCAGGCGCGTCGCGACCTGCTGGCCAGCCAGGAAGCCCTGCAACGCACCGAAAGCGCGCTGGCCGCGATCGCCGACGGCATCGTCGTCACCGACCTGTTCGGCCGCATCACCAGCCTCAATCCGGTGGCGTGCCACCTGACCGGATGGGCGCACACCGATGCCCTGTCGCGAACACTGTCCGACGTGGTCCGGATCATCGATGCACGCGGCGACATGCTCGACCTGCTGGGCGAGGGCTTCCGCAACGGCAGCGACGACATCGGTTCGCTGGTGCGGCACGACGGCCACGTCATCCTGGTCGACGGCGCGGTCGCGCAGATCCACGACCACCGACGCAACCCGGTCGGGCACATCGTCACCTTCCGCAACGTCACCGCCGCCACGCGCATGGCGCGCGAGTTGTCGTACCACGCCAACCACGACGCGCTGACCGGCCTCCTGAACCGCCGGGTGCTGGAGGCGCGCCTGGAGCGCGCGCTCGCCAGTGCCGACGAACTGGATTGCCGCCACGCCCTGCTCTATTTCGACCTGGATCACTTCAAGTCGATCAACGACAGCGCCGGCCATGTCGCCGGCGATGAACTGCTGCGCCAGTTGGCGGTGCTCCTGCGCAGGCAACTGCGCGAACACGACACCCTGGCGCGGATGGGCGGCGACGAGTTCGCCGTGCTGCTCGAGAATTGCGGCAGTGCCCACGCCAACATCGTCGCCGAGAAGATCCGCAGCACCATCTGCGGTTTCGCCTTCACCTGGGAAGGCCGGGTGCACCACACCGGCGCGAGCGTGGGCCAGGTCGAGTTCAACGGCCGCGGGCTGCAGCCGCGCGACGTGGTCGAAGCCGCCGACCGCATGTGCTACGCGGCCAAGGCCGCCGGGCGCGGACGCATTGCCGCGTGCACCGTGCAGGGCATCGACCCGCTCAGTCGGCGCCGCTCCTAGTCGGTATTGATCTCGCGGCCGAAGCAGTGGCGCCCCGCGGCGTGGTTCCAGCTGTCGGGTCCCGCCGGCGCCGGTTCGGCGGTCGCGGTGTCGGTGCTGAAACTGGCGCAAACGCGGAAGCTGCGCTTTCCGGTCGGCTCGTACTCGTAGGGCGCGCCGGTGGACGGATCGGCCGTCGACAGCCTGAGTCCCGGTTGCCCGGCCAGGGCGGCCATGTCCGCCGGCAACTGCCTGTGCGCCTGGTGGTATGCCCTGGCTGCGCCTACCAGTCGTTGCAGGTCCTGCACCCGGCGATCGTCCATGCGCCGCTCGCGTTGTTGTGCCGGCGAGTCCATCACCACGATCGCGCCGACCAGTGTCGCGAGCACCACGACGCTGGCGATGATCGACAGCAGCCGTCCCGTGCTCACGACTCCTTCTCCTCGCGGCGCAGGTCGAGCAGGTAGTAGCCGAAGATCGTGCCGGCGATGGCGCCCACGATCAGCACCTTGAGCAGGAAGCGCGTGCTCAGTTCGCCGCCGAGGACGTTGTAGAGCAGCGTGATCAGGTCGCCGATCACGATCCCCGCGGCCAGGAACAGGGTCACGTAGGTCAGCCAGCGACGCACCGCGGACAGGCGCTTGACCGGATTGCGCGCCATCTCCTTGCCCAGCAGGTTGGCCACGAACAGGAACACCGGGAAAGCCACGGCGATCGCCGCGACCGCCCAGCGCATCGACGCCGCCGCGCGCGACACCTGCCACTCCAGGTCGGCCGGATCGGGGAATGCGCGGTTGACCAGGTCGAACAACAGGCTGCCCAGTTCGAAGGCGCTGACGTACAGCGTTGCGAAGAGCACCAGGTACAGGAAGGCCTCGCGCGCCGACAGGTACGGGCGCGGCTTCGGCACCGGCACCGCGAACGGCACGTCGGCGTAGGCGTCCAGGGCGCTGGCCGCCTGCTCCGGCGACCAGCCGGCGGCCGAGAGCGCCGCCAGCACCGACTGCTTCGATTCGCCCCGCGACAACGCGGCGTGGACGAACTGCTCGAGCTCGCGGGTCGCGACGGCCATCGCTACAGCTTCACCAGCTCGACGCGGCGATTCTTCGCGCGTCCTTCCTCGGTGCCGTTGTCGGCCACCGGCTGTTCCTGGCCGTAGCCCTTCGATTGCAGCCGGCCGGGATCCACGCCCAACCCGACCAGTGCGCCAAGCACGCTGCGCGCGCGCGATGTCGACAGGGTCATGTTGTGTTCGGCGCCACCGGTGTTGTCGGTGTGGCCCTCGATCGACAGGCGCAGGCCAGGATCGGCCTCAAGCAACTTGGCGATCTGCTCGACCAGCGGCTGCGCCTCCGGCCGGATCGTCGCCTTGTCGACGTCGAAATTGACCTGCAGCGCGACCCGGCCATCGGCGTCGAGCGCCTGCTTCATTGCCGCCGCGTCGAGGAAGGCGAGCGAGCGCGCCATCGCCTTGCGCTCGAGCACCACCACGTAGCCGTGCAGCGGGATCGATCCGGAGCTGACGTCGATCCAGTATTCCTTTTCCGGCGTGCGCAGCAGGTAGCTGTCGTGGCGATACCCGGGGACCGCGACCGCACCGTAATGGTTCGCCTCGATCACCGCGCGGCCGCCCGCCGCGGCGGCGACTTCGCGGGTGTACTGGGTCGTGTTGATCTTGACGCCGCCGAGCTCGGCGATCGCATCCTGGTAGTTGCGGTGGAACTCCAGGGCGGTGTACGGCCGGGTCTTGTTGGCCAGGTTGTACTTGTCGCGGAAGATCCGGCCCTCGACCAGGATCGCCTTGTCGCCGGCGAGGAAGTACTGGCCGTCGTAGGACAGTTCGCGTTCGTCCGCCTTGAGCGCGCTGGCCAGTCCATCGGGTGCCTTGAAGAACGGAAATGGCGGCAACGCCGCGGACGACACCGGCACGCTCGCCGGATCAAAATCGTCAGCCGCGAACGCAGGAGCGGCGGAAGCGGCGAACAGGAAAACAACCAGCGGCAACACCATCGTCTTCAAGCGCATCACTGGCTCCTCGGCAATTTCCAGTCGGGTCGGACGTAGTGGCATGTATAGCCGTCGGGCAACCGCTGCAGGTAATCCTGGTGTTCGGGTTCGGCTTCCCAGAAATCACCGGCCGGCGCCACTTCGGTAACGACCTTGCCCGGCCACAGGCCGGAGGCCTCGACGTCGACGATGGTTTCCAGCGCCACGCGCTGCTGTTCCGCGGTGGTGTAGTAGATCGCCGAACGGTAGGACGCCCCGACGTCATTGCCCTGGCGGTTGGCCGTCGAGGGATCGTGGATCTGGAAGAAGAATTCCAGCAGGTCGCGATAGCCGATGCGGGCCGGATCGAACACGATCTCCACCGCCTCGGCGTGGGTGCCGTGGTCGCGATAAGTCGCATTGGGCACGTCGCCGCCGCTGTAGCCGACGCGGGTCGACACCACCCCGTCCATCTTGCGCAGCAGTTCCTGCACGCCCCAGAAGCAACCGCCGGCAAGGATCGCTTTCTCAAGGCCGGCACGTTCGGTAGTCATCGCGGATCCTCCACCTGGTCGAGATACTCGCCGTATCCCTCGGCCTCCATCTTATCCCGGGGCACGAAGCGCAACGAGGCGGAGTTGATGCAGTAACGCAGCCCGCCCTGGTCGCGCGGGCCATCGTTGAACACGTGGCCCAGGTGGCTGTCGCCGTGCGCGGAACGCACTTCGGTGCGGATCATGCCGTGGGTGGTGTCGCGCAGCTCGTTCACGTGCGCCGGCACCAGCGGCTTGCTGAAGCTGGGCCAGCCGCAGCCGGCGTCGAACTTGGTCGACGAGGCGAACAGCGGCTCGCCCGAGACGATGTCCACGTAGATGCCCGGCTCGGTGGTGTGCAGGTAGGCGCCGGTGCCGGGGCGCTCGGTGGCGCTCTCCTGGGTGACGCGGTACTGCTCCGGGTCGAGCCGGGCGATCGCGTCGGGATCCTTGCGGTACTTGTCGTCGGTACTGTTCATGGTCTTGCCAACTCCTCGCGCAGGCGGCCGAAACGTCGCCTGTAGTTTGCCGGAGTCAAGCCTACGCGCTTCGTGAAAAGCCGGCTGAAGTAACCCGCGTCCTCATACCCGCATTCGCCGGCGATCGCCTCGATCGGCAATGCCGTTGCCTCGAGCTGCTGCTTGGCTTCCTCCAGCCGCAGGGTCTGCACGTAGGCCAGCGGGGACATCCCGGTGGCCTTGCGGAAGCGGCGGTCGAACGAGCGCTCGGGCAGGCCGCTGCGCGCGGCCATGGTCGCCACCGGGCTGCTCACCGAATAGTTTTCCCCGATCCACGCCTGGATCCCGCCGATCAACGCGTCCTGCTGCTGGCGCGAGCGGGCCAGGCTCGCGAACGGCTGCTGTCCCACGTCGTGCCAGTCGATCAGGTTGACCCGCGCGGTGCGCACGGCCGCCTCGACGCCGAGCAAACGCGCGATCAGGAACAGCGCCATGTCCATCCACGAGGCGCCGGCGCCGGCCATCAGCAGGCGCTGGCCCTCGCCGGCCACGACCAGGGCGCGGTGGCCCTGCACGTCGATGCCGGGGTGGCGTTCCTGCAGTGCATCGCAGAACGCCCAATGGGTGGTGGCAGGGTGGCCATCGAGCAAGCCGGTTTCGGCCAGCAGCAAGGTGCCGGAACAGGCGGTGGCGATGATCGCGCCCGAGTCGTGCCAGCGCCGCAACCAGCGGATCTCCGGCAACAGGTCGCGGCCCAGCACCGAATCGGGCAGCACCGCCAGTTCCGGGACCACCACCACGTCGGGATGCGGGCAATCCTCGAAGCGGCCCTCGGGCGTCACCACCACGCCATTGGCAATGGTGAGCGGCATCCCGTCGCGGGACAGGATCCGCGGGCGCAGCGGGCCGTCGTCGCCCGAACCGCCTTCCATCAGCGCTTCCCAGTCGCGCCCGGCGCCGGCGAGCAGGTCGTGCATGCCGTACAGCGTGGATGCGCCTGCCTGCGGGCAGACGATGATCGCGACTTCGATGGGCATGACTTCGGTTGGCAAGCTTCCGGCAGGGACTGGCGGATATATCGGGATTCTTGCGGAAACGGCTTTAGTCGACGGGCACGGCCAGCCCTACCGTGCATGGCCCTCATGGAGTCTCCCACATGCCCACCCCCATGGAACTGCTGCTGCATCCGATCTCTCTGGTGGTTTTCGCCATCTTTGCCGCGCTGATGCTGGCCGAATCCCTGTTCCCCGCCCGCAGGCTCCCGCGCGTGCGCTTCTGGCGCCTGGCCGGGATCGTCTCCTTCCTCGCATTCTTCTTCCTGTCGTCGTACCTGCCGCTGGCGTGGACGGGAACGTTGATGCAGTTCCAACTGTTCGACCTGACCGCTTTGCCGACCTGGGGCGGCGTCGCCGTAGGCCTGCTGGTGTACGAAGCCGGCGTGTACGCCTGGCATCGCAGCATGCATGGCTCGACCGTGCTGTGGCGCGGCGTGCACCAGATGCACCACAGCGCCGAACGCCTGGATGCCGCGGGCGCGTTCTGGTTCAGCCCGCTGGACATGCTCGCCTGGACGGTGTTGTCGAGCCTGTGCCTGGTCGTGGTCGTCGGTCTTTCCGCGCAGGCGGCGACCCTGGTGCTGTACGCCACCACCTTCCTCTCGGTGTTCCAGCACACCAACATCCGCACCCCGCGCTGGATCGGCTACTTCGTGCAGCGCCCGGAGAGCCATTCGGTCCACCACCAGCGTGGCGTGCACGCGTACAACTACAGCGACCTGCCGCTGTTCGACATCCTTTTCGGCACGTTCCGCAATCCGCGCAACTTCGCGCTGGAGCAGGGCTTCTGGCAAGGCGCGTCGGCGCGCGTGCCGCAGATGCTGGCCTTCCGCGATGTCGCCGGTGAAGGCGGACTACAGACGCCACGCTAACGCGAGCGTTGGCAGCATGGCGCCATGCGGGAGCTACCGAACATTCCCGAAGGCGCCGTCGGCCACGCCCTTGTCATCGTCCTGCTGTTGATCGCGGTGTGGCTGGGCGTGCGCGCGGTGCGCGCGGTCGAACGGCGGGTCGCGCGCGAGCATCCGCTGGACGTAGCCGACAACCTGCATGCGCGCAAGGTCCTGACCCAGGCGCGCGTGGCCAGCAGCGTCGCCCAGGGCGTGATCATCCTGGTCGGGATCGCGCTGGCGCTGATGACCTTTCCCGGCATCCGCCAGATCGGCGCCACCCTGCTCGCTTCGGCGGGGCTGATCGGCCTGGTCGCGGGCATCGCCGCCAAGCCGGTGTTCGGCAACCTGATCGCCGGGTTGCAGATCGCGATGGCGCAGCCGATCCGGCTGGACGACGTGGTCATCGTCGAGGGCGAATGGGGCCGGATCGAGGAGATCACCCGCACCTACGTGGTCGTGCGCATCTGGGACGAGCGAAGGCTGGTGGTGCCCTTGCAATGGTTCATCGAACACCCGTTCCAGAACTGGACCCGGACCACGGCGCAACTGCTCGGCACGGCTTTCCTGTGGCTGGACTACCGGACCCCGATGCAGGACGTGCGCGAGGCGCTGCAACGCATCTGCGAAGGCGACCAGCGCTGGGACGGACGCGTGTGCGTGGCCCAGGTGACCGAAACCGCCGAAACCACCGTCCAGGTGCGGCTGCTGGTCAGCGCGCGCAACTCCGGCGAGCTGTTCGACCTGCGCTGCGCGGTGCGCGAACAGATGATCGACTACCTCTGCCACGCGCATCCGGAATCATTGCCGCGGACACGCGTGGAAATGGGCCGCCAAGCGCCAGGCACCCCCGTTGGCGTGTCGCAACCCGAGGCGCTGGAAGCCCTGCAGGCCGGTTCCGCCCAGGTCGCCGAATCCACGGCGTCGCCCGGTGCGGAAGACGTGACCGACGCCGACCTGGGTCAGGCCGATGTGACCGAGGCCGACGCCGCTACTTCTTCTCTGCCGTGATGAACCTGCGCACTTCCTGCTCCAGTACCGGCAGCGGCACCGGCCCCAGTTCCAGGATGGTGTCGTGCAGGCGCTTCTGGTCGAACCTGTCGCCGAGCTCGCGTTCTGCCTCGGCACGCAGGTCGCGCAGGGTGCGGTAGCCGATGTAGTAGGACAACGCCTGGCCCGGCCAGGAGATGTAGCGATCGACTTCGTTCTCGATGTCGAGCCGGGCCAGCGCGGTGTGTTGGGCCAGGTAGTCGATCGACTGCTGCCGGGTCCAGCCCTTCGAATGCAGGCCGGTGTCGATCACCAGGCGCGCGGCGCGCCACATCTCCATGGTCAGGCGGCCGAAGTCTTCGTATGGTGTTTCGTAGAGCCCCATCTGCGTGCCCAGCCATTCCGAGTACAGGCCCCAGCCTTCGCCGTAACCGGAGAAGTAGATGTTCTTGCGGAACTCCGGCCGTTCCGGCGCTTCCAGCGCGAGCGCGGCCTGCAGGCTGTGGCCCGGCGCGCATTCGTGCAGGACCAGCGCCGGGATGTTGTACAGCGGCCGCGACGCCAGGTCGTAGGTGTTGAAGTAACAGGCGTCCAGGCCGCCGCGCGCCGAGGTGTAGTTCGGCGCGATGTCGGCCGGTACCGGCAGCACGGTGTAGCGGTAGCGCGGCAGGGTGCCGAGCACGTGCTTGAGCTCGCCGTCGATGCGCTTGGCATACAGGGCCGCGGTCGCCATGAGTTCGCGCGGCGTTTTTGCGTAGAACTGCGGATCGGTGCGCAGGAACTCGATGAAGCCGGCGATCGACCCCTCGAAGCCAGCGCGCGCCATGACCACGCGCATCTCGGCGGTGATCCGCTCGACGTTCTCCAGTCCGATGGCATGGATTTCGTCGGCGGTCATGTCGCGGGTGACGTACTCGCGAATCTGCGACTGGTAGAACGCCGTGCCGTCGGGCAGATCGCTGGCGGAGGTGGTGGTGCGGGTGTTGGGAAGGTAATCCTCGCGCAGATAGGACAACAGCTTGCGGTAGGCCGGCACGACCTGTTCGAGCACGACCTTGCGGCCTTCGACCTGCAGTTCGTTGCGCACTGCCTCCGGGATCGTCGTCGGCATCGCGTCGAAGGTAGCCAGGAACGGATTGCCCTCGCCGGCGATCACGTACGGTTCCAGGCTGCGGTCGCGTCCTTCCACCGAGATGCGCGGCACGCTCCAGCCGCGGGCCAGTCCACGCTCCATGTTGGCGATGTTCTCGTCGAAGTAGCGCGGCAGGTCGCGCAGCCTGCCGATGAAGCTGCGCCAGTCGGCGACTTGCTGGTAGGGCTGCGGCGGATTGAGGTAACTCCAGAAGAAGCTGTCGCTGTTGAACGGCGCCTCCCAGGTGCGCCAGGCCGCGTTGTTGTAGAGCGCCTCGACGTCGGCGCGGAACACCGCGGCGTTGACCTGCTCGGCATGCGGCAGCGCATCGGTCTGGATCGAATCGAGCGTGGCGAGCACCTGCTTCCAATAGGCGGTACGACGCTCCCATGCCTGCGGCGTGTTCGACGGGAAGTGATCCGACGACTTCCATTCGCCGTCTTCGGTCTGGTAGCCAAACTCCTGCTGCCGCCATTGCCATTCGCCGGTGTAGAGCTCGCGCAGGGCGGTGACGGCGGGGTCGACCGTCGTGGCTTCGGCCTGTTGTGCCAGCGCCGCAGCGGGCGTAGCGGCGGCGAGCGCCAGGGCTAGAAGGAAGCAACGCAACGATCGCATGAGTCTCTCCACGGACAGGCCGCCGCAGGATAGCGCGGCCCCCGGGTGTTTCGTCGCCGTATCCGGCGTTTCGTCGCAAACCGCTGGGGCGCCGCCCGGGCCGCCGCTATGCTTCGCCGCAATCCATCGCCACGTCCACCCGAGGCACTGCCGTGATCCGAAGCATCCTGTTCCTTGCCCGCCTTTTCATCGCCTGGGGCGCGGTGATCTTCCTGGCCGTGGTCGTCTGGACGGAGCTGCCCTTCATCGGCTGGATCGATTGGCCGATCGCGATCGCCTGCCTGGTCACCGCGGCGCTGGTCATCGCCGGCGGCTTCTCGCACATCCACCGTGTGCGCCTGATCGCCGGCCGCATCGATGCCCACACGCTGGGCAACCGGCAGCGCCGGCAGATCGAGATCCCGCTGGAGGCCGGCGAGGCTTTCGACCTGCTCGACGCCGCGATCCGCGAATTGCCCGGCGCGCTCCACGTCGACAGCGCCCGCGACAGCCTGCAGGTGCGGGCCAAGGTCGCGCGCCCCGACACCTACGGCGAACAGCCGTTCGGCCGCTGGAATCCGCTGCACTGGTTCGGCACCCCGCGCAACCAGATCCTGGCCACGGTCACGCCCGGCCACGACAGTGGCAGCGTCACCCTGATCTGTGAACCGGAGAGCGCGGCATGGAGCGACTGGTTCCGGGTCGACGACGGCACCAACCTGGAGAACGCCGAAGCGATTACCCGCGCCATTACCCGCCGTGTCGCCGAACGCCGCCGCAACGAGAAGGCCGCCGCCGCGCAGACCGCGGTGGAGAAGGAACTCACCGTGGCCAAGTTGAGCCTTCTGCACGCGCAGGTCGAACCGCACTTCCTCTACAACACCCTGGCCAGCGCGCAGTTGCTGACCCGCAGCGACCCGCCACGCGCCGAGCAGATGCTCGGGCACCTGATCCAGTACCTGCGGCATTCGCTGCCGCGTGGCGAGGACGAGCCTTCCACCCTGGGCGATGAACTCGAACGTGCCGTCGCCTACCTGGAGATCCTGAAGATCCGCATGGGCTCGCGCCTGGACGTGCAGATCGACGTGCCCGAAACCCTGCACGCCACGCCGCTGCCGCCGATGATGCTGCAGACCCTGGTCGAGAATGCGATCAAGCACGGCCTTGAACCACGCACCGGCGGCGGCACCATCTGGATCCGTGCACGTCGCGGCGACGACGCCGTCGCGATCACTGTCGCCGACGACGGCGCCGGCTTCGGCGGCAGCACCGGCGGCAGTGGAATCGGCCTGCGCAACGTGCGCGAGCGCTTGCATTTGCGCCATGGCGAACGCGCCTCGCTGGCCGTGGTGGCCAACTTCCCGGCCGGCGTCGCCGCCACGATCACGGTGCCCGCTTCGGAGCAAAGCCATGACTGAGCGCCAGTGGACCGCCGTGGTCGCCGAAGACGAAATCCTGCTGCGGCAGGCGCTGGTCGACGGCCTGGCCGACGCCTGGCCGCAGTTGCAGGTGCTGGCCGAATGCGAGGACGGCGCCAGCGCGCTGGAAGCCCTGGCCGAACACCAGCCCGATGTCGCTTTCCTCGACATCCGCATGCCCGGGCTTACCGGCCTGGAAGTCGCGGCGATGCTGGTCGATACCAGTCCGCGCACCCAGGTGGTGTTCGTCACCGCCTACGACCAGTACGCGATCGATGCCTTCGAAACCGGCGCGATCGACTACCTGCTCAAGCCCATCGTCGCGGAGCGCCTCGCCGCCACGGTGCAACGCGTCCGCGTACGCGCCGACAATGGCGACGCCGAAGCGATCGCGGCGCTGGTGGCCAAGCTCGGCCGCTCATTGCCCGCGCGCGAGGATGCCAAGCCCCCACTAACCTGGCTCACCGCCAGTGCAGGGCGCGAAACCCGGCTCATCCTGGTCGACGACGTCGCCTACTTCCGCGCGGCCGACAAGTACACCACCGTGGTCACCGCCGACGGCAAGGCGTTGCTGCGCACGCCGATCCGCGAACTGCTCGCGGCACTCGATCCGAACGTCTTCAAGCAGGTACACCGCTCCACCATCGTCAACTTCAAGGCCATCGCCGGCGTCACCCGCGACGAAACCGGCCGCGGAACCCTGCGCTTGAAATCCCGGCCGGAAACGCTGGTGGTCAGCCAGCCGTTCATGGCCCTGTTCCGCAACATGTAGGGGATCGACATGAAAGAGCTCATCGCCCTGGTCGGGTTCGCGCTGTCACTGTTCGGTTGCGACTTCGGCGGCACCAGCATCATCAATCGGATCAGCGGCGATGCCGGCAACCTGCGCAGCGAGGCCTACGTCAAGCCCGGCTCCGCGCGCTTCCACTGCATCGAGAGCAGCAATGGTCATTGCTACTACCGCCTGCTGCCGATCGATTGCGCCGATGATTGTAGTGTTCCACCGCTGCGCGAGTTCGTCGTCGATGCAGGCGGCGAGGTGGTGATTACCGGGCTGCCCGGGTTCCGGCTCGACGTGGGCCTGAAGGCAGCACCTTAGGCACCAGCATCGGCACCCGCCGCTGGTAGTCGCGGTAGGTGTCGCCGTAGATCGCTACCAGGTCGCGCTCCTCGAGGAACTTCACCGCGACCAGGATGTAGCCGGTGGTGGCGACCGCGAACAATAGGTGGCCCAGCGACATCGTCGGCGTGGCCCAGAACGCGACCAGGAAGCCGAGCATCAGCGGATGGCGCACGATTCGGTAGAACGCGCGGGTGACGAATGGCGTCTCCAGGTCGGGCTGGCGGCCACGCGCATGGAACCAGACCTGGCGCAGGCCGAACAGGTCGAAATGGTTGATCAGGAAGGTGCTGGCCACCACCAGCAACCAGCCCGACGCGGATAGCGCAAAAAGCGCGAGCCGTACCGGTTCGGCATCGACATGCCAGATCACCTGCGGCAACGGCCGCCATTGCCAGAACAGCAGTGCCAGCGCCAGGCTGCTGAGCAGCACGTAGGTGCTGCGCTCGATCGGCGCCGGCACGATCCGCGTCCACCAGCGCTTGAAGCCAGGCCGCGCCATGCCGCTGTGCTGCACCGCGAACAGCAGCAGCAATGCGACGTCGATCGCCAGCGCGGTCGCCAGCGGCGTGGCGATGCCGTTGTCGATGTGCCTGGGCACGCCGAAGCCGGCGACGAAGGGAATGGCGTACAGGATCACGGCAAGGAACAGGGCGTAGCAGGCGACGGCGTACAGCAAGGCAAGAATGCGCAACATGGGGGTTGTCTCCCGGGGAGTGCCCGCAGCCTGCGCTCCGGCCCCCCCGGCTGGCGATGGGAACCTTGTCCCGGCGGGGTGCGGCGAACCCGCCCTGATCGGGACAAATGTCCCGGGTCAGGCTTGCCGGTGCGAGAGCACGATCGCCTCGGCGCGGCTGCGCACGCCCAGCTTCCGGTACAGGTTGGAGACGTGGTTGCGCACGGTCTTCTCGGCCACGCCCAGTTCCCACGCGATCTGGGCATTGCTGCGGCCCTCGCACAGCAGGCGCAGTGCGGCGCGTTCGCGTTCGGTCAACATCGCAAGCTTGTCGTCCGCAACCGGCCCGTCGACGACCACGCCGGTGAACTCGAGCACCGCCTCCTGGAAATGCTGCCACGCAGGTTCGTCTTCCAGCAGGACGTGGTTCTCCGAATGCAGCTGCACGAACCGTGCACCGGGAATCCGGCTCGCCAGCACCCTGCCCTGCGACAGCGGCGCGATCTGGTCGCGGTCGCCGTGCAGGACCAGCGTCGGTACCCGCACCTGCTCGAGCAGGTCGCGCACGTCGACTTCGCCGCGCCCGCGCAGCAAACGGATCGCATTCGCCGGCGAGGTCGTGCGCCGGCACAGTTCGTTGAACCACTCGAGCTGCTGCGGCGTGCCCTTCGGCACGAAGCGACTGGTGAACAGTTGCCGGAACGCAGGATTGTCGCTGCCCCAACCCAGCCCCACCACCTCGATCACCGCCTTGTACAGCGCGCGCCGCTCGGCATCCTCGCTGCGATTGCCGCCGACGGCATAGCCGCCGTACAGGATCAGGTGCGACACCCGCTCCGGATGGCGCACCGCGTAGCGGATCGCGGTGGCCGCGCCCTGGCTGATGCCCAGCAGCGCCATCGGCCGCTGCACCTGCGCCGCATCGATCACGTCCTCGAGATCGTCCAGCCAATGCGCTGCCTCCAGGTCGCCCGCTTCCCGGTCGGACATGCCGCAGCCGCGCTCGTCGTAACGGATGTAGCGGAAGTGCCGGCCGAAGAACCGCAGCCAGTGCGCCCACACCGGGCTCTCCTGGTCGTACTGCAAGTGGGTCAGCCAGGTGGCCGCCTTGACCAGCGGCGGCCCGCGCCCGAGCTCGGCCCAGGCCACCTGGACCCCGTCATCGCTCAGGACATAGCGGACTTGCTGCTTCATTCCGACCTCGGACGGATCTTTCAGCCCAGGGTATAGGTGACTTTCCCTTCGGTAACCGTCAACAGACCGGCATCGGACAACTGCTGGACGATGGCAGCCACCGATGCCCCATCCGGTGCCGGCTTGAACCAGGATGCAATCGAGGACTGAAGCGTCCTGAGCTTGCGCGGGCGTGCATTCTTCAGGCCCCTGAGGCGCGCCGCTACTTCCCTGGCACGTCCGTCCAGTTCCGGTTTGACCGCTGCCTTCCGGGCCGCTTTCTTTGCCGGCGATACCTTGCGCTTGACGGCCTTGCCGTCCAGGACCGGGACGCGTTGGCACTTGACTCCTGCCTTGGCGAGATATCGGACCAGCGGGTCGAAGCCGGTATCCCGCGACAGGATGGTGAACGCCGAACCAGGGTGCGCCTGTGCCAACCGGCCGATGGTGTAGGCGATATGGAAGTCGACCGCATTCGGTCCCGAACCCGCGATGCTGATCAGCTCGTAATCGTAACCACCCTGCTTCAAGGCCTGTATGAGCTCCACGCTGACCTTGGCCTGCTTCTCGCCAAGGAACAACAGGACTTCGCAATCGCCCGATGGAAAGCCCGCGAGGGTCGCCGGCTGCACATTCTCGAAATCGACCAGGATGTACTCGCGCAAGTGGCGTCCCCTAGGGTTGTCGCGATCATGCCACCATTGCCTCCTGTGGCGCTATCGAGACGACATATGGAGCCCTTGGCGAACAGCCTCTTCCGCTTCAACGGCTTCGTGCTCGACCCGGTCGAGCGCCGGCTCACGCATGACGGGGAACCGGTCGAACTCAACGCCCGTTACCTCGACGCGCTGATCCTTCTCGTGCGCGAGCAGGGCAAGCTGGTGTCCAAGGATCGTTTCCTCGACGAGGTCTGGAACGGCGTTCCGGTGACGGAGGAGGCATTGACCCAGGGCATCCGCACGTTGCGCAGGCAGCTGGGCGACAGCGCGACCGATCCGCGCTTCATCGAGACGGTTCCGAAGCACGGGTACCGGTTCATTGCGCCGCTGGCCGGCGATACCGTCACCTCGGCGGCGCCCGCATGGACCTGGCGCGATGCCCTGCTGCTCGCCGCGGCAGGCACGACAGGTGCGGGCGTGGCCGGCGCGCTCGGCGGCCTGTTCTACGGTTTCGCCGGAGCCTCGCAACCGCTGGCGCCTGGCATGGGCGCGGTATCGATGCTGCTGGTGATGGTGTGCCTGACCATCGTCGCCGCGCTCGCCGGTGGCGCCGGGGTCAGCCTCGGCATCGCCGCATCGACGCTGCTGCCCGGCCCGCGCTGGCGCTGGACGATCGCGGGCGGAGCACTCGGCGGAATGCTGGTGGGCGCGGTGGTGAAGCTGCTCGGGCTGGACGCATTCAACCTGCTGCTCGGCCGTTCGCCGGGCGATATCACCGGCGCGCCGGAAGGCCTGCTGCTCGGCGCGTCGGTCGGCTTCGGCCTGTGGTTCGGCGGGCGCAACCGCACGTCGCCATGGACCCAACGCAGCATCGGCGCCGCAGCCATGGCCGGCGCGATCGTCGGCGTGGCGATTCCCTTGCTTGGTGGACGCCTGATGGGCGGCAGCCTGGACCTGCTCGCACGCAGCTTCGAAGGCTCGCGGCTGCGGCTGGACCGCCTCGGGGCGCTGTTCGGCGAAGCGGGCTTCGGGCCGGTCGCGCAAGCCGCCACCGGCGCGCTGGAAGGCGCCCTGTTCGGCGCCTGCATCGTGGGCGCAATGGTGGCGTTCGCCCCGCTATTCGCGCGCGGCCTGGCGGAAACACCCGGCCGACAGTAACCACGGCAGCACGAAGAACAGCGAGAACACCGCCCCGCGCATGTCCCAGCCCGCGACCAGCGCGACCACGCTGACCAGTCCGTGGACGGCGGCGGTCGCATACAGCGCGCGCGCCATCCCGGCCGGCTTGAACCAGGCGCCCAGCGCACCGATCGCGCCTACCAGGATCGCCACCAGGAACAGCAGGTTGTAGGCATTGTCCTCGTTGCCGATCATGCCGACGGCGGCGTTGACCCAGAGCACCAGGAAGCCACCGACGACCGCCGCGCCCACGCCAGCCCGGTACCAGCGGCTGGGCGAGATCCGGGTCGCGACCTCGTAGACCCCGCAGGCGACCAGCAGCATCACGCCCCAGAATACGAAGTCGAACGCCGTCCAGACGACCTCGTCGGTGAACTGCATCGCCACCAGCGGCAGCAGGAACAACCCCGCCGCCAGGCCCCAGATCGCGATCCGCAAGCGATTGCCGTTGTTGCCCGCCATGTCCCGCCTCCCTCGTGAGTGAGGCGCCAGCGTGGCCCTCGCAGAACTGAGCCGCATGAGCAAAGCCTGAGCAATCGCTGAAATCGTCAGCGCTGGCCACCCTGGATCATCTTCCATCCATTGCCCGACGGGTCGCGAAAGCCTGCATCGACGGTGCCGTAACGTTCCACCGGCTCCTGGGTGAACTCCACGCCCTCGCCGCGCAGCCGATCGAAGGCAGCCCGGCAATCGTCGACCATCATCACCAGCGGCGGCATCGCGCCCTTGGCCACCAGTTCCGCGGCGGCCTGCGCCGTGGCCGGATCGAGCACCGGCGCCTGCGGCCTGAACAGCCCGAGCTGGAACGAAGGCTGGTCGGGGTGCTGCACGGTCAGCCAGCGGTAGTCGCCATTGCGGGCATCGGTGTGCACGCGGAAACCCAGCTTGTCGACATAAAAGGCAAGCGCTTCATCCTGGTCGTGGACGTAGATTCCGACGACTCCGACACCCTGGCTCATGTGGTCTGCTCCGTTTCGTTCGTGGGGGCGACCTTTATAGCCATGGCCTCCAGGCGCCGCTTCTCCAAAACTGCGGTCCTGAGATCCGGCCGGTACGCGGCGCTCAGGTAGCACGCCGGCACCGGTGCCGGCGCCCGCGGCAGCGCCCGCTCGCGCGCGCGGAAATCGCTGGGGCTTTCGCCGGTGATGTCGCGGAACGTGCGCCCGAACGTGCCCAGGCTTTTCCAGCCCGCGTCCAGCGCGATGTCGATGATCGGCAGCTCCGTGCTCCGCAACAGCGCCGTCGCCCGCTCGATCCTGCGGGTAAGGAGGTAGCGATGCGGCGGCAGTCCGAACGCCTCCTTGAACGAACGCGCGAAGTGCGCCGCGGACACGCCGCTGACCCGCGCCAGCCGCGCGATCGGCCAGTCTTCGTGCGCGGCGGCGTCGATGCGGTCCCTGGCCCGGAGCAGGCGGCGCAACAAGCGGGCGTTTTGTGCCGCGGTCCGGACTTGGGTGGCTTCAGGCTCCATGGGACAAGTATCGATCAACACCGTCGACGCGGCCCCGCGGATATTCCACCGAACGGTTGACATTCTCATCGGGAGGTCTATATTCAACCTTATGGTTAATATTTCCCCCGACGCTTCCCAGTCCCTGGATCGAATGTTCCAGGCCCTGTCCGACCCGACCCGGCGCGCCATGCTCGGCGACCTGGCCGCCCGCCCGCGCACCGTCGGCGAGCTCGCGGCGCCGTTCGACATCTCTTTGGCCGGCGCCTCCAAGCACATCCAGGTACTGGAACGCGCCGGCCTCGTCCGCCGCGAAGTGCAGGGCCGCGTGCACACCTGCCATCTCGACGCGCGCCCGCTGCATGCGGGCGCCGAATGGATCCGCCATTACGAGCGCTTCTGGAACACGAAGCTCGATGCGCTCGAAGCGCTGCTCCGCACCGAACCCCAACCCGCCGCGCCCAAGACCCGCTCCCCCAGGAGGAAGCCATGAACAACCCAACCCATGCGGACCATTCCGCGCCCGAAACCGACTACGCCACCGTCGTCGCCCCGCAGACGGTGCGCCTGCAGCGCCGCCTGCCCGGCCCGATCGAACGGGTGTGGGACTATCTCGCCGACAGCGATCTGCGCCGCCAATGGCTGGCCGCAGGCGACATGACCGGCGGCGAAGCGAGCAGCTTCGAACTGGTCTGGCGCAACGACGAACTGACCGACCCGCCGGGCAACAAGCCCGAAGGCTTCGGCGCAGAGCACCGCATGCGCAGCACCATCACCGCATTCGATCCTCCGCACCGCCTCGCGTTCACCTGGGGCGACGCCGGCAGCGTCGAGATCGAACTCGAACGCGCCGGCGCCGACGTGCTGCTGACACTGGTCCACCGCGGCATCTCCGACCACCGCAACCTGCTGATGATCGGCGCCGGCTGGCACATGCACCTGGCCGTGCTGGTGGCGCGCGTTTCCGGCACGACACCGGAACCGTTCTGGGATGGCTGGGGCCGCCTGCACGCAGAGTACGGGCAGCGCATTCCGGCTTGAGGCCCGCTCCGCCGGGATGGCGGCGGCCACAGGCGTGATAGCGTTCGCCCATGTCCTTGCCCACCGAACCCCAGCCCGCCCTGCGCCGCGCCGTCGGCCGCTGGCAACTGTTCGGGTTGTCGATCAACGACGTCGTCGGCAGCGGCATCTACCTGCTGCCGGCGGCTGCGGCCGCATTGCTCGGTCCGGCGAGCCTGTGGGGCATCCTCCTGGCCGGCGTCGCGGTGAGCCTGCTGGTGCTTTGCTACGCGCAGGCGTCGAGCTACTTTGACGAACCCGGCGGCAGCTACCTGTACGCGCGCGAGGCATTCGGGCCACTGGTCGGGTTCGAGGTGGGCTGGATGCTGGTGCTGACCCGTATTGCCAGCGCCGCGGCACTGAGCAACGGCCTGGCCGAAGCGGTGACGCACTTCTGGCCCGGCGCGGCCAGTGGCGCGGTCCGGGTCGCGATCGTGACCGGCTCCATCGCGTTTCTGGTCGGCATCAACATCATTGGCGTGCGCGCCGCCGCACGCACCGGCGTGTTGCTGGCGATCGCCAAGGTCCTGCCGCTGCTGATGTTCGTCGGCATCGGCGCGATGTACGTCGACCTGTCGCAGGCCGCCGTACTCACTGCGGACATCTCGCCCACCGACCTCGGCCAGGCCGCGTTGCTGCTGCTGTTCGCGTACGCGGGATTCGAGAACCTGCCCGCGGCCGCGGGCGAGTACCGCAATCCGCGCCGCGACGTGCCGTTCGCGATGCTGTCGATGATCGCCACCGTGACCGCGATCTACGTCGCGGTGCAATGGGTGGCGCTGGGCACCCTGCCCGGGCTCGCGCAATCGCAGACGCCGCTGGCGGATGCATCGGCCATCTTCGGCGGCAGCTGGCTGGTCTGGGTACTCACCGTCGGCGCCGCGGTGTCGATCCTGGGCACCACCAGCAACACCATGATGCTCGGTCCCCGCTACCTGCTCGCCCTGGGCAACGACGGCTACGGCCCCCGTGCGATGACCAGGATCCACCCGCGCTTCCGCACGCCCACCGTCGCGATCGTGATCATCGGCGTGCTGTCGCTGCTGCTGGCGTTGACCGGTTCCTTCGTGCAGCTGGCGTTGCTGTCGGTGGTCGCGCGCCTGTTCACCTACATCAGCACCGCGGTGGCGGTGATCGTGCTGCGCCGGCGCTGCGGCATGCGCGCCGACGCCCTGCACCTGCCCGGCGGCGCACTGATCCCGATCACCGCAACCGTGCTGTCGCTCGGCTTGCTGGCGAGCGCCAGCGTCCAGAACCTGGTGGCAGGCGCCATCGCATTGCTGCTCGGCGCGGTGATGTACCGCTTCCGGCGGCGGCGCGACTGACGGGTTTCACCTTCGCCCGACAGCCCGCGCGCAAGAGTGGTAACCCCGCGCGGAGCAAGGCAATGGACGACGACAACCGCATGCACGGCAAGACCGTGGTCATCACCGGCGCCTCCAGCGGCCTGGGACGCGGCACCGCGGTGCAGCTGGCCGGCCTCGGCGCCAACGTGGTGCTGGCCGCGCGCCGCCGCGAGTTGCTCGGCGAGGTCGCCGCCGAGTGCGAGGCCGCCGGCGGATCGGCGCTCGCCGTCACCACCGACGTCAGCGACGCCGACCAGGTCGAGACCCTCGCCGCCCGTGCGCTCGAGCGTTTCGGACGCATCGACGTCTGGATCAACGACGTCGGCATCGGCGCCATCGGCCCGTTCTGGGATGTCCCCCTCGCCGACCACGCGCGCATCGTCGACGTCAACCTGAAGGGCCTGATCTACGGCAGCCATGTCGCCCTGCAGCAGTTCCGCGCGCAGGGCGCCGGCACCCTGGTCAACATCGGTTCGATCGACAGCGAAGTGCCGCTGGCCTACCAGGGCAGTTACTCGGCAACCAAGGCCGGGGTGCTCGCGCTGGGCCGCGTGCTCAATGCGGAACTGCGGCTGGACAACCAGGACGACATCAAGGTCGCCACGGTGATGCCGTGGGCGGTCGATACCCCATGGTGGGAGCATGCCGCCAACTACAGCGGCGGCACCCCGCGCATGCCGGCGATGGACGATCCCACCAAGGTGGTGGACGCCATCGTCCAGACCTGCCTGGACCCGCGCGAGGAAGTCGCCGTCGGCTGGAAGGCCAAGGCCTCCTACGCGTCGCACAAGGTCACGCCCGACCTGTCCGAGCGCATGTCTGCCGACATCGCGCACAAGTGGCAGATCGAGGACGCACCGCCCGCCCCGGCGACCACCGGCACGCTGTACGAACCGATGCAATCGGGCCGCGGCGTGGACGGCGGCGTGCGCGAACGGATGGCGCGCGAGGAGCGCCAGCGCTAGCCGACGTGGGAGCGGCGGAAGCCGCGATAATGACCCATGGCCAGACAACCTCCCCGCCCCGAACTCGCCGACGCCCGCCAGCAGGGCTTCCACAACATCGGAGAAGCCGCCACGGCGACCGGCGTCAGCGCCAAGATGATCCGCGAGTACGAGCGCCGCGGCCTGATCCCGCCCGCGGCGCGGACCTTCGCCGGCTATCGCCTGTACAACGACGCCGACCTGCACCGGCTGCGCTTCATCAAGCGCGCGCGCAACCTGGGTTTTCCATTGCAGCAGGTCGAAGTGCTGCTCAACCTCTGGAGCGACCGCGAGCGCAGCAGCGCCAACGTCAAGACGCTGGCGCTGCAGCATGCCGATGCACTTCGCGAGCGCATCGCCGAGATGCAGGCGATGCAGCGCACGCTCGAGGACCTGGCGCGCCGGTGCCACGGCGACGGCCGCCCGGACTGCCCGATCATCGAAGGGCTGGCAGCCCCATCCACAGCGCCATCCCCACCATCATCAGGTTCTCGGTCAGCGACACGAACCCGAGCGGTACGTTCGACGAGCCGCCAACGCAGGCGCACTTGAGCTCGCGCTTGTCGATGTACACGGCCTTGAACACCGACACCGCGCCCACGCCGCCGATGAACAACGCAATCGGCACCGACAGCCAGGTCAGCGCACCGGCCACCATCAGCACGCCCGCGACGCCTTCGGCGAACGGATAGAGGTAGCTGTAAGGCACCCAGCGCTTGGCCAGCAGGTCGTAGTTGAGGAACATGCTGGAGAATGTCTCGACGTTCTGCAGCTTCAGCAGCGACAGCACCACCATCGAGAAACCGATGAACCATTCGGCCGCCCGCACCGTCAACGCTTGGCCGGTCACCGCATGGCTCGCCGCCAGCGCCATGGCCGCGGTCATGGCGAACAGCGCGATCACCGGTCGGTAGCTGGTGGCCCCAGGCTCGGCGACCGGCTTGCCGAAATGGCGGCGCAGGTCGTCATGGCCACCGATGCGCTTGCCGTCGATGAAGACCTGCGGCGTGGTCTTGACCCCGTGTTCGGCCTTGAACGCATCGGTCTCGGCTCGGGTCGTCAGCCAGCGGTCGTCGACTACGTAGCCCTGGCTGCGCAGGAGGTGCCTGGCCTTGAGGCCATAGGGGCAGACGTGGTCGGGCATCACCATGCGGTACAGGGTGGCGGTCTTCGCGGGTTTGGCGTTGGTCGTATTCATGGCGGCAATTCTGGACCTTCCCCCAAGGGTAAGGTCCAGAATGTCGACATCCCGGCATGACGCCGGCCTGGAGAACCCGATGCGACCACTCGTGACAGCAGTCCTGTTTGCCGCGCTGATGGCGGCAGGCGCGGCACAAGCGCAACAGCACGCACCGACCGCCCATCATGACCATGGCCATGGCCAGGCCGCCGCCACCCCGTCATCAACCCAGGCCTACGAGGCCGTCAACCAGCGCATGCACCAGGGCATGGCGCTCGAGTTCAGCGGCGATGCCGACATCGACTTCCTGCGCGGGATGATCCCGCATCACCAGGGCGCGATCGACATGGCCCGGGTCGTGCTGGAGCACGGCAAGGATCCGGAGGTGCGCAAGCTGGCCGAACAGATCATCGCCGCGCAGGAACAGGAGATCGCGATGATGCGGAAGTGGCTGCAGCAGCGTGGTGCCGGCGTCAGTCCAGCGCCGCTTTCGCAGCAGAAGTGAGCCACCGCATCGCAGCGGCGTAAGGACCAGGCCCGTGGCTGACACGGGCCACGCCGAGCTCGGCCAGGCGCTTGCGGTCCGGCACGTCTGCCATGTGCATCACGTTGACCGGCAACGGTGATCTTTCGGCGATGCGCGCGATGAGAGTTCGGCGACCGCGCGGGCACTGCCCGCGTCCCAGGCGTTGAACAGCACCAGCGGCTGGCCTGGGATGTGCAGCGCCTGGAACAGGCGCGCAGCTTCCTGTTGCCGTGCGCTCACGGATGCGCCTGCTGCGATGCAGTGGCCGAGGCATGCGCCTCACGCAATTTGACGGCGCATTCCTCGCAGCAGACCTCCACGGTCTTGCCGCCCACGCGGACCTGGATGGCGCTGTCGTCCAGCGGGTAGTCGCAGGCAGCGCAGGTCTTTTCGCTCATGTCAGTGCTCCGGCAGGGCCCGGGATCGGGCAAGACCATTGGATCGCGGACGGCCAGGCCGCGCTGTCGAAATATTTAGCGAACGCGGTACCGGGGCATGCTAGGCTTCGCGCAGAAGGGGAGTAGCTCCCAATTGCTGTCACCGTCATTACGGGCCCGGGTTTCGACCCTCCGCCCCGGTGCAGTAGCAGGCCGACCAGGCCTGTGAGCGAGACCTTCGCCGATCACGGCGAAGGCGCATCCGTTTCCAGGTGCATCCCGCCGTGGCCCCAAGCCATCGACGGAGATCCGCATGCTCTGCCCCACCTGCAAGACCGTGAACCTGGCCATGACCGATCGCCAGGGCATCGAAATCGACTATTGCCCGCAGTGCCGCGGCATCTGGCTCGACCGCGGCGAACTGGACCGCCTCATCGAACGCGCCGAACAGGCCAGCGTCCCCGCGATGCCGGAACGGTCACACCAGCACAAGGATGATTACCGCAAGAAGCGGCCCAAGTCCCTGCTCGGCGAACTGTTCGACTTCTGACCACCGACCCACTTCCCGGATAGACACCCATGGACCAGCTCGCGAACCCGGAAATCTGGATCGCCCTAGCCACGCTGACCGCTCTCGAGCTGGTGCTTGGCATCGACAACATCATCTTCATCTCGATCCTCGCCGGGAAGCTGCCGCCTGCGCAGCGCAACAAGGCGCGCAACATCGGCATCCTGCTGGCCGCGGTCACCCGGCTCGCCCTGCTGATGGCCATCGCCTGGATCGTCGGCCTGACCGCGCCGGTGTTCTCGCTGTTCGGCCACGCGTTTTCCTGGCGCGACATCATCCTGATCGGTGGCGGCCTGTTCCTGATCGCCAAGGCCACGCATGAGATCCACGACAAGGTCGAGGGCGCCGGCATGCCGCCGTCGGTCGCAAGCGCGGCCAGCGCGGCGGGCACCGCGACCTTCGGCGCGGTGATCGCGCAGATCATGCTGCTCGACATCGTGTTCTCGCTGGACTCGATCATCACCGCCGTCGGCATGGTCGACGAACGCTGGGTGATGGTCACCGCGATCCTGGTGTCGATCGTGTTCATGCTCGCGTTCGCACGGCCGATCGGCGAGTTCGTCGAGCGCCACCCGACCGTCAAGGTGCTCGCGCTGAGCTTCCTGATCATGATCGGCTTGGTACTGGTCGCCGACGGCTTCGGCCACCACGTGCCGAAGGGCTACATCTACGCGGCGATGGCGTTCTCGGTGTTCGTGGAGATGATCAACCTGTGGATCAGGCGGCGGGGGGAACGGCAGGTCAGCGACGCAACGCCGCCTGCCTGAACTCGCTGGGCGTGCGCCCGTAGGTGCGCTGGAACGCCGCGCTGAAGTGGCTGTGACTGGAGAACCCCAGGTGCAGGCCAAGCGCGGTCAGGTCCTCGAACTCGCGCAGCAGGTCGAGTGCGCGTGCCAGGCGCAGGCGCAGCTGGTACTGGTACAGCGGCACGCCCTCGACCTCGCGGAAACTCTGGGTGAGGTAGACCGCGGACACGCCCACTTCCGCGGCCACCTCGGCCAGGGTCCAGCGCCGGGCAAGATCGCGCGCCAGCACCAGCTTGGCCCGGTCGACCAGTCGCTGGCGACCGTGACTTGAACCGGCCGCGTGCGTGGTGCGCGGCGCCAGCGCGCGGTGCACCAGGGTCAGGGCCAGGCTCTCGCCTTCCAGCGGCTCGGCGATGCCCTCGCGCAATGCATGCCGCAGCATTGCCACCAGCACCTGGGCGCGCGGATCGATGCGCAGGCGCGGATGCCGGAAGCGCAACGGCTCGCCCTCATGCATCAGCCCGGGCGGCGCGATCTCGCGCAACAGCTGCGGGTCCACGTACAGGCTCAGGCTGGCATCGCCGCCCGGATTCGGGTGGCTGACCTGGTAGTCCTCGCCGGCGTTGAAGAACAACACCTGGCTGGCGTCGGCCACCGCCTCGTCGTCACCGGCATGGCGGACATAGGTGCCGCGGTAGGGAAACACCAGCGTCGTGCGATTCGACTGCTCGACATCGCCCTTGTGCCGGCAGGTGCCGGCACAGAGCACGTCGCGGATCTCGACCAGCGGGGTCTGCAGCAGGAGCTGGACTTCAAAATCCGGCATGAACTCAAAGCGTCGCGCTGTCGATCACGAACCGGTACTTCACGTCGCTGCGCAGCATCCGCTCGTAGGCCTGCTCGATGTCGCGCGCATCGATCATCTCGATGTCGGCGACGATGCCCTTGTCCGCGCAGAAATCCAGCATCTCCTGGGTCTCGGCGATGCCGCCGATCAGCGAACCGGCGATCGCCCGGCGCTTGAAGATCAGGCGGCTGATGGTCGGGCTGGGATGCGGGTGCTCCGGCACGCCGACCAGCACCAGGGTGCCGTCGCGCTTGAGCAGCGCGGTGAACGCGTCCAGGTCGTGGCTGGCGGCGACCGTATCGAGGATCAGGTCGAAGCTGCCGGCGTGCGCCTTCATCTCGCCGGCGTTGCGCGACACCACCACTTCGTCCGCGCCGAGCGCGCGCGCGTCCTCGCGCTTGCCCTCGCTGGTGGTGAACGCCACCACGTGCGCGCCCATCGCGTGCGCGATCTTGACGCCCATGTGGCCCAGCCCGCCGATGCCGACCACGCCGACCTTCTTGCCCGGGCCCGCGTTCCAGTGCCGCAACGGCGAATACGTGGTGATGCCCGCGCACAACAGCGGCGCCACCGCCGCCAGCTGCGCCTGCGGATGGCGGATGCGCAGCACGAACTTCTCGTCCACCACGATCCGCTGCGCGTAACCGCCCAGCGTGTGTCCGGGCGCGTCCGCCGTGCGCCCGTTGTAGGTCTCGATGAAGCCGTTCTCGCAGTACTGCTCCAGGCCCTCGGCGCAGGACGGGCAGTGCTGACAGCTGTCGACCATGCAGCCCACGCCGACGGTGTCGCCGACCTTGAACCCGCTCACCTCGCCGCCGACCGCACTGACCTGGCCGACGATCTCGTGCCCCGGCACGCAGGGGTACTGCGTGCCACCCCACTCCGAGCGCACCGTGTGCAGGTCCGAATGGCAGACGCCGCAATAGGCGATCTCGATCTGTACATCGCGCAGGCCGGGGGCGCGGCGGGTGATGTCCATGGATTCCAGCGGTTTGTCGGCGGCTTGGGCGCCGTAGGCTTTGGTGGTCATTGGGGGTGTCCTGGTCGGGAGACGACCATTCTGCCACCTACGGCGAAAAGCAAAACTTTCAGCGGGTGAAAGTTTCCGGCGCATTGCCGTCGCCGGCCCCTTCGCAATTACCTTGTAATTATTGCGCCGTTGCCCGACGGCTGTACTATCGCGACGAACGACCGCCTTCGCAGAGATGGAGTTTTGCGATGATTGCGTACCAGTCGAAAAGTGCTTTCCTGTACCTGGAGGTCCGACGCGCGCTCCGCTCGGGAAGCTACGTACCCGGGCAGAGGATCGATCCGGCCACCCTCGCCGAAGAATTCCATGCAAGCGCAACGCCGGTGCGGTTCGCCTTGTATCGCCTGGTCGGGGAAGGCCTGATCGCCGACCATGGCCGCAGCGGGCTGCACGTGCCACTGCCGACCGAAGTGGTGCTGCGCGACCAGTACGACTGGATGCGCCGCCTGTTGCTGATGGCCTGCGCCATTTTCTTTGATGCACCGCGACCTGCCGCCGGACAAATGACGGACATGTCACCGGTGGACGACCTGGCCGGTGCGACCTGGCAGCTCTTCGACGCGATCGCCCGGGCCACGGACCACCGCTCGCTGCATCGCGCCGTCGAGCATGCGAACGACCGGCTGGCGCCGGTGCGGCGGATCGGGCTGGGCCTGGTCGACGATGCCGTCGATGAACTGTCGATGCTGATCCGGCATTGGCAGCAACGCGACGAACAGGCGCTCCTGGTCGGATTGAACGCCTATCACGAGCGGCGCGCGCAGCTGGTGCCGCACATCGTGGCTTCGCTTGGAGAAGGCGGCGCCTTCCTCCATTGATTGCGCGCCGTCACAATCATCGGAACACCAAGCAAAAACAACTTGAGAATCAAGCGTTCGCGCTCCTAGCCTAGCTTCGCCATGGATGTCATGGCGCATTGCAGGAGACACAGATGAACATCGCCGACAATATCGTGCTCGGCACCGCCAGCACCGAAACCCAAGGTCTGCCCATTGGGATCGAGGAACCGCTCGGCCACGAGCCCACGCTCGGCATCGCCAGCGTCGAGACCCAGGGGTTCCCGATCGGCACGGACGAAGTGCTCGGAATGGACTTCCAGTCCGGGCTCGCGGACCGCTGACCGGAAAGGGGCGCATCGTGAGATGCGCCCCACCTTTCCTGGGGCAGCCGATGCACTACCGGATGCGGGACCACCTGTCCGCCTGCGTGGTCGGCGATCAAGTGTTGTTCCTCGATATTGACGCCGACCGGTACTTCCGTCTTCCGGAAGACCTGGAACGCACATTCCTCGCCTACGAAAGGGCGCCGGACAATGCGTCCGCGGCTTCCATGCTGGTCGCGAGCAGTATCCTGGTGCCCGCGGTGGTGGGAGGCGATGCCGCTCCGACGCACCTGGACGCACCCTTGCGCAGCGTCCTCGAGATGGCGGAAGGTGCGGCCGGATGCGGGATCAGCGCCATTCCCGAAGTAGTGGCGACGTTGTTGGCCTGCCGACGGGCTCTTGGCACCCGACGCTTCAGGGTCGTACTCGAAAGTGCCGCCAAGAACAGGGACCGGCGCTGCCAGCCACTGCCTGGCATGCCGGATACAGAAGCCGAGCGAGCACTGCTGCGTGCCACGCACCTCTTCCTCCGGGCACGACCATACGTTCCGATCGAACCCTGCTGCCTGCCGGATTCCCTCGCGCTCACCCGATTCCTCGCCCGTCGCGGACTGCATTCGCGCATGGTGTTCGGCGTCACCTGCGAACCCTTCTCCGCCCATTGCTGGCTACAGGCCGGCGACATCGCACTCAACGAGACGGTGGGATACGCCAGGGCGCATACCGTCATCCGGGTGGTCTGATGGGCTGCCGCTACATCCTGTTGCTGGGCGAATGCGCCACCGCGTCACGGGGCGATGCCTCCGGCGTCACGCGTCGACTGCTCGCGATGGGGTTGCAGGAGCATCCCGCCAACGCCGGCGCGAGGTTGTTCATCTCGCCTGGAACGCCGACGCTTCGACTGCCGGGCGGCGGAGTCGCTATCGGACATCTCTTCCGGCAGGACGGCACACGCATCGTCGAGCCGGCCCAGCCTCCCGACGGGTACTGGGGCGAGTACCTGCTCGTGCAAGTCCCGGAAACCGGCAACTCCGGGATCCGGATCACGCGCGACCCTTCCGGCGGCGTAGCCTGCGTCCACTGCATCGCCGATGGTTCCGGATTCGCAACCTCGGATGTTTCGATCGCAACGCGGCTTGGCCTGTACGAGAGGTGCGTCGACCGGAACTTCATTGCGCACTTTCTGGCGTATCCGTACGTCAAGACCGCACGCACCGGCTTGGCAGGTATCAACGAGTTGCTGCCGGGTTCCGTCCTGCATGTGCATGACCACGGGGTTTCCATCTCGCACACATGGTCGCCGTGGGATTTCGTTGTGCCCGCGCGCCGCCTCACCCGCATCGAGGAGTCGGCTGCGCAACTGCGAACAGTCGTCGAAATGGCCGTCAAGGCATGGGCCAAGGTGGACAAGCAAGCGCTGGTGGAGCTTTCCGGTGGACTCGACTCGTCGATCGTGGCCTCCTGCCTCCGCGACACGCCCGCCAAGCCACTTTGCGTCACGTTGCTCCCGGAGCTGCCCGGCGCCGACGAGCGCCTCTACGCAGGGGCCGTGGCGAGCCGCCTGGGCGTCGAGCTGCATGTCGAGCCGCTGGCGGTAGAGGCCTCGCGTTTCGACGGTCCGGTTCCCGCTTGGTGCGCCACGCCGGGCATTGGCCCGCTGCAGCTGGCGGTGGACGGGATCATGGATGGCGTTGCCACCCGCGAAGGCGTGCAGTGCTTCTACTCCGGTGGTGGCGGCGACACGGTGTTCGGCTTCCTCGGTGGTGCCGCACCGGCGGTCGACGCATTTCTGGAACGCGGGCCTTGGGCTGGCCTGGGTGCGGTCGTGGATCTTGCAGCTCTGCACCAGTGTACGTATTGGACGTCGGCGCGCACGACGCTTCTGGCG
>JALYWW010000142.1 GCA_030852515.1 Pseudomonadota bacterium
GGCATGCGGTTGCGCGGGCGATCGCCAGCGCGGAACTCGCGCTCGACGACCATCGCCCGACCGATGCACTGGTGGCACTGGATGCGCCCGCGGCGCAGCCGTTGCCGCCGCGCGGCCTTGCGTTGCGCGCGCAGGCGATGGCGGCCAACGGCCAGGCCGCGCAGGCCTACGGCCTCCTCGGGACGCTGCGCCAGCAGCAGGCGCTACCCGTCAACCGGCTCGACGAACTGCAGGAACAATGGGCCGAAGCCTCTTTGCGTGAAGCCGCCGATGCCAACGTGCTCGCCGATCGCTGGGAAGCCTTGCCCAAGCCGTTGCGCAACGAACCGGCGGTGGTCGGCGCCTACGCCGAACGCGCCGCCGCGCTGCGCTGGGACGAAGCGGCAACGCGCGCGATCGAGCAGGCGCTGGATGCGCGCTGGGACGAAACCCTGGCCGCGCGCTACGGCACGCTGCCGATCGGCCGCCTCGACGAGCGCCGCGCCAGCGCCGAGCGCTGGTTGCCGACCCATCCGGCCAGCCCCGCGCTGCTGCTCACCCTGGCACGGCTGGCCCGCGCACAGGGGCAATGGCCGCAGGCGGAAGCCTACCTGCACCGCGCGATCGCACAGGGTGCCGGCAGTGATGCATGGGAAGAACTCGGCCACGGGTTCGCCGCCAACCGCGAGGAGTCGCTGGCGCGCCAGTCCTATGCCAACGCGCTGCGCTCGACCCGGGGCGAGTCCGTGCGCGAACTGCCCGGCCGCGACCTGCGCCAGCAGATCGGCGACAGCGCCGCCATCGAGGAACGCGACGAACACGGGTTGCCCCGCCTGCGCGGTTAGCGTTCGAGGCCCTACCGTTCCAGGATCGCGACGACACCCATGCCGCCGGCCGTGCAGATCGACACCAGGCACCGGCCGCCGCCACGCTGTTTCAGTTCCTTGGCCGCGCTGGCGACGATGCGCGCGCCGGTCGCGGCGAAGGGATGGCCGGTGGCCAGCGAGGAACCGTTCGGATTGATCTTCGCCGGGTCGATCCTGCCCAGCGGCGCGTCCAGGCCCAGGCGCGCCTTGCAGTATTCCTCGCTCTCCCAGGCGCGCAGGGTGCACAGCACCTGCGCGGCGAAGGCTTCGTGGATCTCGTAGAAGTCGAAATCCTGCAGCGACAACCCGTTGCGCGCGAGCATCTCCGGCACCGCGATGGTCGGCGCCATCAGCAGTCCCTCGCCGTGGACGAAATCGACCGCCGCGACATGCGCGTCGCGGATATGGCACAGCACCTCATGCCCGTGCGCGGCGGCCCATTCGTCCGAGGCCACCAGGCAGGCGGAAGCGCCATCGGTCAGGGGCGTCGAATTGCCCGCGGTCAGCGTGCCCTTGCCCGATGTCCGGTCGAACGCGGGCTTCAGCGTCGCCAGTTTCTCCAGCGAAGTGTCGGGGCGCATGACGTTGTCGCGCGCCACGCCGCGGAAACTGACCACCAGGTCGTCGAAGAAGCCGCGCTCGTACGCGGCGGCCAGCTTGTGGTGCGAGGACATCGCCCATTCGTCCTGCGAATCGCGCGAGATGCTCCATTCGCGCGCCATGTCCTCGCAGTGCGCACCCATCGACTTGCCGGTGCGCGGCTCGGCCACGCCGGGGAACTCGGGCTTGAGTTCACGCAGGCGGAAACCCTTGAACGCCGCAGCGCGCTCCTTGAAAGACTTGCCGCGCGCGGCCAGCAGCAAGCGCCGGCGGAAGGCCTGCCCATAGACGATCGGCACGTCCGAAGTGGTGTCGCTGCCGCCGCCGATGCCCACCTCGATCTGCCCGGCGGCGATCTTGTTGGCGATGGTGATGATCGAATCCAGGGAAGTGCCGCAGGCGCGCTGCAGGGTGATCCCCGGGGTCAGCGCAGACAGGCCCGACGACAGCGTCGCTTCGCGCCCCAGGTTCCAGTCCGAGGAGTGCTTGATCACCGCACCCATCGCCACTTCGCCCAGCTGCTGCCCGTGCAGGCCGAATTTCTCCACCAGCGCGCCGAGCGTGCGCACCGACATCCCGAGGTTGCCGACGTCGGCGTACGCCGTGTTCTGCCGGCAGAAGGGAATGCGGACGCCGCCCAGGACGGCGACGGGACGGCCTTGCAACATCGTGCGACCTCGCGTCGGCCCACGCGACATCGCGGGGCATAATGCAGGTGAGTGTAAACCCGCACCCGTGCACGGCCAATCACGAATGAGCGACGCAACCCACAGTTCCGGCGACCGGCTCGTGCTCGGCGCCCTCGCGCTGGAGCTCACGCCGGGCAGCGCGGTGGACCGCGACCGTCTCGAGCAGGCCGGCGCCGGCAGCCTGGGCGAACGCATCGCCGCCGACCTTGCCCGCTTCCAGGCCGATGCTTCGCTGCTGGAACTGTCGCTGGTCGGCGCGCACTACGACCCGGTCGAACTGTTGCGCAGGCATTGGCCGCTGCATCGCGAGCTCGACCAGCTCGCCGCGCGCGCGCCCGGCGACCGGACCGCGCCTGGCGGCCGCATCGTCGCCTTCGGCGCCCGCGACGGCCAGTTGCCCGGCATCCTTGCGCCCACGCCGGAGTACGCCGGCGGCCCGCTGCGGCTGGTGCCTTTCGTCCTCGGCGGCGATCCGGAAGTCGCGGCGCAAGTGGGCGACGCCTTCGAACGCGACCTGGTCGAGACCGGCATGGCCGGCGCGGACACCGCGCTGATGGCGCAGGAGCTGTTTGGCCTGCGGGTGGAGCACGCCCGTTACCTCACCCTTCACGACCTGCTCGCGATGACCGCGATGCAGTACGAACACGCCGGCCTGGCCCCGCTATGGCCGCTGCTCGAGGCCGCCCTGCTGGCGCCGGGTGCGGAGGAGTGGCTGGACGCGCCGCCGGAACCGCTGGCCCATTTCAGCGACGGCGAGGTGCGCATCGCGCTGTTCTCTCCGGCCGCCTGGCACGCGCGCTACCAACCGGGTCTCGATGACGACGCAAGGCTGGCCCGCGGCTTCGAGCAGTTCCAGCTGCGCCAGCGCCAGTTCGCCGCGGTGCTCGGCGCGCACGGCGTACCAGTCACCTTCGCCCACTGCGGCGCCAGCGAAACCCCCGACCTTTAACCCTTCCGCTTGCGTGGTTGGCGCCAAGCGGGTGGGTCGATGCTTCGGAAATCTCCCGAAGCGCCTCCTCACGAAGCGGGGCGCCTCGCTTGCGAAGGCGTGAGGATGTGTGTGTCCCTGCGCGAGACCGTCGGGAAGCGAGACATTCGCTTCGCGGCTTCCGCCGCTCCTACGTGACCCTGACCTTGATATGCCCATCGCTGACCCGCGCATCGAGCACATCGCCCGGCGCCGCGTCCGCGACAACCCGCACCACCCGCCCATCCTCGTGCTGCAGGATCGAATAACCACGCGCCACCGTCGCCAACGGACTGATCGCCGACAGCGACCGCGCCAGCCCCTGCAGTCGCGACTGTCGTTGCTCGAGACGGCGCTGGATCGCGCTGCGCAAGCGCCGCACCGCATCGGTCTGGCGTCGCGCCAGC
>JALYWW010000143.1 GCA_030852515.1 Pseudomonadota bacterium
ATCGGCGAGAACCCGAAAGAGGTCCTCGAGTGCGACCTGGCGCTGGAGCTGGAGGCGGTGCCGCCACTGAAGGCCGGGATCGCGCATTGCGAGCAGGTCGGGGATTTCGTCAGCCGCCGCCTGTTCACCGACATCCTCAAGTCCGAGGAAGAGCACATCGACTGGCTGGAAACCCAGCTGGCGCTGATCGCGCGGATCGGCGAGCAGAACTACCTGCAGACCAAGATCGACGGCGACGACTGATCGCTGCGCGGGCGGCGGGGGGCGGAAAACCCGCTTTCGGCGGACGTCCTGCATCTCGCAGGAGCGGCTTCAGCCGCAAGCTTTTGACTCCTGCGCATACCGAAAAAGCTCGCGGCTGAAGTCGCTCCCACAAGGGGCGGCCCTACATCGAATCGGCTCCGCTGCGCTGGCTCGCGCGCAGCTGTTGCCGGGCGCGCTGGAACTCGTTGGCGACCAGCGCCACCGCCACCGCGGGGCGGTCCAGGGACTGCTGGCGCGCGCCCATCTCGATGCGCTTGGCGGCGGCCGACAGCGACATCGCGCCGAGGTTGGCGCTGGAGGATTTGAGCGAGTGCGCGGCGTCGCGCAGGGCCGCGTAGTCGGGACCGTTGCTGGCCGCGGTTTCAAGCGCGGACACCAGCCGCGGCGTGTCTTCGAGGAACACGTCGATCAACCGGTCGACCTCGCCGCCGAGCATCGAGCGCAGCTCGTCCAGGACCTCCTGGTCGATCAGCGGCGGCGCGACCCGCGACGACGCGGGTTCGGTCGCGGCGATGGGCGGATCGATGGCGGATTCGGCGCGAATCGTCGCGGCCGGCGTCGTCGCCAGCGGGGCATTCGGGACGTTCGATGCGCTGGCGGGCATCGTCGCCTGCCACGGCGAAGACGATGACGGCGGCATCGCGGCCGGCGGCTCGGCGTCGGCAATGGATGCGGGGCCTTGCGCCGAGGCACCAGCGACAGCACCGACGTCGGCGGCATCGTCGAACGTCATCGACGGGATATCGCCTGCACCGGGCTCCGCGACTTCCAGCGCGTCCAGGGCGGCGACCTGCGGATTCCACCAGTGGTGCAGGCAGCGTTCGAGTTCGCTGCGCGTGACCGGCTTGGGCAGGTAGTCGTCCATGCCGGCGTCCAGGCACTTCTGGCGGTCGCCGGCCATCGCGTTGGCGGTCATCGCCACGATCGGAAGATGGCGGCCGTCGGCGGCGAGCGCTTCGCTCTCTCGCCAGCGCCGGGTGGCGGTGTAGCCGTCCATCACCGGCATCTGGCAGTCCATCAGCACCAGGTCATAGCGCGACGCCGACATCCGCATCAGCGCGGCCTCGCCGTTGCTGGCGGTGTCGCAGGTGATGCCGAGCACGCCCAGCAGGCGCTGGCCGACCATCAGGTTGACCGGGTTGTCCTCGACCAGGAGGACCCGGGCCTTGCGCAGCGTGGCGGCGTCGTTGTTGGTGACCATCGTGGTTGCCGGTGTGGCGGCAGCTTCGCGCTGCAGGTTGTCGGGCGTCGGGGCGGGGCGGGTGTTGGTCAGCGCGGCGCGCAGGTCGCCGTCGGGCGCCTGCCGGCTGAGCAGGGTGACATTGTGCTGGAGCTCGTCGGCGACCGGGTCCTCGCCGTACAGGCAGACCAGCCGCAGGTTGCCGTAGATCGTGCTGCGGCTGATGTTGCGGTGCAGGGCCACGGCGGTGTTGCGGATGCCGGCCAGGTCGGCCAGCACCACCGAATACGCCCAAGGCTTGCCCTGGTTGGCGGCGGTGCGCAGGCGGTCGAGCGCCTCCTGCGTGGTTTCCACCGAGCTCACCCGCAGTCCCCAGTTGGGCAGCAGCATCGACAGCCGCAGGCGCAGGCGCGGGTCCGCGCTGAGCAGCAGCAGGCGGCCGCCATTGGTGGCGGTGGTCTCGGCCGACGGCATGTCGCCGTGCACCTTCAGCAGCGGGATCTCGAACCAGAACGTGGCGCCGCGCCCGGGGTCGGATTCGACGCCGATGCGGCCGGTCATCAACTCGACGATGCGGCGCGAAATCGCCAGCCCCAGGCCGGTGCCGCCGTACAGGCGGGTGGTCGACGTGTCGGCCTGGCTGAAGGCCTGGAACAGCCGGCCCTGCGCTTCGGGCGCGATGCCGATGCCGGTGTCGTGGACCTCGAAGCGCAACTGGTGCTGGGCGGTGGTCTCGCCGATGCGGCGCACGTTGATCGTGATCGAGCCGCGCTCGGTGAACTTCACCGCGTTGCTCACCAGGTTGCTCAGTACCTGGCGCAGGCGCACCGGGTCGCCTCGCACCGGCAGCCGCACGCCGGGATCGATGTTGAGCGACAGCCGCAGGCCCTTGCTCTGCGCCGGGCGGTCCATCAGCTGGACCACCGCTTCGAGCAGCTCGCGCAGGTTGAAGCCGGTGGACTCGAGCACCAGCTTGTCGGCCTCGAGCTTGGAGTAGTCGAGGATGTCGTCGACGATCCGCAGCATCTGCTGCGACGAGGTGTAGGCGGTGCGCACCATCTCGGCGTGGTCGGGCGCGAGCTGGGCGTGCATCAGCAGGTCCAGCATCGGCACGATGCCGTTGAGCGGAGTGCGGATCTCGTGGCTCATCGTGGCCAGGAACTCGCCCTTGGCCATCACCGCCGATTCGGCGGCCTGCTTGGCCTGTCGCAGTTGCTGCTCGAGCTGGGTATGGCGGTCGAGTTCGCGCTGCAGTTCGCCGAGTTCCGCCTCGTCGCGTCGGGCCCGGATGTCGGCTTCCTCGATTTCGCGCTCGCGCTGGCGCGTGGAGATGAACATGCCGATCGAGGCGAACACCGCCAGCAGCGCCAGCACCAGGGCGAAGCCCTGCCAAGGGCCGTCCAGCCCGAGCACGTCCAGCGCCAGGGTCAGCGCGGCGCCGGCCGCCGCGCCCAGCGTCAGCCAGCGCAGCATCGTGGCGGAAGGTCGCGAACGGCTGACGACCACGGTCACAGCACCGAGTTCTGGAAGTCGAAATCGAGGCCGCCGGCCGCATGCTGCACCAGGTTGCCCTGGATGTAGTCGACGCCGCTGATCCACAGCGTCGCCGCGGCCTGCGGGTCCTCGACCTGCTGGCCGATCACCTGCAGCCCGAGCCGATGGGCGCGCTCGATCGCCGCGCGCATCTCGTCGCGGACCGCGCCTTCGCCGAGCCTGCTGGAGTAGCGCGCGGCCAGGCGCATGAAGCCCAGCGGCATGCGCGCGAGCAGCGCGTCGGATTCGGCCCCGGCGCTGTACTGGCTCAGGCACAGCTGCACGCCGGCCGGCACCATCGCGTTGCAGAACTCCTGCAGCGCGACCGCGTGCACCAGCGCCTCGTCCTGGCGCACGTCGATGACCAGCGACGGGCCGTCGATCCGGGTTCCCGACAGGGTTTCGAGCAGCGCCGCGGCGTAGCCGGTGCGGGTCAGCGAAAGCGGCGACTGGCTGACGAACAGCCGT
>JALYWW010000073.1 GCA_030852515.1 Pseudomonadota bacterium
GCCGCGCCATCGCGCGCTCGGGCACGCCCCACAGTGGCGCTGCAAGTCGCGGAAACAACCAGAACGTGGCCAGCGCCAGTGGCAGGCCGATCGCGACCAGCCGCCAGACCATGCCCATGCGGCGCAACGGCGAGGGAATCGCGGGTGCATCGGCCTGCGCGTCGGTGCCGGACTCGAGCTCGGCCAGGCGCAGCAGCGCGGCCAGCGCCAGGGTCGCGCCGGCCAGGCCCAGGCCGAGCGCGACCGGCCCCTGGTCGAGCAGGAAGGTCGCGAACGGCGCGAACAGGGCGAACCCGACCAGGCTGCGCGCATCGCGCAGGCCGAAGGTCTCGGCAGGCTTGATCGCGAGCATCGCCGCGAGCATCGCGCAGGCAGTGTCGCGGCCGAAACCGAAGCGCGACGCCGCCAGCACCGCGCCCGCCAGGCCCAGCACCAGCAGCAGGCGCAACCAGGCCGGCAGCGCCCGCCGCCACGACAATGCCGCGACCGCTGCGGCCACCACGGCGATGCCGAGTGCCAGCGCAGCGGGCAACTGCAGCAGCAATGGCAGCAGGCATGCACCCGCGGCCGCCAGCGCCCAATGCCGGCTCGATGCATCCAGCGATCGCACCGTCGCGCTCATGCCGGCAGCAACGCCAGCGCGCGCAGGCAGGCGTGTCGATGTCGAGTCCCGGCATCGGGGCCGATGGGCGCCTGTCCGGGCAACTGCAGCCGGTAGTGCCTGCCGCCGCGTTCGGCCTCGTCGATCCAGCGCGCAAGCCGGCGGATGCGCGCTTCCCGGTCCAGTGCGGCCAGGGCATGCCAGTCGAGCACGACATCGCTGCCCAGCGGTTGCTCGAACTCGCGCACCAGCAGGCTGTCGCGCCGCGCCGACGGCTTCCAGGCAATCGCGCGCCTGGAATCGCCGCGTCGATATGCGCGCAGGTGGTGGACGTCGTCGCCGGCCGGATCCAGGCGCGCTGCGGACGCATCGCCTTCGCCGTTCGGCAACGGCGGTCCGTGCACTTCAGGTGCCGGATAGACCAGCAACGGTGCCTCGGGCCAGGCATAGGCCCAGGCACGGGCAATGCCGAGCGGGCGCACGGTGGAAATCCGCAACCGGCCCGGGTCGAGCCAGCCGCGCTGCACGGTCGGCAGCGACAGCGTGGCGTTGCCGGCACCATCGACCAGCGACAGGGTCGCGGCCGCCGCGTCGGTCTCCACACGCAGGCCACGGCGTTCGCGACCGGGCTTGGCCCGTGCATGCACGCGCACCTGTAATGGCATGCCGGCCGGCACCGGCTCGGCGTCGATTGCCGCGACCTGCAAGCCGGTCAGCTGCAGGTGCGCGGCCAGCAGGCTGGCATTGGCGGCACCCGCGAGCAGCAACGCCAGCAGCAGCGCCGGGTTGTTGTTGTAGTTGAGCGCGCCCAGGCCCATCGCCGCCAGCAACAGGGCGAAGAACAGGCCGAAGCGCGTCGGCAGCACGTACACGCGGTGACGATCGAGGGTGACCGGCAGCGATTCCGGCTTCCGCGGCCTCGCCCAGGCCTGGAAACGCCGGGCCAGTTGCGTCCGGCGCGACCGCGCGGGCATTCAGTCCACCGCGACCGCGTGCAGGATCGCCTGGGCCAGCGCGCTCGCGTCGCCGGCTTCGGCATCGGCCACCAGCCGGTGCGACGCCACCGCGGCGAACAGCGCCTGCACGTCTTCGGGCAGCACGTGCGCGCGATCCTGCAGCAGCGCGTGCGCGCGTGCCGCGCGCAGCAGGGCGATGCCGGCGCGCGGCGACAAGCCGACGCGCACGCCGGGATGCGAACGGCTGCGGTTGAGCAGGGCCTGCACGTAGGACAGCAATGCATCGCTGGCATGCACCGAGGACACCGCGCCGCGCAGCGCCAGCACGTCCTGCGCACCGAGCACCGGCAGCGCCTGCGCGATCAGGTCGCGGCGGTCGGCACCGGCGAGCAGCGCGCGCTCGGCTTGTTCGTCCGGATAACCGAGCGTGAGCCGCAGCAGGAAGCGGTCGAGTTGCGAATCGGGCAACGGGTAGGTGCCTGCCAGGTCGAGTGGATTCTGGGTCGCGATCACGAAGAACGGATCGGGCAGGGGATGGGTGGTGCCGTCGACCGTGACCTGGTGTTCGGCCATCGCCTCGAGCAGTGCGCTCTGGGTGCGTGGCGGCGCGCGGTTGATCTCGTCGGCCAGCAGCACGTGCGCGAACACCGGGCCGGGATGGAACTCGAAGCGCCGCGCCTGCGCATCGAACACCGACACGCCGACGATGTCGGAAGGCAGCAGGTCCGAAGTGAACTGCACGCGCTGGAAACCGAGCCCCATGGTCGCGGCCAGCGCATGCGCCAGCGTGGTCTTGCCCAGGCCCGGCAGGTCCTCGATCAGCAGGTGGCCGTCGGACAGCAGCGCGACGAAGGCAAGGCGCACCTCGCGCGGCTTGCCCAGCACCAGGGTGTTGACCTGTGCCAGCGCCCGGGACAGTGCATCGCGCAAAGGGTCGGTTAGCATGCGCCGAGTGTAACGAGGCTCCGAACGATGCGGGAAGCGACGCAGGCGGCAGAACGCGCAAGGCGCTGGTTCATCGGCCTGTGGGTACTGCTGCTCGCGCTCAAGCTGGCGCTGGCCGCGCGCCTGCCGCTGTTCGTCGACGAAGCCTTCTACTGGCAGGAAGGGATGCACCTGGCCTGGGCGTATTCCGACCTGCCGGGGCTGAGCGCATGGCTTGCCCGCCTCGGGGTCGAGGCCGGCGGACATCACCTGCTCGCGCTGCGCCTGCCGGGCCTGCTGCTCGCGGCGTGGGTGCCGTGGCTGGTCGCGCGGATCGCCAGGCGCGAATCGGGCGCCGGATGGCAGGCCGGCACCTGGGCATTGCTGTTGCCGCTGGCCGGCAGCCTGGGCCTGCTGGCGTTGCCGGATGTCGCCCTCGCCGTTGCGAGCCTGTTGTGCCTGGATGCCGGCTGCCGCTTGCTGCATCGGGTGGACGCCGGCGCGGCAATGGAACTTGCATTGGGGCTGGTCGTCGGCGGCCTGGCCCACTACCGGTTCGCCGCGGTGGTCGGCGTCGGCCTGCTGGTGCTGCTGTGGTTGCCGCGCGGCCGCCAGGTGCTGCGCGACTGGCGCACCTGGCTGGCGGTCGCCGCCGGTGCGCTGGCCTGGCTGCCGCTGCTGTACTGGAACCTGGCCAACGCCGAAGCCGGCTTGCGCTTCCAGCTGGTGGATCGCCATCCCTGGGCGTTCCATGGCGACGGCATCGTGTTCGTGCTGGTGCAGGCGCTGCTGGTGACGCCATTGCTGTTCGCCGCGCTGGCGCACGCTGCGTGGCGGCACCGGCACGGCGCTGATCCGGTTGCGGCTTACCTCGCGCGCAGTGGCGCGCTGCTGGTGCTCGGTTTCTTCGTGCTCGGCTTCTTTGCCGACAGCGAACGCTCCAGCTTCCATTGGCCATTGCCGGGATACCTGGCCCTGCTGCCGCTGTTGCCGGCGACGCTGCGACGCTGGCGGCCCGGCTGGCGCCGCGCCTGCATGGCGCTGGCGGCGATCGGACTTGCCGCGATGCTGGCCGGATACGCGGTCGCATCGACGCCCGCATTGCGCGCGCGGCTTGCGGCGACCAAGGCGTGGCCGGGCAACTTCGCCGGTTGGGCGCCATTGGCCGATGCGGTGCGCGAGTTGCGCGCACGCATGCCGGACGGCACGCGCATCGTCGCCGGCAGTTTCAAGGTCGGCGCGGAACTCGGTTTCGCCCTCGGCGATCCGGGCATCGCGGTCCTGCCGCATCCGCTCAACCGCAGGCACGGGCGCGAACCGCAGCTGGCACTCTGGGACCTGCTCGCGGAAGACCGCGCAGCATTGGGCGCAGGCCCGGTGTTGCTCGCGATCGCTGCCTCCGACGTCGAGTACAAGGACCTGCTCGCGCATTACCACGAGCTGTGCGTGCGACTGGGTCCGTTGCCGCCGCCGCGCGTGGTCGACGTCGACCATGGTGCGCAGCGCTTCCTGCTGTTCGCACTGCCGGCGCCACCGGTGCAGGGCCCGTGCACGACACCGGCGATGGCATGGATCGACGCGCCGGACTCCGGCGCTGGCCTCGGTCCGCGCTTCGAAGTCGCCGGCTGGGCGTTCAAGGACGGCGTCGGCATCGAGGTGGTCGAAGTCACCCTCGACGGCAAGGTGGTGGCGCGCGCCGACTACGGCATCGCCATGCCGCTGGTCGCATCCTTCTGGAAGATCTCCACCGACCCCGGGCATCCCCGCGTCGGCTTCCGCGCCACGGTCGATGCCAGCGGCCTGGCACCCGGTCGCCATTGGCTGGGCCTGCGCCTGCACGGCCGCGACGGCAGCGTCGAAACCTGGCGAGAACAACCGATCGACTTGTCCGGGAGCCGGTAATCGGTAGCCGGAAGCCGGAAGTCCGCTCTCCGGCTACCAGCTACCGGCTCCCGGTTCACGGCAGCTCGAACCCCGCCTCCCGCAACAACCGCGCCGTCGCGATCAACGGCAACCCGATCAATGCCGTCGGATCCTGCGACTCGATCGACTCGAACAAGGCGATGCCCAGGCCTTCGGCCTTGAAGCTTCCCGCGCTGTCGAACGGCTGCTCGGCATCGACATAACGGACGATTTCGTCGTCGCCGAGGACGCGGAAACGCACCGTGGTCGTATCCAGCAGCGTGGTGCTGCGGCCTCCACTGGAATGGGCCAGGCAGACGCCGGTGCGGAAGGCGATGGCGCGGCCCGACATCGCGCGCAACTGGGCCAGCGCGCCGTCGCGATTGCCCGGCTTGCCCAGTGCCGCGCCGTCGAGTTCGGCGACCTGGTCGGAGCCCAGCACCCAGGCCCCAGGTTCGTCGGCGGCGACCGCCGCGGCCTTGGCCGCCGCCAGGCGCAGGGCCAGGGCGGCCGGGGTTTCCCCGGGCCGGGGCGTCTCGTCGGTCTCCGGCCGGGCCACGTCGAACGGCAGCCGCAAGCGGGACAGCAGTTCACGCCGGTAGGGCGAGGTCGAGGCGAGGACCAGCCGCGGCATCCGCGGCCTCAGTGGACGGAGGGCGCGCGGGCGCGCTCGATCTGCAGCAGCTGCTGGTCGATCTTGACCCGGCCGGCGACGATCTCGTCACGGACCTGCTGCAACTGCTCCAGCGAGGCGTCCTGGCCGTGCTGCTGCAGCCACAGGCGCTGGCGGAGCATTTCCTGCAGGGCGTCGCGGACCGGGTTGTCGTCGCTGCCGGCGATGGCCTCGATTTCGGTACGGGCGGTCCGCAGCCGTTCCTCGAGGGCGTCGGCGGCGTCCAGGACCTGGGCCAGGGCACGCTGGCGGCGCCCGGAACGGCGGCGCCAGGCCAGGAATGCAAGGCTGAACAGGAGGGCCGCGGCGAGCGACACGAGGACAACGGTCACGGGCGGTTCCGGGCCGGGTGGAGGCCCAGTCTGACGCGGCGTCCCGCGGGGGGCAAATCCCCCGGCCAGGCAAGTACTTGGGTTTGACAGCAGGGGACGCTGCCTCTAACATTTTCCGGCTTATGTCCGCCGAATTGCCCGAGGTGCTGGACGCCTGGCGCATGGTGACTGCAAGGCGGGAGTTCGAAGGGACCTTGCCCTTGTCGTCCATGTTGCGCCTGCGCGACTCGCTGTGCGACGACGCGGGTGAGGTGCGCTACGAGATCAGCTTCGACCGCGACGCCCTGCAGGTACCCTACGTGGAACTGCGGATCCAGGCGGCGCTGCCGCTGGTCTGCCAGCGTACCTTGAAGCCTTTCCTGCAGCCGGTGCAGGTGGAACAGCGGCTCGCGCTGCTGCCCGCCGACACCGATCTGGAGGTGGCCGAAGCCGGGTTGCCGGAAGGCTACGAAGCCTTGCCGGTGCCGGCCGATGGTGGGTTGCGACCGGCGGAGCTGATCGAGGACGAGTTGATCCTCGCGGTCCCGGTGGTGGCGCTCTCGCCCGGCAGCGAGGCGCTGGCGCAGGAGTGGGCCGCGACGGCGGAGGAAATGCAGGAGGCCAGTCCGTTCGCGGCACTGGCGGCGCTGAAGAAGCGCGAATGAACACGCTCGAATGAGCATGGTGTCGCCGGAATGGTTCCGGCGGACGTACGAATCGAAAGCTGGAGCAATACCATGGCTGTACAGAAGTCCCGCGTCTCCCCGTCCCGTCGCGGCATGCGCCGCGCCCATGACGCCCTGAGCGCCAAGCAGTTGTCGACCGACCCGACCACGGGCGAGACCCACCTGCGCCACCACGTGACCGCCGACGGTTACTACCGCGGCAAGCAGGTGGTCGCCCCGAAGACGAAGATCGTCGACGAAGAGTGAGCACGACCTACGCTCGCGTCGCGGGCACCGGCAGCTACCTGCCGGAGAAGGTGCTGACCAACGACGATCTGATGAAGTTCGTCGACACCAGCGACGAATGGATCGTCAGCCGTACCGGCATCCGCGAGCGCCATGTCGCCGCGGATGGCGAGACCACGGGCGATCTTGCCTACCATGCCGCCCTGCGCGCCATGGAAGCGGCCGGCGTGGAGGCCTCCGAACTCGACCTGATCGTGCTCGGCACCACCACCCCGGACCTGATTTTCCCCGCGACCGCGTGCCTGCTGCAGCATCGGCTCGGGGCCAACGGTTGCCCGGCGTTCGACGTCAATGCCGCCTGCTCGGGCTTCATCTACGCCCTGTCGGTGGCCGACAAGTTCATCCGTTCCGGCGCGGCGAAGACCGCCCTGGTGGTGGGCTCGGAAACCCTGACCCGGATGCTCGACTGGACCGACCGCAGCACCTGCGTGCTGTTCGGCGATGGCGCCGGCGCGGTCGTGCTCAAGGCGGACGAAGAAGCCGGCATCCTCAGCACCCACCTGCACGCCGACGGCGGCAAGAAGGAGTTGCTGTGGAACCCGGTCGGCGTCTCGGTCGGCTTCAAGCCCGAGGAACACAATGCCGGCGTCAAGGTGCTGATGACCGGCAACGAGGTCTTCAAGCACGCGGTCAAGGCGCTCGACGGCGTGGTCGAGGAAACCCTCGAGGCCAACGGCCTGGACCGCCACGACATCGACTGGCTGATCCCGCACCAGGCCAACCTGCGCATCATCGAAGCCACGGCCAAGCGCCTGGACATGCCGATGGACCGCGTCGTCGTCACCGTCGACAGGCATGGCAACACGTCCTCGGGTTCGGTGCCGCTGGCACTGGACGAAGCAGTGCGCTCGGGCCGGATCCAGCGCGGCCAGCTGGTCCTGCTGGAAGCCTTCGGCGGCGGATTCACCTGGGGCTCGGCGCTGCTGCGCTTCTAGCGTACATACGCCGGGGTACAGACAATCGCGGAACCGCGCCCGTATCATGCGCGTCCCGCCAGCCTCGAGTGGCGCGCCCCGCCTTTCCATGACCAATCCGCTCGCCTTCGTCTTCCCCGGCCAGGGATCGCAATCGGTCGGCATGCTCGCCGAGCTCGCGGCGTCGCACCCGTCGTTGCAGGACGCCTTCCGCGAAGCCTCCGATGGCGCCGGCGTCGACCTGTGGACGCTGTCCCGGGAAGGGCCGGAGGAAATGCTCAACCGCACCGAGTACACCCAGCCGGCGTTGCTCGCGGCCGGTGTCGCCGCGTGGCAGCTCTGGCTGCAGCGCGGGGGTGCGAAGCCGGCGCTGCTCGCCGGGCACAGCCTGGGCGAATACAGCGCGCTGGTCGCCGCCGGCGCCTTGTCGCTGCGCGACGCCGCGCAGCTGGTGCGCCTGCGCGGCCAGCTGATGCAGGACGCCGCGCCCGCCGGGACCGGGGCGATGGCCGCCGTGCTCGGTTCCGAAGACGCGCTGGTCACCGAAGTGTGCCGCGAGGCATCCGGCGACGAAGTGGTGGTGCCGGCCAACTACAACTCGCCCGGCCAGGTCGTGATCGGCGGCCATGCGGCCGCGGTCGATCGCGCGCTGGCGTTGCTCGCCGAACGCGGCGTGCGCAAGGCGGTGAAGCTCGCCGTGAGCGTGCCCTCGCATACGCCGCTGATGCGCGAAGCCGCCAACCGCCTGTCGGAAACGATGGCCGGGATGCGCTGGCACGAACCGGCGATCCCGGTGGTGCAGAACGTCGATGGCGAAGTGCACGAAGGCACGCAGTCGATCCGTGATGCGCTGGTGCGCCAGCTGTACCTGCCGGTGCAGTGGACCAGCTGCGTGGAAGCGCTGGCCGCGCGTGGCGCCAACCGCATCGGCGAATGCGGCCCCGGCAAGGTCCTCACCGGCCTGGTCAAGCGCATCGACAAGTCCCTCGACGCCCGCCCCCTTGGCACCCCGTCGGATTTCGAATCCGCCCTGGCGGACTGGAAACACAATTAGCCACAGATCACACAGATGAACACAGATAAGAAGCAAAGCTCTGGCTTTTTCATCTGTGTAATCTGTGAAATCTGTGGCAAAAAATGCTTTTGAGGAGTTGGTGATGACGAAGGTATTGGCGGGTGAGGTTGCACTGGTCACGGGCGCGAGCCGCGGGATCGGGGCGGCGATCGCCGATGAACTGGCGGCGCAGGGCGCGACCGTCATCGGCACCGCGACCTCGGAGTCGGGCGCGGCGGCGATCGGCGAACGCTTGGCGTCGCTGGGCGGCCACGGACGCAAGCTCGACGTCACCGACGGTGCCGCGGTCGAAGCCCTGGTCGACGCGATCGGCAAGGAGTTCGGCGCGATCTCCATCCTCGTCAACAATGCCGGCATCACCCGCGACAACCTGTTGCTGCGGATGAAGGACGAGGAGTGGAACGACATCCTCGACACCAACCTCAGCAGCGTGTTCCGCACCAGCAAGGCGGTGCTGCGCGGGATGATGAAGGCGCGCAAGGGCCGCATCGTCAACATCGCCTCGGTGATCGGCGTCACCGGCAACGCGGGACAGTCGAACTATGCCGCGGCCAAGGCCGGCATCATCGCGTTCAGCAAGTCGCTGGCCAAGGAGATCGGCAGCCGCGGCGTCACCGTGAACGTGGTCGCGCCGGGCTTCATCGATACCGACATGACCCGCGCGCTGCCCGATTCCACGCGTGAAGGCCTGCTCGGCCAGATTGCACTGGCACGGCTCGGCGAGCCGGCCGACATCGCGCGCGCGGTGGCGTTCCTGGCCGGCCCCTCCGCCGCCTACATCACCGGCGAAACCCTGCACGTCAACGGCGGCATGTACATGCCGTAAGTAGCCGTAACAACAGCGTCCAAGTTACTGAACCAAAAGGCCTTGCCAGGGCATTCACCGATGCCCCGGTATTCCCTTACACTATCCGTCTGAACAGACTCCCGGGAGGAGCGAACACCCATGAGCAGCATCGAAGAGCGCGTCAAGAAGATCGTCATCGAACAACTGGGCGTCAAGGAAGAAGAAGTCACCAACAGCGCTTCGTTCGTCGACGATCTCGGCGCCGACTCGCTCGACACCGTCGAACTGGTCATGGCCCTCGAGGAAGAATTCGAGTGCGAGATCCCCGACGAGGAAGCCGAGAAGATCACCTCCGTGCAGCAGGCGATCGACTACGTCAAGGCACACGTCAAGGCGTAATCCTGGCGTTCCTCGACCGTTGCACGGGGCCGCTGATGCGGCCCCGCGCATTTGCAATCCAGGAGTTGGATACATGTCCAGACGACGCGTCGCCGTCACCGGCCTCGGCATCCTGTCGCCGCTTGGCAACGACCTGAGCAGCAGCTGGGACGGCATCGTCCACGGCCGCTCGGGCATCGGCCCCATCACCCATTTCGACGCCTCCGCGTTCCCGACCCGGATCTCCGGCGAGGTGCGGGGCTTCGATCCGGCGCAATGGATTTCGCCGAAGGACATCAAGAAGATGGATCCCTTCGTCCACTACGGCGTGGCCGCAGCGCTGATGGCGATCGCCGACTCGGGCATCGCGATCGAGGGCGAGGCCGCCGAGCGCATCGGCGTGGCCATCGGTGCCGGCATCGGCGGGCTCAAGGGCATCGAGGAAACCACGCTCAAGCAGGCCGAGGGCGGCCCGCGCAAGGTTTCGCCGTTCTACGTCCCCAGTACCATCATCAACATGGTCGCCGGGCAGGTGTCGATCCTGACCGGCGCCAAGGGTCCGAACATCGCGGCGGTCACCGCCTGCACCACGGCGACCCACAACATCGGCCTGGCGATGCGCATGATCCAGTACGGCGAAGCCGACGCGATGATCGCCGGCGGTTCCGAGTACGCGACCACACCGACTTCGCTGGGCGGCTTCTGCGCGATGAAGGCGCTGTCCACCCGCAACGACGAGCCGGAGAAGGCATCGCGTCCGTGGGACAAGGACCGTGACGGATTCGTCATGGGCGATGGCGCCGGCATCCTGGTGCTGGAGGACTACGACAAGGCGCAGGCCCGCGGCGCGCGCATCTACTGCGAGCTGATCGGCTTCGGCATGAGCGGCGACGCTTACCACATGACCGCGCCCAGCGAGAGCGGCGAGGGTGCCGCGCGCTGCATGCGCAACGCGATCAGGGACGCCGGCATCAACGCCGATGCGATCGGCTATATCAACGCCCACGGCACTTCGACCCCGGCCGGCGACCTGGCCGAGACGATGGCGGTCAAGGCCGCGCTCGGCGAGCACGCGTACAAGACCATGGTCAGCTCGACAAAGTCGATGACCGGCCACCTGCTGGGTGCGGCCGGTGGCGTCGAGGCCGTGTTCTCGGCGATGGCGCTGCATACCGGCGTGATCCCGCCGACCATCAACCTCGACGACCCGTCCGAAGGTTGCGACCTCGGCTACGTGCCGCATGTCGCGCGCGAAGCGAAGGTGGACATCGCCATGTCCAACTCCTTCGGCTTCGGCGGCACCAACGGCACCCTGGTGTTCCGCCGCATCTGACCGTCGCTGGCTCCCAGGAGCAAAGACTGGAACACGGAGCACACGGAGCACGCAGGGGGAAGAGCTTTCGAACTCATCGCTCTCCTTCGTGTACTTCGTGTAC
>JALYWW010000074.1 GCA_030852515.1 Pseudomonadota bacterium
CTACAGCCCGCAGATGCAGCTGGTCGGCAAGCTCTACCGCGGCGACGAAGGCTGGACCGCGGACTGGACCCTGGTCGACGACGGACGCGCACTTTCGAGCTGGTCCAGCCACGACCGCAGTGCCTTGCGGGCGATGGCGGCCGGTGCCGACGGTGCCGCCGACGCCTTGGCGGCGCGGTACGCCAAGGCCGCGCCGATCGGCGAGCCCGGCCGCCACGAGGTCCTGTTCACCGGCATCGACTCCAGCGAGGACTACATGCGCCTCGCGGCATGGTTGCGTTCGCAATCCGTGGTCCGCGACGTGAAGCCGTTGCACGCGACGGCGGAGGGGCTCCGTTTCGAACTCGACCTGGCTTCCGGCCTGGCCGGCCTGCGCCGGGTCCTGGACGACGAACTGCTGGTTGAACAAGGCACGGCTGAGGAAGGCGTCGGCGAGCCGACCACCTTCCGCCTGCGTTGAGGCCACGATGGAGGAAAACAACGACCTCCGCACGCTCGCCACGTTCCTGAAGCGACTGCAATGGGCGCTGGTGGCGCTGGCGACGTGCTGGCTGCTGTGGCTGCTGTCGCCGGTGCTGACGCCGTTCGTGCTTGCGGCGTTGCTCGGCTGGCTCGGCGATCCGCTGGTCGACCGCATCCAGGCGCGAGGAGTACCGCGCAACGGCGGCGTGATCGTGGTGTTCTCGGCGATGGCCGCGGTCACGCTGCTGGGCCTGCTGCTGTTGCTGCCGCTGTTGCAGCGCCAGCTGGTGACCCTGGTCGGTTCGCTGCCGAGCTACCGTGAATGGGTCGTGGGCACCGCCTTGCCGTGGCTGGAGGCGCGCACCGGACTGGAACTGGTGGCATGGCTGGATCCGGCGCGGCTGTTCACCCTGGTGCGCAGCCACTGGGAACAGGCGGGCGGCGCTGCGACGACGCTGCTGGGGTACGTCTCCCGATCGGGTTTTGCCCTGCTGGGCTGGCTCGCCAACCTGGTCCTGCTGCCGGTGCTGACGTTCTTTTTCCTGCGCGACTGGGACATCTTCATCGAGCGGATCGCGGCCCTGGTGCCGCGCGACCATGCCGCGACCGTGTCGCGGCTTGCGCGCGAGTCCAGCGAAGTCCTCAGCGGGTTCCTGCGCGGGCAGTTGCTGGTGATGCTGATCCTGGGCGTGCTGTATGGCATCGGCCTGTTCGCGGTCGGCCTGGACCTGGGCATCCTGATCGGCGTGGTCGGCGGGCTGTTGACCTTCGTTCCTTACCTCGGCCCGACCACGGTGATCGTGCTCGGCAGCATCGCGGCGATGGTCCAGTTCGGCGACTGGCCGCACCTGCTTGGCGTGATCGCCGTCTGGGGCGTCGGGCAGGTGATCGAAAGCTACTGGCTCACGCCGAAGCTGGTCGGCGACCGCATCGGCCTGCATCCGATGGCGGTGATCTTCGCGGTCTTCGCCGGCGGCGCGCTGTTCGGCTTCCTCGGCCTGTTCCTGGCGTTGCCGGTGGCGGCCGTGGCCAACGTGCTGCTGCGCTACGCGCACGAGCGGTACATCGACAGCCCGCTGTACGCCGGACACCTCCCGCCGGCGGCTGCGTCGCGGCCGATCGATCCCGGCAACGACGCGTGAGCGCACCCGGCACGCGGCAGCTGCCGCTGGCGCTCAGGTATCCCCCCGACCAGCGCTTCGAGACCTGCGTCGGCATCCCCGCCGAAGTCCTGGCCCAGCTGAGCGCACTGGCCACGACCGGCGGCGATGGCATCTATCTCGCCGGCGCGGCCGGTGTCGGCAAGACCCACCTCGCGCTGGCTGCGTGCGCGGCGGCCGAGGCGGCCGGCAGGCGTGCGGCCTACCTGCCTCTGCAGGCGGCGGCGGGACGACTGCGCGATGCGCTGCAAGCCATGGACGCGGCCGCGCTGGTCGCGCTGGACGGCATCGATGCGATCGCCGGCAACCGCGACGATGAAGTCGCGCTGTTCGACTTCCACAACCGCGCGCGCGGCAGCGGGGTGTCGCTGCTCTATGCCGGACGTGCGGCGCCGGACGGCTTGCCGCTGGTGCTGCCGGACCTGCGTTCGCGACTGTCGCAGTGCGCGCGCGTTGTACTGTCGCCTTTGGATGATGAGGGCCGGCGCGAAGTGCTGCGCGAACGCGCGCGGCGGCGCGGGCTTGCAGTGGATCCGGCCGCGCTGGAGTGGTTGCTGCGGCGCGTCGGCCGCGACCTGGGCGGACTGACCCGGTTGCTGGACCGCCTCGACCACGCCTCGCTGGCCGCGCAACGCCGCCTCACCGTTCCATTCCTGCGCGAAACCCTCGGCGATCTATAACCTCGCGTCGAGTTCCTCGAGCCGCTGCGGCGTCCCCACGTCCGTCCACAAGCCCCGATGGTATTCGCCGCCGACCGCGCCGCGCGCCATGGCCGCGCGCAACAGCGGCGCAAGCCGGAAGCGTGGCGGCTCCGCCTCGACACCAAGCGCATCGCCGAGGACCTCGCGCCAGCTTTCGAACAGCGCGCTGCGATAAACGCCGATGCCGGAGAACGTCAGTTTCGCTTCGCCTTCCGCGGCAAGACGGCCGTCGGCGCGCAGGGCGAAGTCGCCCTGCGGATGGTGCGGCGGGTTGTCGACCAGCACCAGGTGCGCGTCACCCTGCAATGCGCGCGGCAGCCGCGCGAAGTCGTAGTTGCAGGCGATGTCGCCATTGACTGCGATGAACGGTGCATCGCCGTCGTCGGCGAGCAGGGGAAGCGCGTTGAGCATGCCGCCGCCGGTTTCCAGCGCGACCGGGCCCTCGTAGAGGAAATGCAGGCGCAGGCCCCAGCGGCTGCCGTCGCCCAGTACCTGCGGGAACTGCGCGGCCAGCCAGCTGGTATTGACCACGACATCACGCACGCCGATGGCCGCCAGCTTCTCCAGATGCCATTCGATCAGCGGCTTGCCGCCGGCGACGAGCAGGGGCTTTGGCGTCGTGTCGGTGAGCGGGCGCATGCGTTCGCCCAGGCCGGCGGCGAGGACCAGCGCCTTCATGCGGCGAGGGCGGGCTTGACCCGCGATTCGATCAGTTCGCGCAGCGGCGCGAGTTCGGTGTAACGCGGCAGGACCTCGTCGAGATAGGCGAAGAAGCGCGGCACATCGGCCAGGTACTTCGGCTTGCCGTCGCGATGGTGCAGGCGGGCGAAGATGCCGATGACCTTGAGGTGGCGCTGTACGCCTATCCAGTCCGCGTCGCGGCGGAAGCGCGCAAGCGGCGGCAGCGGCAGGCCGGCGGCGCTGGCGCGCGCGTGGTAGCGCCCGAGCCAGGCGTCGACCCGCGGCTGCGGCCAGCTCAGGAAGGCATCCTTGAACAGGCTCAGCGCGTCGTAGGCGATCGGCCCGCGCACCGCATCCTGGAAGTCGAGCACGGCCAGGCCGCCGTCTCCCGCGGGCATGAGGTTGCGCGGCATGAAGTCGCGATGCACCAGCACCTGCGGTTGCGCCAGCGCCGCGTCGATGAGCCGGCGATAGGCCAGGTCCAGCGCTTCCAGCGCATCGCAATCCAGCGCCATGCCGAGATGGCGGCCCAGGAACCATTCGTCGAACAGGCGCAGTTCGCGCCCGAGCAGCGCCTCGTCGTAGGCGGGCAGGTCGGCCGGCGGCGCGATCGCCTGCAGTTTCAGCAACTGCTCGATGGCGGCGTCGAACATGGCATCGGCGTTGTCGGCATCGATGGCATGCAGCAGGGTCTGCGTGCCCAGGTCCTCGAGCAGCAGGAAGCCGCGCTCGACATCGCGGGCGAGCACCTTCGGCACGCGCACGCCGCCGGCCTCCAGCAGGTCGCGGATGCGCAGCCACGGACGCACGTCTTCGCGGTCCGGCGGCGAGTCCATCACGATATGGCTGGGGGCACCCGCGCTGGCGCCTTCGCTGCGCCAATAGCTGCGGAAACCTGCGTCCACCGACGCGCGCACCAGGGTGGCGGCGGGGGCGTCCAGTGCGTCGCGCGCCCAGGCCAGGCGTTCGCCGGAGCGCGGATCGGAGTCGAGGTCGGGCTGCATGGTGCACAGGTTAAACTGCCGGCCAGTCCGCAGGGAGATCGCCGTGGCCAAGTTGCAACCCGTGTTGCTCTCCGGTGGTTCCGGCACGCGTCTCTGGCCGCTCTCGCGCGAGGCCTATCCCAAGCAGTTCCTGCCGCTGGCCGGCAAGGACACCATGCTGCAGGCGACCTGGCTGCGGGTGGCCTCGATCGCCGGTGTCGCCGCGCCGATCGTGGTCGCCGGCGAGGACCACCGCTTCCTGGTGGCCGAGCAGCTGCGCCAGGCCGGCGCGCCAGCGCCGGCGATCATGCTCGAGCCGGTGGGGCGCAACACCGCGCCGGCGATTGCGGCGGCCGCGCTCCACGCCGTCGCCGGCGGCGACGACCCCTTGCTGCTGGTGCTGCCGTCCGACCACGTGGTGCGCGATCCCGATGCGTTCCGGGCCGCGGTACGCGAGGCCAGTGTCGCCGCCGACGCCGGGGCGCTGGTCACCTTCGGCATCGTCCCGACCGCGCCGGAAACCGGCTTCGGATACATCCATGCAGAAGCCGGCAACGGCGTGCGCAAGGTCCTGCGCTTCGTCGAGAAGCCCGACGCGGCGACCGCGCAGTCGTACCTGGATGCCGGCGGCTACTACTGGAACAGCGGCATGTTCCTGTTCCGCGCCTCGCGCTACCTGGAGGAGTTGGCGCGCTTCCGCGCCGACATCCTCGACGGCGCGCGTGCCGCGTTCGACGCGGCGCGCCGCGACGGCGATTTCATCCGCCTGGACAAGGACGCGTTCGCCGCAACGCCCGCCGAGTCGATCGACTACGCGGTGATGGAGCGCACCGACGCTGCGATGGTGCTTCCGGTGGACATTGGCTGGAACGACGTGGGCTCCTGGTCGGCGCTGTGGGACGTCGCCGAGCGCGATGCCGACGGCAACGCCAGCCATGGCGACGTGATCGCCGTCGACAGCCGCAACAGCTTCGCGTACGCGCGCCGCCTGGTCGCGCTGGTCGGGGTGGACGACGTGGTCGTGGTCGAAACCGACGATGCCGTGCTGGTGGCGCGCAAGGACAAGGTGCAGCAGGTCAAGGACGTCGTCGCACTGCTCAAGCAGGAGCAGCGCAGCCAGGCTGCTTTGCACCGCGAGGTGCACCGTCCCTGGGGCAGCTACGACTCGATCGATACCGGCCCGCGCTTCCAGGTCAAGCGGATCAAGGTCAAGCCCGGCGCGCAGCTGTCGCTGCAGTCGCATACGCAACGCGCCGAGCACTGGATCGTGGTCAGCGGCATTGCGCGCGTGACCCGCGACCACGACGTGTTCGAACTGCACGCCAACCAGTCGACCTATATTCCGATCGGCGCGAAGCACCGGCTCGAGAACCCCGGCAACGAGGTCCTCGAGCTGATCGAAGTGCAATCGGGCGACTACCTCGGCGAGGACGACATCGTCCGCTACGAGGACGTTTACGGGCGCAGCTGAGCCGGTTCGGCCCACTGCGCGAACACCGCGTCGATGTCGGCGTCCGCGATTTCCTTCCCGGATTGCACCGCTGCGGCCTGCTCGAACAGCGGTATGATCATCACCATGCCGTCGACCTCGGTCTTCAGGTGGAGGCCCGGAGGCTGCGACAGGAAGGCGTCCCAGCGCTGGCGCACGCGCTCCCAGTACCGGGAAGTCGCCTTCCAGTAGTCGTAGGCCGGGGTGAAGTCGGTGTCGTCGTTGCGGATGTAGTCGTCGAAGCCGAACTCGCGCGCGATCTCCACCTGGCTGCCGTCGGCATTGCGGCGGACCTTGGTGTTGAACTGCTCGTGGGTCCATCCGCCGGGAACGATGGTGTGCCGGTTGACGACTTCCAGCACGTTGTAATCGCTGCGCCGGGTGTACTCGCGTCGCGGCAGCGGACGCCAGCTGGTGTCGCTGGTCCAGGTCGCGATGTCGCCCTTGAATTCCCACTTGCCGGTGCCGCAATAGCGCGGCGCGTCGCTGACTTCGTACACGCACTGGGTCCAGGCGCCAGCGGTTTCCGCGGGCGACAGCTTGCGCACGGTCCAGGTCTGGTCGGCGCTGAACTCGAAGCGCGTAGGCGCTTCATAACGCCAGTCCTGGCGCCAGTGCTTGGTCACGTGGCCGCTCTTGGGCGAGACCAGGATGTGCTGCAGGACGACGTGGGTCGGCGAGTCCTCGACCACGATCACGACTTCATCGCCACCGCTGCGCTTGGCCGGTTGGCGTTCGTAGCCAGGCTGCAGCAGCACGGTTTCGTCGAACGCGAAACTGACGATGTGCTCGCCCTGCATCTTCAGGATCGCGTCGTGGGCGCGCGCGACATCGCTCGCCGACGCAGTCGCCGGCTCGGCCGCGGTGGCGGCTCCGGAAAGCCCCGCAAGCGCCAGGGTAATCGCCAGCTTGTTCATTGCATCGTCTCCTCCGGCGCGTGCCGGATCAAAAAAGGGTAATGGGGAGCGGGGTCACCACGCTACCGCGAAGTCCACGGAAACGTTGCGACCCGGGGCGGAATAGCGGTCGAGCACGTTGCTGCCGCCCGGGGCGCCCAGCGGCAGGTCGCCAGCGAGCGTGTACTTCCTGTCGCCCAGGTTGAACACGCCCACGGAGACGCGCGCACCGGGCGTAATCTCGTAGTGCGCGAGCAGGTCGAACACGCCGTAGCCGGCCTGGCGGTACAGGTCGGGATCGGAGACCCGGTCCTTGCGCCCGGCGAACCGGCCGGCTAGCTCCACGTCCCACTGTCCGGCGTCGTAGGCCGCGCCCAGGGTTGCGGTCAGCGGATCGATCGAATCCAGGGCCAGACCGGTGTCGCGATCCTCGCCGCGGGCATACGCCGATGCGAAACGCAGCGACCAGCCCTCGAGCGCGTCGTGCATCGCACCGAGGTTGGCGCCAGCCTTGAGCTCGGCACCCCGGATGCGCACGTTGGCGACGTTGCGCGACTGGAACACCATCAAGCCGCCTTCGTTGAAGCCGACGAAGGCGAACGATTCGATGAAGTCGTGGTAGCGGTTGTCGTATGCCGCGAGGCTGGCCCAGGTCGCGCTGCCGTTGAAGCGCAGGCCCAGTTCCAGGCCGTCGCTGGTTTCCGGCTTGAGGTCCGGGTTGGCGATGGCGGTGTAGCCGAACATCACATTGGTGAAACCGATGTTGACGTCGCCGTAGGGCGGCGCGCGGAACCCGCGTGCATAGCCGCCGTAAACCGACCAGTCCGGGGCGAAACGCCACACCGCGCCGAGCTTGGGCGACACGCTGGTATCGGTCAGGTCCTCGATCGCGACGCCGGGATTGTCTTCGGCGAAGATCGGGTCGGTTTTGGCATCCAGTTCGTAGCGGTCGACGCGGATCGCCGGCACCAGCCGGAAGGCGTCGTCGTTGAACGCGATCTCGTCCTGGACGTAGGCAGCGGCGCTGGTGGTGGTGCTGACGGGGAAGTCGCGGACCGGGAACACGTCGGGCAACATCGCGTTGCTGGTGGTGCCGGTGTCGAGGTTGTGGACGCGGCCGTCGCGCTTCTGCGCGGTGCGGGTGCGCGACAGGTCGACGCCGTAGGCGAGCGCGTGGCTGCTGTTGCCGACGGAGAAGTCCTTGCGGAAATTGGCCTGCAGGCCCTGCGCGCGCTGATCGAAGTCGAACTCGCGCTCGCGGCGTTCGTTGCGGCCAGTGGCGGTACGGCGCACTTCGATGGTGTTCTGTACCGTGGCGCTGTCCTGCCGGTACACCTGCCAGTCGAGGCTGTCGGCGAAGGCGAAGCCGGTGGCGTCCATTTCATGCGCGAACGACACCCGCGCGCGCGACTGGTGGTCGTGGGCGGTGAGCGAGAGGTTGTTGGCGCCGGTCAGTCCCTGCAGGCCGCGTCCGGTGAGCATGTCGGTGTCGGCATGCTGCTCGTTGCCTTCCACGGTCAGGCGGAAGCGCTGGTCGGCGGAGGGGGCGAACACCAGTTTCGACAACAGGCTGCGTCCGTCTCGGTCCTGTGGGTTCGGCCGGGTGCGGGTGGCGCCTTCGCCGCCCACGTCGCCCTGGTTTTCCGTTTCCTGGCCTTGGCGGTGGTTGACCACGGCCATGCCGGACCAGCGGTCGCCGCCGATCGCGGCGGTAGCGCCGGCGGTCAGCGCGTTCCAGCTGCTTTCCGTGCCCAGGCGCAGGCCAACGTGGCTGTCCTTGTCGTCGCCGAGGTAGTCGGATGGATCCTTGGTGGTGAACGCCACCGTGCCGCCGAGTGCGTCGGAGCCGTACAGCGAGCTGGCCGGACCGCGCACGACTTCGACCCGCTTGAGCGTGTCGACGTCGACGAAGTTGCGATTCGCGTCGGAGTAGCTGCCGATGGCGAAGGCATCAGGGATCGGGATGCCATCGACCTGGAGGCGCACGCGGTTGGCGTCGAGGCCGCGGATGCGGATGCTGCCGATGCCGAAGCGGCCGAAGCCGGAGGTCACGCTGATGCCCGGCTCGTAGCGGAACAGGCTGGCCAGGTCGTGGGCGAGCAGTTGGTCCATGCGTTCACGGTCGATGGCGTCGACGGTGGCCGGGACGTCGGCTTCGGCGCGCTCGGTGCGGGTGGCGACGACGACCACGCGCTTGAGGTCGACGGCTTCGCCCTTGTCGGCGGGCGCGTCGGCGGCAAAGGCGGCCGCGGGCAGGGCCAGCAGCAGGGCGAGGGATAAGGGGTGCGGTCGCATCGGTACGCCAATTCAGGTTGATCTGACAATGATAATCATTCTCATTATCTGGTCAATAGCCAGGACCAAAAAAAACGCCCCGCAATGGCGGGGCGTCCCGGCAAGGGGAGAACCGCCCGCAGCTAGCAGCAGCCGTGTTCCCCGCGTTCCTGGGTGCTGGGCATGGCCGCGCTGCCGCCGGTCTCGTTCCGCACGCTGGCGGCATGGTGGGCGGCGATCACCCGGGCCACCGAGGCGGTGACCTTCTTGCCCATCGGGATGTGCAGGAATTCGTTCGGGCCGTGCGCGTTGGAGTGCGGGCCGAGCACGCCGGTGATCATGAACTGCGCGCCAGGGAACTTCTCGCCGAGCATGCCCATGAACGGGATCGAGCCGCCTTCGCCCATGTACATCGCCGGAGCACCGAAGAATTCCTGGCTGGCGGTATCGATGGCGCGTTCCAGCCATGGCGCCATCGCCGGCGCGTTCCAGCCGGTCGATGCCTTCTCCAGGTCCAGCGTAACCTGCGCGCCGTTGGGCGGATCGCGCAGCAGGGCGTCCTTGAGCAGGTCGCCGGCGCGCTTGCCGTCCAGCGTGGGCGGCAGGCGCAGCGACAGCTTCACCGCGGTCTGCGGGCGCAGCACGTTGCCGGCGGACGCCAGCGGCGGAATGCCGTCCATGCCGGTGATCGACAGCGCCGGGCGCCAGGTGCGGTTGAGCACCAGCTCCGTCAGGTCGTCGTGCATCGGCTTCATGCCCGGCAACAGCGGGAACTTGTCGTAGACCTCGGTGCCAAGCACTTCAGCGACCTTGGCCGCCTGGGTGTTGCGGTCGGCCGGGATTTCGGCGTGCAGGCCGTCGAGCAGGATGCGGCCGGTGCCTTCGTCCTCGACCCGCGACAGCAACTGGCGCAGCAGGCGGAAGCTGGACGGCACGATGCCCGACGCGTCGCCGGAGTGCACGCCTTCGTCCAGCACCTTGACGGTGAGGTTGCCGCCGGCCAGGCCGCGCAGCGACGTGGTGCACCACAGCTGCTCGTAGTTGCCGCAACCCGAATCCAGGCACACCACCAGCGAAGGCATGCCGATGCGGTCGGCGAGGTGGTCGACATAGGCGGGCAGGTCGTAGCTGCCCGATTCCTCGCAGGCTTCGATCAGGATCACGCAACGCGCATGCGCCGCACCCTGTTCGTGCAACGCCTGGATCGCGGCCAGCGAACCGAAGATCGCGTAGCCGTCGTCGGCGCCGCCGCGGCCGTACAGCCGGTCGCCCTTGAGCACCGGCTTCCACGGACCGAGGTCGTCGTCCCAGCCGGTCATTTCCGGCTGCTTGTCGAGGTGGCCGTACAGCAGCACGCAGTCTTCACCGGTTTCACCGCCGGTGGCCGGCACTTCCAGGTAGATCAGCGGCGTGCGGCCTTCCAGCTGCACCACTTCGACCACCAGGCCGGGGATCTGCTGCGCCTTGGCCCAGGTTTCCATCAGCGCGACCGCTGCTGCCATGTGGCCATTCCTGACCCAGTCGGCATCGAACATCGGCGACTTGTTGGGGATGCGGATGTATTCGACCAGCTGCGGCACGATGTCCTGGTCCCACTTGGCCGACACGAAGCTGTCGACGCGTGCCGGATCGAACTCCCCGCTGGAGGCGTGGCTGGCTGCCATGGGTCTGGGTCCCGTTGTTTGCGAACCACCGATTCTACGCCCCGGCGCATGAAGCGGCTTTTCCCTACGCTCCGTTGCGAGGTTTGGCGATGTCGTGGGCGCGGGGCCATGCGGAGACTGCATCCACCGGTGGCGACCGCCAGCCGGGTAGCCATCCAGAGGAGACTGCCATGAAGACTTTCACCGCGATTCCCCGTTCGCTGACCCTGGGCATGCTGCTTGCGGCGGCCAGCCTGTTCGGTTCCGCCAACGCCGCCGACCGGGTCAACATCAACACCGCCGACGCGGCGGCGATCGACGCCGCCCTGGTCAACATCGGCCGGGCCAAGGCCGAGGCGATCGTGGCCTATCGCGACGAACACGGGGCGTTCAAGAGCGCCGAGCAGCTCGCCCAGGTCAAGGGCATCGGCCTGAAGACGGTGGAAAAGAACCGCGACCGCCTGGAGTTTGGCGCGGGCAAGGCCGCGCCGAAGGCTGCGAAGAAGAAGTGATTCCGGATGCGGGTCGATCCATGCCGCCCTTACAC
>JALYWW010000144.1 GCA_030852515.1 Pseudomonadota bacterium
CGACCAGCGCCGCCAGGTTCTTGTGTGTGGCCGACAGGATGCGCACGTCGACCGCCACCTCGGCGTTGGCGCCGACCGGGCGCACCGACTTCTCCTGGATCGCGCGCAGCAGCTTGACCTGCATCGGCAGCGGCAGCTCGGCCACCTCGTCGAGGAACAGGGTGCCGCCGTCCGCCGCCTGGAACAGGCCGGGCTTGTCGACGTGGGCGCCGGTGAAGCTGCCCTTCTTGTGGCCGAAGAATTCGCTTTCCATCAGCTCGGCCGGGATCGCGCCGCAGTTGACCGGGACGAACGGGCCCTTGGCCCGGCCGCCTTCGGCGTGGATGGTCCGCGCGACCAGCTCCTTGCCCACGCCGGACTCGCCGTGGATGGCGATCGGTGCCTGGCTGCGCGCGACCTTGGCGACGGTGCCGCGCAACGCCTGCATCGCCTGCGAGTCGCCCTGCAGGCGGGCCAGGCCGTTGCTCGGCGCGGGCACTTCGCGGCGTCGCTGGCCCAGGTCCAGTGCGTGGTTCACCAGCCGCCGCAGCACGTGGATGTCGACCGGCTTGTTGACGAAGTCGAAGGCGCCGGCCTTGAGCGCGCCGACCGCGGCCTCGACGTTGCCGAAGGCGGTGATCATCGCGGTCGGCGTGTCGGGATGGTTGGCCGAGATCTCGGCCACCAGGTCGATGCCCGAGCCGTCGGGCAGGCGCATGTCGGTCAGGCACAGGTCGTAGCGGTTGCTGGCCAGCTGGGCGCGGGCGGCGGCCAGGTTGGCCGCGGTGTCGGTGCGCAGGCCCATGCGGCCCAGGGTCAGCACCAGCAGCTCGCGGATGTCGTGCTCGTCGTCGACGATCAATGCGGTAGGAGCAGGGGCGCTGCGTGCGGGTGTTTCGCTCATGTCCGCAACCTTAACGGATGCCGCCGATCCGGTGTAGGAGCGCCCCTTGGGCGCGATTCGGAAATCCCTGATACCGCCGCCCCCTCCCTCGTGATATACATGTATGACACCGGAGAATCCCATGCTCGCTATCCGATTGCCTGCCGAACTCGAAGAGCGCCTTGATGCGCTTGCCAAGCGAACGGGGCGCAGCAAGAGCTATTACGCCCGCGCGGCGATTGTCGAGTACTTGCGCGACCTGGAAAGCCTCGAGGTTGGGCGTAGCGATCGCGCGGCGATTGCCGAACCGGGCGAGCGCTATGGCAACGACGAGGTCAACAAGCCGGAGGAAGCACGCATGCAACTCAGCGCAGTTCTCATCCCTGCAGAAGAAGGAGGTTTCGTCGCCTTGAACCCGGAAACGGGCACGGCCAGTCAGGGTGACTCCATCACAGACGCCTTGGCCAATCTGCGTGAAGCTACTGAACTCTATCTGGAAGAGTTTCCCATCGCCTCGTACGGAAAGGCATTGCTGACTACATTCGACGTCGCGGGTCGTGCCGCCTAGCTTGCCGCGGGTATCCGGCGCAGAGGTAGTGCGCGCGCTGGAAAGGCTCGGGTTCGTCAGAACCAGGCAAAGAGGTAGTCACGTCGTACTGCGGCGTGGACTTTCAGGTTGCGTCGTGCCGATGCATCGTGAACTGAAGACCGGCACGCTTGCGGCCGTTCTCAAGCAGGCTGGTGTTTCCGTGGACGAATTGAACTGGTCGTTGTAGCTAATCAAGCCGGCAGCAGCGCGTGCGGATCCGGCAAGGTGATCCGGAAGCAGGTGCCGTCCCCCGGAACCTCGACGTAATCCAGCGTCGCCTCGTTGGCCCGGCATAGCTCGCGGGCGATATACAGGCCCAGGCCGGTGCCCAGTTCCGAGGTGGTATAGAACGGCCGGAACAGTTGCGCGCGGGCTTCCTCGGGGATGCCGGGGCCGCGGTCGCGCACGTCGATGGCGGGGCGGCCCTCGATGGCGTGGACCTTGAGCGTGACCTTGGCCGGATCGCCGGGCAGGTGGCCGTGGTTGAGCGCGTTCTGCAGCAGCACGGTCAGGACCTGCTGCAGGTGGCGCGGGTCGACCAGCGCGTGCAGTTCCTCGACGCCGGTGACCTCGATGCTGGCCGAACCCGGCGCCAGCATCTGGTTGTGGTCGTCGACGAAGCGGCGCGCGAACGCCGCCAGGTCGACGTTGTCGGCGCTGGCGCGCTCGCGCCGGGCCAGGCCGAGCACGTTCTCGACGATGCCGTTGGTGCGCTGGCACTGGGCGTGGATGATCTGCAGCAGGCGCTGGTCGGCGGTGCTGATGTCGGTGGATTCCTGCAGCAGCTGGGTTGCGTAGTTGATCGCCGCCAGCGGGTTGCGGATCTCGTGCGCGAGGCTGGCCGAGAACCGGCCCAGGGTGGCCAGGGTCATCGACTCGGCGCGGCGCGAAACCAGCGCGGTGTCGTCCAGGAACACCAGCGCGCTGGCGCCATGGGCCAGCAGGCGTGCGAAGCGCGGCAGCACTTCGGGCTGTTCGGTGCCCAGGCGCAGCGGCGTGTCGTCGCTGTGGCCGGTGCGCAGCCAGTGGTCCAGGCGCTCGGCCAGTGCCGGGGCGACGTCGGCCAGGCGGCGGCGGCCGCCGCGGTCGCCCAGTTGCAGCACCGCGGCCTCGTTGGCCAGGCGGATGCTGCCGTCGCTGTCGACCACCAGCACGCCGGTGCGCATGCGCCGGATGATGAGTTCGTTGATCGCGGCCAGGTCGGCGACTTCGCCGCCGCGGCGCTCGGCCAGGGCCTGGCTCTCGCGGATCTGGCGGCCGAGCAGGTAGGTCAGCACCGCGATCGAGAGGAAGCTGACCGCGAACATCAGCGGCTCGGCCAAAGGCCGGTCGTTGGCATAGGGACCCAGGGTGGTCCAGATGTACTCGCCGATCATCGCGCCGCCGGCCATCGCGCCGGCCGCCAGGCCGTAGCGCAGCGGCAGCAGCATCGCGGTGGCGCCGACGTTGAAGATCAGCATCAGGGCGATGCCCGACGCGGCCGCGGGCATGGCGTGGATGGCGAGCAGCCCGACCAGCACGTCGATGCAGATCCCGATCAGCACCTGCCAGCGCAATGCCACCTGGCGCATGGCCCAGTACAGCAGGCCGCCCGCGGCGACCAGGTAGGCCATGCTGGTGACCTTGCCCAGCATCGCGAAGCGCGGCTCCGGCAGCAGCTCGCGGATGGGGCCGAACAGCAGCAGGGCCAGCAGCCCGGCCTCGAGCACCCGGTACAGGCTGTAGAAGTAAAGATCGCGGTACTGGGCGTCCGCGATCCCCGATGATCCGGCCATGACGACTCCCCGATGAGCCTGCGAGCGTACAATAGGCGGCTGGATCACGCTGCGGACCATCGATGAACTTCCACGAATACCAGGCCGAAGCCCATGTCGCGGCACTGGTACGGCTGCAGGCCCTGCACGTAGTTCACGTTGAGGGTCTTGATCGCGTCCGGGTTCTCCTC
>JALYWW010000145.1 GCA_030852515.1 Pseudomonadota bacterium
GGCGACAGCCGGCAGCGGCGCTCCAACCGGCAACAGGACCCGATGTCGCTCAAGATCAACGAGTTGTGCGTCAACTGCGATGTCTGCGAGCCGGCCTGCCCGAACAGTGCGATCAGCCAGGGCGAGACCATCTATGTGATAGATCCGGCACGGTGCACGGAATGCGTCGGCCACTTCGAAGAGCCACAATGCGTTGTGGTTTGTCCGGTCGAATGCATCGATCCCGATTCCGACCATCCCGAAACCGAGCCGCAACTCCTGGCCAAGCTGCTGCGGCTGCAACAAGAAGAGGCGACATGACCCTATCCGCCATCCTGCGGCGCACCGCACTGCTTACCGTCTTCCTGTCCGCGCCTGCCCTGGCGGCGCAACCTGCGCCTGCCGCGCACCCGCCCGGCGCCGCGATCGCCAGTGCGCACGAGCTGGCCACCCAGGCCGGCCTCGACACCATCAAGGCCGGCGGCAATGCCTTCGACGCGGCGGTGACCGTATCGTCGGTGTTGTCGGTGGTCGAACCGATCAGCTCCGGCCTGGGCGGTGGCGGCTTCTTCCTGCTGCACGACGCGAAGACCGGCAAGCAGCTGTTCCTGGACGCACGCGAGATCGCCCCCGAGGCAGCGACGCCGGAAATCTACCTGGATGCCGAAGGCAACCTGGATCCGGACAAGGCCCAGAACGGCCCGTGGTCGGCCGGCATTCCCGGCCTGCCCGCCGCGCTGGTGAAGCTGGCCAACGAACACGGCCGCCTGCCGCTCGAAACCAGCCTGGCGACCGCGATCCGCATCGCCGAAGAAGGTTTTCCGGTGTACCCGCGCCTGGAGCGTGGCTATGCCGGCAAGCGTGAAGTGCTGGATCGTTATCCCGGCACCCGCGCGCTGCTGCTGGCCGATGGCGACCCGCCCACCGAGGGCGAGATCCTGCGCCAGCCCGACCTGGCGCGCACCTTGCGGTTGATGGCGGAAAAGGGTTTCGACGGCTTCTACCGCGGCGATGTCGCCGACAAGCTCGTCGCCGGCGTCAATGCCGAAGGCGGCAAATGGACCCTCGGCGACCTGGCCGGTTATGAAGTGCGCGAGCGCGAGCCGATCGGCTTCGATTACCAGGGCTGGAACATCGTCACCGCGCCGCCGACCTCTTCCGGCGGTGTCGCCATCGCCGAGATCCTGCACATGATTTCGGGTTGGGACCTGTCCGCGCAGACGCCGGCCAGGCGCACCCACCTGCTGGTCGAGGCGATGCGCCGCGCGTATCGCGACCGCACCATCTACCTCGGCGATCCCGATTTCACCAAGGTGCCGATGGAGCGCCTGCTGAGCAAGCACTACGCGGCCGGCCTGCGCGCAACGATCCATCCGGACAAGGCCACGCCCAGCAGCCTGCTGTCGGGCCAGCCGGCGCCGCTGGAAGACGAGGAGACCACGCATTTCTCCATCATCGATGCCGAAGGCAACATGGTCTCGGCAACGCAGACCATCAACCTGCTGTACGGCTCGGGCCTGGTGCCGCCGGGGACCGGCGTGCTGCTCAACGACGAGATGGACGACTTCGCGCTCAAGCCGGGCACCCCCAATGCATTCGGGGTAATGGGCTTCGAGGCCAATGCGGTCGTGCCGGGCAAGCGCATGCTCAGCTCGATGACGCCGACCTTGATGTTCTCGCCAGGGCAGGTCACCGCGCTTGGCGCGCCGGGCGGCAGCCGCATCATCACCGAGGTGCTGCTGGGCATCCTCGGTTATGTCGATGGCCTGTCGGCGCAGCAAGTCGCGGCGCTGCCGCGCATCCACCACCAGTGGATGCCGGACGTGATCTCGGCCGAACCGGGCGCGCTGGACGAGGCCACGATCAAGGAGCTCGAGGCGATGGGGCACAAGGTCAACGCCGGCGAGAGCACCTGGGGCATCCTCAACACCGTGTCCTGGGACCGCGAAACCAACACGCTTTCGGGCGGTGCGGATCCGCGCAACCCGGTCGGTTCGGCCAAGGTCCAGCCGACGCCGTGAAGCTCTGGTCGCTCCTGGGCAATTCGCAGAAGCTCGACGGCGGGGCGATGTTCGGCAACGCCCCGCGTGCGATGTGGGAGCAGTGGGCGCCGCCGGACGAGGCCAACCGTATCGAGCTGGCTTGCCGCGCGCTGCTGGCCAGCCCGCTGGCGGGCAAGACGGTTTTGTTCGAGACCGGCATCGGCGCGTTCTTCGAACCGAAACTGCGCGAGCGCTACGGCGTGCAGGAAGAGCGCCACGTGCTGCTCGAGTCGCTGGCCGACGCGGGCTTCGGCCATGAGGACGTCGATGTCGTGGTGCTGTCGCACCTGCACTTCGACCACGCCGGCGGGCTGCTTGCTGCATGGCAGGAGGGCGAGCCGCCGCGGCTGCTGTTCCCGAACGCGACCTATGTCGTCAGCGCCGCTTGCTGGGACCGCGCCCGCAATCCGCATCCGCGCGACCGCGCCAGTTTCATCCCGGAACTGCCGGCACTGCTGGAAGCCAGCGGCCGGCTGGAGATCGTCGACGGCGCGCATTCGCAGTCGTTGGGCCAGGCGGTGCGCTTCCACTACAGCGACGGCCACACGCCGGGCCTGATGCTGGCCGAGATCGTCGGTCCGGAAAAGGTCGGCGGCGTCGATCACGGCGGCGTGGTGTTCTGTGCCGACCTGATCCCGGGGCGGCCATGGGTGCACGTACCGATCACCATGGGCTACGACCGCAATGCCGAATTGCTGATCGACGAGAAGCGCGAGTTCCTCGCCGACAAGCTGGCGCGCAACGTGCACCTGTTCTTTACCCACGACCCCGGTTGCGCGTTGGCGCAGGTCGTGCGCGACGAACGCGGGCGCTACGGCACGACGCACGAAGTCGAACACCTGCATGCACGGGCGCTGCTTGCATGAAGGCTGTCGCCTGGTGCCTGGCCGCCTGTTGCGTGTTCGCCGCGCCCGCCGCCAAGGCGCAGGAACACACCCCCGATCCCGCCGCGATCCCCGAGGTGCAGGGCGACAGCCCGCGCGATCCCGAGTTCGGCGTGCGCAGCAGCCAGTTCGGCCTGGAGCGGCGGGTGGAGATGTTCCAGTGGCGGCAGGAGGGTGGCGGTTACGCGCGCGCATGGAGCGATGCGTGGATCGATTCGTCCGCGTTCCTGCCCGGCCACGAAAATCCCGCGTTTCCGATCCAGGCACGGCGCTGGCCGGCGTCCGGCGTCAGCGTCGACGGAGTGCCGCTGGATCCGCAGGTGCTGCAGGCATTGGGCCAGTGGCGCGAGTTCCGCCCGGGATTCAGCGCGCTCCCCGGCAACCTGGCGGCGACGTTCCAGCCGCAGGGTGATGGCCTGGGCAGCGCATTGAACCCGCTGGCGCCGGAGGTCGGCGA
>JALYWW010000023.1 GCA_030852515.1 Pseudomonadota bacterium
CCCCAGGGCTGGCTGGCGATGCGCACCGCATCGGCTTCGGCCAGGTCCAGGTCCAGGTGCCAGCCCGACTCGTCGTGGGTTTCGCCGCGCACCGCGTCCAGCTCATGCAGGCGCGCGCGCAGGCGGCCGTCCTCCGGTGGCAGTTGCAGGCCGGCCCGGATCCGGTGGAGGCCCAGGCGTGCCCCCAGCGCATCGCGCAGCAGGTCGAGGCCCAGCCCCATTTTCGCGGAGATCCAGACCCGTTCCCGGCTGCCATGGCCGGTACCGTCGCCGGGCAGGTCGTGGCGCGGGCCGATGCCCTGCCCCTCGCCCGCGTCGACCCGGTCGATCTTGTTGTAGACCAGCACCTGGGGGATGTCGCCGGCGCCGATCTCGGCCAGCACCGAGTCGACCTGGGCGATGCGCTCCTCGCGCAACGGATCGGCCGCATCGACCAGGTGCAGCAGCAGGTCGGCCTCGCGCGCCTCGCTCAGGGTCGAGCGGAAGGCCGCGACCAGCTCGTGCGGCAGGTCGCGGACGAAGCCGACGGTGTCGGCCAGGACGATGTTGCCGCCGGGCAGCCCGACCCTGCGCACGGTCGGGTCCAGGGTTGCGAACAGCTGGTCGGCCGCATACGCGTCGGCGCCGGTCAGGGCATTGAACAGGGTCGACTTGCCGGCGTTGGTGTAGCCCACCAGCGCCACCCGCGGCAGCTCGCTGCGGACCCGCGCGCGACGCATCTGGGTGCGCTGGACCTCGACCTTGTCCAAGCGCTTCTGCAGTTGTTCGAGCCGCTTCTGCAGCAGCCGGCGATCGGTCTCGAGCTGGGTTTCGCCGGGGCCGCGCAGGCCGATCGAACCGCCGCGCTGGCGCTCGAGGTGGGTCCAGCCGCGCACCAGCCGGGTGGCCATGTGCCGCAGCTGGGCCAGCTCCACCTGGAGCTTGCCTTCGGCGCTGCGCGCGCGCTGCGAGAAAATGTCCAGGATCAGGCCGGTGCGGTCGACCACGCGACGCTCCAGCGCCTTCTCCAGGTTGCGTTCCTGGACCGGGCTCAACGGATGGTTGACCAGGACCAGGTCGGCGCCGGTGGCGTCGGCCGCGGCCTTGACCTCCTCGAGCTTGCCGCTGCCGATCAGGGTCGCCGGGTTGGGTCGGTCGATGCGTGCGTTGAGCACCGCGGCCACGCTGGCTCCGGCCGAGCGCGCCAGGTCGGCGAACTCCTCCAGCAGTCCTTCATCGGGTGGCCCGCCCGCGTGGGGCTGGATCAGCAGCGCGTTTTCACCCTTGCGGGAACGTTCGAACATCGACCCTAGATGCGGCCGGCGTTGGCCGTTATCAAGCCTCGGCCGGCGCGGCCGGTTCGTCGGCCTCGTCCTCGTCGCTGCCCGGGGCGCTCACGCGCACGTTGCGCGCCGGCACCACGGTGGAGATCGCGTGCTTGTAGACCATCTGGCTGACGGTATTGCGCAACAGGACGACGAACTGGTCGAACGATTCGACCGTGCCCTGCAACTTGATGCCGTTGACCAGGTAGATCGAAACCGGCACGCGTTCGCGGCGCAAGGCGTTCAGGAACGGGTCCTGCAGGGATTGTCCCTTGGACATGGTGTTGCCCCTTCTGTCTGTTCTTCTTTGTGTGTTGTTTTTCCGGCCGGTTCCCCGGCCGCATCGCCCGACCCACACTCCCCGTGGCGGCGACGGCCCGATGCTACCCCAAGAACATTGCCAGCGCCCGCTCCAGGTGTTCGCGGTCACAGTTCGGATCGAACCAGCGCACGGCCAGTTCGCCACGCAACCAGGTGAGCTGGCGCTTGGCCAGCTGGCGGGTGGCGGAAATCGCGCGTTCGCGGAAGCCGGTGGCATCGAGGCCGCCCTGGTCGAGGCCGCCCTGATCAAGCAATTCCCAGGCCTGGCGGTAGCCGACGGCACGGATCGCGGGCAGTTCCAGCGGCGCCGGATGCGCCCCCAGCGCGGGCAGTGCGCGCAAGGCGCGCACTTCGTCGAGGAAGCCCTGCTCCAGCATCGCGTCGAAACGGCGTTCGATGCGCGCATGCAGGGTCGCGCGGTCCCGCGGTGCCAGCACCAGCGGCAGCACCCGCAACGGCAATCGCGCGCGCACGGCTTCGCGCTGCCAGGCGCTGATCGGGCGTCCACTGAGCCTGTGCACTTCCAGCGCGCGCTGGATGCGTTGGGCATCGGTGGCGTGGATGCGCGCGGCGGCCATAGGATCGAAGACCGCCAGTTCGGCATGCAACGCGGCCCAGCCGCGATCGCCGGCTTCGCGCTCGATCTGCGCGCGCATTGCTGAATCGGCCGCGGGCATGTCCGCCAGCCCATGCAGCAACGCCTGGAAATACAGGCCAGTGCCTCCCGCCAGGATCGGCAGGCGGCCGCGCGCGACGATGGCATCGATCGCAGTGCGCGCATCCGCCGCGAACTCCGCCGCGGAATACGGTTGCCACGGATCGCGCACGTCGAGCAGGTGATGCGGAACGGCCGCCTGTTCGGTAGCCGTCGGCTTGGCCGCGCCGATGTCCAGGCCGCGGTACACCAGCGCCGAATCGACGCTGACGATCTCGCCGCCAAGGCGTTGCGCCCACTCCAGCGCCAGCGCGGTCTTGCCCGACGCCGTCGGGCCCATCAGCGCAAGCGCGATCGGGCGCCGGTCCGCCGCCATGCGCGCGCTCAGTAACCCGATGCGAGCTGCGCGTGGACTTCGTCGTGGGTCGCCTGCACTTGCGCCGACGGCGGCCTGCCGAGCAGGCTCGCGATCACGACCGCAATGCTTGCGCCGACGAAGCCCGGGACGATCTCGTACAGCGCGCTGCCGGTGTGCTTCCACAGCACCACGATCAGCGCACCGGTGACCATTCCGGCAAGCGCGCCGATGCCGGTCATGCGTTTCCAGAACAGCGACAGCAGCACCACCGGACCGAAGGCGGCGCCGAAGCCTGCCCAGGCATACGAGACCAAACCCAGCACCCGGCTGTCAGGATCGCGCGCGATCCAGATCGCGACCAGGGCGATCGCCAGCACCATCGACCGACCCACCCACACCAGCTCGCGTTCGCTTGCATTGGTACGGACGAAGCCGTGGTAGAAATCCTCGGTCAGCGCGCTGGAACACACCAGCAACTGGCACGACAGCGTGCTCATGATCGCTGCCAGGATCGCCGACAGCAGCACGCCGGCAACCCAGGGATTGAACAGCATCTCGGCCAGGGCGATGAACACGCGCTCGGGATTGGCTGCGACCATGTCCGCCGCGGGACCCGGGTGCGCAGCGAAGTAGGCGATCCCGACCCAACCCGCCGCGACCGCGCCGGCCAGGCACAGGATCATCCAGGTCATGCCGATGCGCCGCGCCTTCGGGATCGTTGCCAGGCTTTCGGCGGCCATGAACCGGGCGAGGATGTGCGGCTGGCCGAAGTAGCCGAGCCCCCAGGCCAATGCCGACACGACCGCGATCGCCCCGCCCGCACCGATCCAGCGCAGGCGCGAAGGATCCACCTGCTCGACCAGCAGCCGGGTTTCGTCCAGTCCGCCGATGCTGGCCAGGGCCACGACCGGCGCCAGCAACAGCGCGAAGATCATCAGCGTCGCCTGCACCGTATCGGTCCAGCTCACCGCGAGGAAGCCACCGACCAGGGTGTACAGGATCGTGGCCGCGGCTCCCCACCACAGTGCCTGTGCATAGGACAGCCCGAACACGCTCTCGAACAGGCGCGCGCCTGCCACTATTCCGCTTGCGCAGTACACGGCGAAGAACACCAGGATCACCAGCGCCGAAACGATGCGCAGGACCTTGCCGCCGGAGGCAAAGCGGGTGGTGAAATAATCGGGCAGCGTCAGCGCGTTCTCGCTGCGCTCGGTATACACGCGCAGCGGCCCGGCCACGAACCTCCAGTTCAGGTATGCGCCCACGACCAGGCCGACGGCGATCCAGGCTTCGGAAAGGCCGGTCAGGTAGAGCGCGCCCGGCAACCCCATCAGCAACCAGCCGCTCATGTCCGACGCGCCTGCCGACAGTGCGGTGACGTAACCGCCGAGCGACCGCCCGCCGAGGATGTAATCGTCGAAGTTGCGGGTCGAACGCCAGGCGATGAAGCCGATACCCACCATCAGCAGCAGGTAGGCGGAGAAGGTCATGAGCAGCGGGGTGCTTGCGGTCATCTTCCACCGCCACTCAACACGAGACACTCGCAACGAACGAAATGGGCGAAATGGGCGAAATAAAGATGATCCATTGGACTACGCATAACTTCATCCTCGCAGCGGGACTGAATACTTTCGCTAACAAATCGGCAGCCTACTTGGCCAAAACTTCCAGCGACGCATCTGTTCATGGCCGATCTTAAGGGTCCTGACGATCAGGACCACGCTTGCGGCGATAAAAAAATGAAAGCACAACAAACGCGATCCCGACAACGATCAACAGAGCCCCATAAACCATGTTGTAACTTCGCTCCAAAAACATTCAGCACAGATGACAGAATCCCGCAAAGCATCGCCCGCAAGGGCCCGTCCCTTGCATATCTCCAGCAATAATCACCAAGCCAGCGGGAATCGTCATTAGCACCATGCATATCCCGAAAACCTTCACCACTATGCACTTAGCGACCAATAAACACCTCCTTCATCAATTGAACCAGATCCAATGGGGACCCGACGCCCGCTCTTTCAGTAGCGGGTCGATCTTGAGTCCGGGATTACTTTAGCGGGTTCTCCACCAGTTGTTTCGCGTAGGCCCCAGGCGTCATTCCGCCGAGCGCTTTCTTGGGTCTCTCCTCGTTGTATTCGCGGCGCCAGATTTCGATAACGGTCCTGGCCTGCAAAAGGTTGGCGAACCAGTGTTCCTTCAAATACTCGTCGCGCAGCCGCCCGTTGAACGACTCGACGTAGGCGGTCTGGTTGGGCTTGCTCGGTTCGATCAGGCGCAGATCCACTCCGCGTGCATTCGCCCACACGACCATGCCCTTGCCGCAGAACTCCTTGCCGTTGTCGGTGCGGATCACCTTGGGCAAGCCACGGCTTAGCGCCAGTCGCTCCAGCACGCGCGTCAGCGCCTGCCCGGAGATCGCACGCTCGACCTCGATGGCTACGGCCTCGTGGGTCGCGTCGTCGACGATCGTCAGGCATGTGATCACCCGGCCTTCGGCTGTCCGGTCGAACACGAAGTCCATCGACCACACCTGGTTAGCCGCCGTGGGCCGGACCAGCGGCTGCCGTTCGCCGGCAGGCACATTCTTGCGCTTGCGCCGCCGCACCTGCAGCTGCGCTTCCTGGTACAGCCGTTCCACGCGCTTGTAGTTCACCAGCAATCCCGCCTGCCTGAGCTTGAGATGGATCATTCCCACGCCATAGCGCTTGTGCCGCTGCCAGCGCCAGGATCAGTTCCCGCAGCTCCCCGTTGCGATCGGGCCGCGGCTGGTAGCGATAGGCGCTTGCGCTCATCCGCACCACCGCCAGCGCCCGGCGTTCGCTCAAACCCCGTTCCACCATCGACCGCACCAGCGTCCTGTGGGCCGGTGCGGTCACCACTTTTTTCGCAGCGTCTCGCGGGTCACCTCGTTCTCAAGAAGTGACTCCGCCAGCAGCTTCTTCAGCCGCGTGTTCTCCGTCTCCAGTTCACGCAAGCGCTTGGCATCGGCCACCCCCATCCCGCCGAACTTGTTGTGCCACAGGTAGTACGAGCCTTCGCTGAATCCGTGCCGCCGGCACAGCTCCTTGACCGCCATGCCCGCTTCGGCTTCCCGCAGGAAGCCAATGATCTGTTCGTCCGAATAGCGCTTCTTCACGTCCAATCTCCTTGTGCTGAGGGATTGGACTCCAAATCACCGTGCCACTCAAAGGCGGGGGGACGTCGCTACACAACCCGCTTGGGCAACTTTGCAACCAAGCTAAAGATGACTCCGACAGCAAGTCCGATTAGCGCCCCGATCGGAATGGTATCCGTCAATGGTTTGGGCTGACGACCAAATCCCCAAGCAGCAGCCCATATAGCTGAGCCAAGAACAACAGCTCCTATACAAACGGACATCCAAGACAACCAGCCTTTTGAGCGGAGCCACATCAGGTACGGCAAGCCGAGCAGCAACATTGCGATATAGCTGATGGGCACCCCGAAAAGGAAAACGAACAACATGGCGGCAGGCAAGTCACGAAGTCCCGGGATACCGAAGTTCGATACAGACTCCCACGCCATAGCAAACGTGATTGCCAGTGGTGCCCCCAAAGGGGCGACCAATGCAGGTTTCCAAATGGATGGGGCGTTCGTAGTCACGGCTGGCATGCCGGCGCGCTGCACCATGTCCATCCAGCACGATTCCCCAAATCAATACCGAATAGGTTCGCGTCGCCGCCGAAGACCGGGAATGGCCCCCAGCCATCAGTAGCGCCATAGTTGCTGAAGACGGCGTTGTGGAAACTCGAAATACTCTGCGCCGACACTCTGATTGGACTGTTTGGCGTGGCTCCAGAGAGTTGGGCCACACGAGCATTCATCAGATCCCCCCTGATGCTCTCCATGTCTTCGTCAGGACAGTCGCTGCCTCCTCGCCTCAAAGAGTTGCGCAGATTTCCGTTGGTTAAATTGGCACCAACCATCGACGAGACATTGTTGCCTTGCCCTGTCGCAACGACCCTTGCGGCACATGCGTACGAATCCCCGCCAGCGCAAGCCGCCTGGTAATACAAGCCGTAGTTGCCGGTGTTTGCATATCCCAGTTCAGTCGGCGTGTTCCAACAACCAAGTCCATTGCACCTCAAACCAAGCGGATCGGTGCGGCTAACCGGATTCCCCCCGACGTAGGCATATGTATTAAGCCCACCGCTCAATCCGATCGGATCGCTCTGCACATATCGTCCCGTACCAGGCTCGTAGTCTCGGAAGTAGTTGTAGTTCAAACCACTTGCGCTGTCGTAACGCTGACCGGGAAAGCGAAGATCGAATATGAACTGCGTGCCATCCCCATCCGGATCCTGATTTGGCGGGGTCGCGCCGAACGCCTCGCCAATTGCGGACCAGGTCCAGATCGCCCGCTGACGCGTAGGATCGATAATGGCACGAGGCGTCCCGAGGTGATCGGGCTGGATATGAAGCATCTTCCATTCCGCTCCCACCCTTGCAATCAAACCAATGGGCAGCTCTCCAACCCAAACGATTTCCTGGATTGCCACGCCGGCACTGTCGTAAACACCGATACTCCTACCCTGCTCGTCATACACGGCAAACGTCTGTGATTCAGAATCCGATTCGGAGTAGCGGCGAATCTGCTCACCTTTCCCGTTATAACGATATTGCATCAATACTGTGCCGTCACCGTTCAGCACTTTGCTCATGCGTCCGTCGGCACCATAACGGAACTTGCGATCCAGAACCCCCCTCAGCGCTTTGACACGGCCACTCGCATCGTACTCGTATCGCTGATTTCCGTCGTTGCGGCTTACGAGATCCAAGTGATGCGTTCTCTCACCGTACTCGTAAGCTTGCGTCCCGCCCGCATTCTGCATGCTGACGCGATCGCCGATCTGGTCATACGCATATCTCTCGATCGCGGTGCCTGTTGGGCCATCCTTGACTTGAACAAGCCGATCAAGTGTGTCGTAGGAGTAGCGCGCCAGCACAGTATTGTCGACTGTGTTGTGCAGTCGCGCCACGTTTCCGACAGGGTCATGGATGTACTTCAATGCCAATCCATCCGGTGACTGGTCATCCACGCGAGCGACGCGATAATCGCGATCAAGTATGCGGTGCTGCTTCCGCCCATCACCATAGGTCAAGCTAGTCGCTGGGCCAAAGGGCGTGTAAGCGACATGCGAGAGTAGATCAACTGATTCCTCTGAACCAGGCATTCGTATGCTGATCCGCTTTGGATACCCCAAGGCATCGTTTCGATAGCGAACTAGGGCACCACTTGGATAGCGAATGGCTGTCAATCGATCCGCGATGTCGTAGTCGTAACGGGTTACAAAACGATTGCCTCCCGAGACCTGGACTTTACGAGCCACGTTTCCGCCCCGGTCATAGCAATACTGCGTACTGCCGCTGGCGTCATTCATCCTGCTCAGATGGCCGACAGCAAAAACTTCATCATGTGCACACGAATTGTTGACGATGTCGTAAATGTACTCAACGTTTAACGCTGGAGTGTCATAGGTCACACTGACAAGTCGATTCAGCGCATCATAGCCAAGAACGGACATCTCACCCTCGGCATCGATCGACGTCACCAGATTGCCGGAACTGTCGTAGGTATACTGCGTTGTACCGGTATCGGGACTATCCTGCTGCAACAGATCGCCAAATGCGTTGTAGGTGTACCGGGTCTGGAGGCCAGTGGGATCGGAAACCTGAGTGACGTTATTCAACGCATCATAATCGAAACTGGATGCCGCTTCGACACCGTCCGCGTCTTCCGCAACCCTAATCACCCGATCCAGTTTGTCGTAGTCGTTATCCACCACCCTGCCAAGGGGATCGGTGATGGTCTGAACGCGGTTGCCAATGTCGTAGCTGAAGTCCGTTGGATTCGCTTTCGAGTCGGCACTGGTTGTAAGGTTCGACAGCGAATCGTAGATTCGCAACGCTGTGAATCGGAGATCGCCGTTCGAATCCAGAACTTCCTCGGAAACTCTGTTCCCAGCTGCATCGAGGGTGAAGCGGATGCTGCCCCCAGCGTTGTCAGACACGCTAGTTAGCCGATGTGCTCCGTCGTAGGCATATTCGACATAGGAGCCATTGGGTTGGGTCACCTTCCGTACAAGCCCGATCGTCCAGTACTCGATTCGGGTAATCCGATCGTCCGACTCCAGGGAATCATCACTACCACGGATCTTGTACGCAGCAAGCCATCCACGAGGGTGGTATTCGTAATCGATCACAACGCCATTCGGATCTCTGGCAGACACAACCCGACCAGCTCCGTCATAGCGAAGAATATCGGTTACGTGTCCGACAGCATCGACGATTTGTCGAAGGTCACCATTCCGATAAGAGCAGGCCTCCGGATCATCCGAACAGTTTGGAGCATCGCCCTGGTAGTAGCGGTAGTTCGTGACATCGTTAACCTCGGACCGAGGACCGTTGATTGACAACAGCAGACCCGCTATCGGACATGCGCCGGCGTCAACGTTATGAGGTTCACAATACGTCCTGGCGGAGGTTCGCGTTTCGCCCGATAGAAGATCGGTTTCAACCGCGCTCACCACCTGCCCGCGATCATTGTAAGTTCTGTCTATCGAGTAGATGTCCCGGGCGATGTCTTCACCCATATCCCCAAACACCATGCGAGTTACATTTCCTTCCGCGTCATTCGTATAGCGAGTTACTCGCTCTAGCGGCGTGTCCTCCGCCTCTACCACTTGGGTCAAGAAGCTATTTGAATAGGCGTAGCTTGTCCAAACCCCCATCGCGTTCTTTGCGCGCGAGACACGATCTTCTACATAGTTGAACTGCTCGCTGCCATTTCCCAACGTCTCGATTGTGAATAATGGCGGACTATCGCCGCCAAGATAGCTGAAGGCGCGCGTGCCGGCGCCATCCGTAGTAACGGTTACCTCGGCGCCGCTATAGCTCAACTCCGTAACCTCGACGACTCCACCCGAGGCATGCAACTTGCTTGAAATGACGCGCCCACGCGCATCGTACCCAAAAGAGGCATACCGCTGCCCTGATTCGTCGATTATTCCGCTGAGCAGATGCTTCCCGCCCGAGGGAACCAACTCCGACTCAGCATACAAGTACTGTCGTGAGGTTCCGTCTGGATACTGAACGCGTATCAGGTTTCGATCGGTGTCGTAGTCGTAGCTGACGGTGGCGCCGTCAGGAAAAACAACGGACGCAAGGAGGCTATCCCACTCGGGCCCGGCGTAAGTGAATACCGCCATACGCCCCTGCGCGTCCATCAATCCTGTAATGCGCCCAAGTGGGTCATGGACGATAGAAACGTCATCCTCCGGGTGCTCCGGGTGGCCGACCTTGATGAGAAACCCTTCCTCGTCGAACTCACGAAGAGTGCCGCTTTGATCTTTCGATAGATATCCGTAATCGGTGTACGCAATAGTGCGATTCCGATGGAACACAGAGTGCATCTTTCCATCGTCACCCTGCACGTAGCTGTCGATATTTCCCCGCTCATCCACTAGGCTACCGCGCGTAGACGCCCTGCTTGCCCGATGGAATCGTTCTCCATACGTGAGCGACCAGCCTGGCGCCATACCCGCCATCGGCGCCTGCTGCCTGGAATGATACGACCTGACAAAAGGCCGACCGGCAAACACGAAGTCTGTTTCGAAACGTGCCTTGTCCGCAGTCGCCGGATAACATGGATTGGCATTGGCCGCACAAGTACTCCTCTGATACACGCCTGCGGTCACGGTGTACGGTCCGCTGCCGCCGCAAAGTTGCCCCCAAGCGATCTCAGTCTCGTTCGAACCCGGTGGCGACTTTCCGATGTTCCACCCGAAGTTTGGAAAAGACTCTTCCGAGCAAACATAGTCCTGCTTCTTGCGGAGTGTATATGTCTCGTCCGATTGACCATCATTGTACTTAATGATCAATTTGCGGTCGGATCCGAAATCCAATCCAAACGAACTCGCGTACTCAAACTCCGGATCGTACTCACCTACGATCTCGAAAGTCGCGTCAGGATCCCTGCCGGTTCTTACACGCTCTACGAGATAGTCAATGATCGGCTGTTCCGACATGCAGCGATCTTCACACTCCGGAATCGATGGCCCGGCGCTGTAATGTGGTTCACCGACGGCTGCCGGTGGAACATAAGCCGTTCGAAACTCCATGTGGACGGTACGATCGGATGCAAGCTTGATTTCCCCTGTGGCCACCCACGTTCGACGGTACGGAAACGGTTCTTCATACGCCTCGAAGACCTCTTCCAACGTTGTCCTGCAAACCTGCTGCCCATAAATCGTCCACATGCAGTATTTGCCCCACATGTCCTGGGCAAATACTGCCGGGATGGCAAGTATGCATACGAGAGCAAGAATGGCGATACGGGCAACTCGCCCCGAACAAGCCTTCATACCGAGATTCCTTTCGCAGTTCGAAAAGGCTGGGGCATTGCCCAAACTGCCAGTCGTCCGTGCCACTTTGGGCAGCCTGTCAACGAGAGCCCCTTCCCCGACCCCCGCTGTCGCCGAACATATCCCAAGGGAAGCCGCCAGGGAAGAGCCCTTGTGTCTTTATTCGTCGTCGGGCCAGCGGATGGATGGGGTGGCGGCCCGCGGTCGGGGCATCGGCTTTGCCGCGACCGCATTCCACACCTTGAGTGCGTCGACCGTCGCGGCGACATCATGTACGCGCAGCAGCTTCGCGCCTCGCTGGGCAGCGATCAGGTGCGCGGCGACCGAGCCATGGACCCGCTCGTTTGGATCGGAACGACCGGTCAGGTCGCCGATCGTGCGCTTGCGCGACAGGCCGGCCAGCAGCGGCACGCCCAGTTCGGTGAAGCGTTCGAGTCCTGCCAGCAGCAGAAGGTTGTGTTCGCGGTTCTTGCCAAAGCCGAAGCCCGGGTCGACCACGATGTTCTTCTTGGCGATGCCCGCCATCTCGGCGGCGAAGATGCGCTCGGCCAGGAAGCGGTGGACTTCGGCGACGACATCGTCGTACTGCGGGTTGTCCTGCATCGAACCCGGTTCGCCGAGCATGTGCATCAGCACTACCGGCACGCCTAGCCCGGCGGCCGCATCCAGCGCGCCCTCGCGGCGCAGCGCATGGACGTCATTGATCATGCCTGCGCCGGCCTCGACCGCCGCTCGCATCACCTCGGGCTTGAAGGTGTCGATGCTGATCGGGACTTTCGTTTCGCGCGCCAGCTGGGTGATCACCGGAACCACCCGGCGCAGCTCCTCGTCCAGCGGCACCGCCGCCGCGCCCGGTCGCGTGGACTCGCCACCGACGTCGAGGATGTCGGCGCCCTCTTCCGCCAGTTTCAACCCGTGGGCAACGGCATCCTCGAGGCTGGCGTGCTCGCCGCCGTCGGAGAAGGAATCGGGCGTGACGTTGACGATGCCCATCACCCGCGGGCGATCGAGCACCAGGATGCGGCCGGCGCAATCGAGTCGTGGGCTGGTATCGAACATCGTCACCTCGCAACGGACGATGCAGGATACTTCTTCATGAGTGCGATGAAAGCCGGATCGTCGCGGATCCGATCCCAGCTGGGGTCGGCGACGAGGCCCGTGGGCGCGTAAGCCGCGCCGCCGTTCGGCGACGAAAGGACCCGATCAAGTAGCGGTACGGCGAGATCGGCGCGCCCGGCACGGCCGTAGAGGTCGGCGTTCAGCGCGCTCAGGATGCCTGACAGGTATTCATCCTGGAGTCCGTCGATGATGCCCTGCGCGCGATCGCTGAGTTGCAGCGCCTCGTCGGTGCGTCCCAACCCGAACTGTACTTCCGCCACATTCTGCAGTGCATTCACTATCGTCACGGGGTCTCCATCCGCTTCGGCTTCGATGAGTGCTCGCTGCTCCTGCGGCTCCGCCAGCGCGTAGTGCTGCCGCGAGCGGGCGACATCGCCCATTTCCCCATACAGGAACCCCAGGTTTGCCGCTTTCGTGAACCCGCGCGCTCCTCCGAAGACGTCCGGCGTATCGACAATCGACTCGATGACGGCAATGGCTTCAGGATAGCGTCGCTGCCACCGCAGGACCCAGGCACGCTGCACTTCGATGAAGGGATGCTCCCCGCGCAACACGTCCAGCGCGGACTCCGGACTGCCGCCCAGGGTGAGCATGGTTGCGCTCAACTGGACCTGCGCGGTGACGTTGTCCGGATCGAGTGCCAGCGCACGACGGAGTGCCGCCTCGGAGTCGGCATAGCGTCGCATCATCTGGTAGGTGACCGCCAGGTTGACCACGATGCGCGAGTTGCGCGGGTCGTGGTCGAGCGCCTGCTCGAGCATGCGTGCGCTCTCGGCGATGCGACCCTGGCGCCGATAGACATATCCGGAAGCCGCCATCGCACCGGCATCGTTGGGGCGCAGGCGTTGCGCGGTGGCGAACGATGCGAGTGCAGCCTGATAGTCCTGCCGGCCGTAATACTCGCAGAACCCAAGGGCGATATAGGCATCGGCCAGTTGCGGGTTCAACGCCAGGGCCCGCTCCGCATTCACGCGTGCCTCGGCGACGAACGACTCCGAATCGATGCCCTCCGCGCCGAACCAGACCAGCAGACTCTGCGTGAACGACAGGCGCGCCAAGGCCAGCGCGAACGAAGGATCGCGGGCGATTGCCTGCCGGTAGGGCGCCACCGCTGCCTTCAACGGCGCGACATCGGTGTTCAGGCCGCCGAGGTTTGCGAGGTACTCCGCGCGCAGGAACAGGTCGTAGGCCACCGGGTCGGCGGTCGGCACCTGGGCGATCGCTTCCGTCTCCCCGGGCTGCAGCGTGAGCTTCAACGCGGCGGCGATCTTTCCGGCCACGTCGCTCTGCACGGCGAACACGTCGCGCATCTCGCGATCGTAGCTTTGCGCCCACAGGTGGGTGTCGGTCAGCGCATCGATCAGCTGCACGGTGATCCGGACCTTGTCGCCGGCTCGCTGCACGCTGCCTTCGACGATGTTGCCAACGCCCAGTTCACGGCCGACCTCGCGCAGGTTCTCGTTGCGCGAGCGGTACTTTTCCGTGGAAGTCCGCGAAACCACCTTGAGATCGCCGATATTCGACAGCCGGGTGAGGATCTCGTCCTGCATGCCGACCACGAAATAGTCGCCATCCTTGTCGGCGCTGAGGTTCTCGAACGGCAGCACGGCAATGGACGGCGATTGCGTCCCGTCCCCGGCCAGCGGCTTCATCAACCGGTCGGTCAGCAGCAGCACGACCGCGAGCGCGAGCACGCCGATGATCGCGAAGTCGAGCTTGCGTCCGGTGGTGCGGGTAATGGATTCCTCCGGCGCGATCTCGCGCTCGCGGCGGAAGCCCTGCGGCGTGAGTTCGTAAAACCAGGAGAATGCGATCCAGAACGGGAAGCCGACGACCGCGGCGACGATGAACCAGCGCGTCGCTCCGTCGGGCAATCCCAGCGCGGGCGCCAGTTGCGAGACGCCCTGTGCCAGCGCCCAGCTCGCGCCCATGTAGAACAGGCCGGCACGCAGCACGTTGCGGCGCGACAGCTCCCCCAGGAACCGCTTGCTCTTCCCCATCGACAGCTCCCCCGAGCCGACCGGTCCCCGGGGATACTAGCCGAATATCAGGTCTGGGCCGCCGGTCCGGCGATCGGCGGCAGCGGCGGCGCCGCGTCCGTGCCGGTCTTGCCGTTGTCGGGCTTGATCCAGCCTCGTGGCGGCGGCGGATCGCGGCCTTCCATGATCGCGTCGATCTGCGGCGCATCGATGGTCTCGTACTCCAGCAGGAGCTTGGCCATCGTGTGCAGCTTGTCGAGGTTCTCGGTGAGGATCTTCGTGGTGCGCGCGTAGGCGTTGTCGAGGATCCCGCGCACGACGTCGTCGATCTTGCGCGCGGTCTCGTCGGACACGCTCTTGTGCTGGGTCACCGAGCGGCCGAGGAACACCTCGTCCTCGTCCTCGCCGAAGGTGATCGGGCCGAGTTCGGACAGCCCCCACTTGGTGACCATGTTGCGCGCCATCTTGGTCGCGCGCTCGATGTCGTTGGAGGCGCCGGTGGTGACCTTGTCCGCGCCGAAAATCAGCTCTTCGGCGACGCGGCCGCCGTACAGCGAGCAGAGCCTGCTTTCCAGGTTCTCCTTGTTGTAGCTGTAGCGATCGCCCTCGGGCAGGTACATGGTCACGCCCAGCGCGCGACCGCGCGGGATGATCGTGACCTTGTAGACCGGGTCATGGTCCGGCACCAGGCGGCCGACGATGGCGTGCCCGGCCTCGTGGTATGCGGTATTGCGCTTCTCTTCCTCGCTCATCGCCATGGAGCGCCGTTCGGCGCCCATCATGATCTTGTCGCGGGCCTTGTCGAAGTGGTCCATGCGCACGTCCTTGGCATTCTCGCGCGCGGCGAACAGGGCTGCCTCGTTGACGAGGTTGGCCAGGTCCGCGCCTGAGAAGCCGGGAGTGCCGCGGGCGATGACCATCGCCTCCACGTCGTCGGACAACGGCACCTTGCGCATGTGCACGCGCAGGATCTGCTCGCGTCCCTTGACGTCCGGCAGCCCGACCACGACCTGGCGGTCGAAGCGGCCCGGGCGCAGCAACGCGGGATCGAGGACGTCGGGACGGTTGGTCGCGGCGACCACGATCACGCCCTCGCCGCCCTCGAAACCGTCCATCTCGACCAGCAACTGGTTCAGGGTCTGCTCGCGCTCGTCGTGCCCGCCGCCCAGGCCGGCGCCGCGATGGCGGCCGACCGCGTCGATCTCGTCGATGAAGATGATGCAAGGCGCGTGCTTCTTGGCCTGCTCGAACATGTCGCGCACGCGCGAGGCGCCGACGCCGACGAACATCTCGACGAAGTCGGAACCGGAGATCGAGAAGAACGGCACCTTGGCTTCGCCGGCAATGGCCTTGGCCAGCAGCGTCTTGCCCGTGCCCGGCGGACCGACCATCAGCACGCCGCGCGGGATCTTGCCGCCCAGCTTCTGGAACTTGGACGGATCGCGCAGGAACTCGACCAGTTCGGAGACTTCCTCCTTGGCCTCGTCGCAACCGGCAACGTCGGCAAAGGTGATCTTGGTCTGGTCCTCGTTGAGCAGCTTGGCCCGCGAGCGCCCGAACGACATTGCGCCCTTGCCGCCGCCCTGCTGCATCTGGCGCATGAAGTACACCCAGATGCCGATGAACAGGATCCAGGGCAGGAAGTTGATCAGGATCATGCCCAGCGACATGCCGCTGGCCGGCGGCGCCTGCACCGTGGTCACGCCGTGGTTGAGCAGGTCGTTGACCAGGTCGCGGTCGGCCGGCGCATGGGTGGTGAACTTGCTGCCGTCCTTGCGCTCGCCGGTGATGGTGGTGCGGTCTTCGGCGATCTCGACCTCCGACACGCGGTCGCCCTGCACTTCCTGCACGAACTGGTCGTAGGTCAGTGGCTGGGTCGCCGGGCCCTTCGGGCTGAAACTCTGGAACACCACCATCAGGACGATGGCGACGACGACCCAGAGCAGCAGGTTCTTGACGAGATCATTCATTTGGGCACCGACAACTTGTTCTGGGCGAGGGCATAAACTTCCGGCGAACGCTTGCGCGAGGCGTCCGGCTTGCGGATCGATACTTTCTCATAGCGCTTGCGCAGGTCCCGCACGTACTGGTCGAACCCCGCGCCCTGGAACAGCTTGATCAGGAACGTACCGCCGGGACGCAGGTGGTTGTCGGCGAACTCCATCGCCAACTCGGCCAGATGCATCATCCGCGGCTGGTCGACCGAGTCCACACCACTCTTATTGGGGGCCATGTCGGAAAGCACAAGGTCGACCCGGGCGCCTTCCAGGGTGGATTCCAGTGCCGATAGCACCGCATCCTCCCTGAAGTCGCCATGAAGGAACTCGACCCCGGCCAGGGTCGGCATCTCCAGGATGTCCAGCGCGACCACGCGACCACTGTCGCCAAGCGTCTGCCGGACCCACTGCGACCAACCCCCGGGAGCAGCGCCCAGGTCCACCACCACCATGCCCGGCTTCAGCAGCCGGTCGCGCTCGACCAGCTCCTCGAGCTTGTAGGCCGCGCGCGAACGCATTCCTTCCGCCTGCGCCTTCTTCACGTAGGGGTCGGAAAAGTGCTCCTTCAGCCAGCGTTGGCTGGACTTGCTGCGGGTGGCCATGGTGGCCGCCATGATACCCTGCCCGTCCCCGCCATTCCGTTGTCCAGCCCGCATGCCGATCGCCCTCACCTCCGCCCAGACCCGCTTCCTGCGCGGCCAGGCGCACGACCTGAAGGCGATGCTGCAGGTCGGTGGCAAGGGCCTCACCGACGCGCTCGCCGCCGAGGTCGACCTGGCCCTGGAACACCACGAACTGATCAAGGTGAAGGTCGGTTCCGACGACCGCGATGCCCGCGACGCATTGATCGCCGAACTCGCCGGCCGCGTCGATGCCGCGCTGGTCCAGCGCATCGGCCACACCGCCGTGCTCTACCGCCCTTCGACCGACCACCGGCGGATCGTCCTGCCGCGTCCGTAATGCAGCTCCACCTCGAACGCCCCGACTACGATTACTTCCTGCGCGGCGCCGACGGCAGCCACGCCCTGGTCAACGAGCGCGCGCTGCACGACAGCTTCATCATCGCGCCGGACGCGCTGGTCGAAGACTGGCCACCCCGCGACATCACCGCATTGTCGATGGCCGACCTCGAACCGGTCCTCGCGCTGAAACCGGAACTCATCGTGCTCGGTTGCGGCGCGACCCAGGCGTTCCCGCCGCCGGCCACCCTCGCCGCGTGCCTGCAGCGCGGGATCGGCCTGGAGTCCATGGTCAACTCGGCGGCGGCGCGCACCTACAACGTGCTTGCGAGCGAAGGCCGCCGCGTCGTCGCGGCCTTCGTGTTCCCGGCCTAGCGCTGCGGCAGGTAGCGCAGCGGGTCCACCGGCTTGCCGTTGTAGCGGATCTCGAAATGCAGCATGTCGCGGGCCGAGCCGGAGTGGCCGAGCTCGGCGATCTGCTGTCCGGCGGTCACGGCCTGGCCTTCTTCCACCAGGCGCTTGCGGTTGTGGCCATACGCCGACAGCCACTGCTCGTCGTGCTTGACGATGATCAGCTCGCCGTAACCCACCAGGCCCGATCCCGAATACACGACCACGCCATTGGCGGCACTGCGCACCGGCGCGCCTTCGCGTCCGCCGATGTCGATGCCCTGGCGGGTCGGTTCGCCGGCGAGAAAGGTCGCCAGCAAGGGTCCGTCGACGGGCCAGCGCCAGCCGAACGAAGTCTTGATCGGCGGCGGCAGCGGCCGTTTCGGGGTCGCAGCAGGCTTGCGTGCGGTGCTGGCCGGCGGCCGGCTTGCGGTGCTGCGGCCGCCCGGATAGAGCCGCAGGCGCTCCCCCGGGTGGATGGTGTACGGCGGCTGGATGCCGTTCCACGCCGCCAGGTCGCGCAGGGTGATGCCGTTGTCGGTGGCGATGCGGTACAGGTTCTGGCCGCGCTTCACCGTGGTGGTGACGCCGGGTTTCGGTGTCGACACCGCCACCGGCCCGCGCTGGCTGCTGCTGCCGCTGCGGCTGACCACGCGACTGCTGGCGCAACCCGCGACCACGACTGCAACGAGCAACCACAAGCAGGTGCGTATCGTGACCTTCATCCGCCTTGCGCCCTCCATGCCAGGTAACCGCCGATCGCCGCCAGCAGTGCGACCGCGATCCAGCCGATGGGTTCAATCCAGCGATGCAGCGCCGCCTGTGCGCGTTCACCGCCCAGCCGGATCGCCAGGGCGACGAGGAACACGCGCTTGCCGCGCCCGACCAGCATGCTCGCCATGAACGGCAACATCGGCACGCCGACGATACCCGAGGCCCAGGTGAAGATCTTCAGCGGGATCGGAGTGAAGCCGGCCAGCACCAGGATCCAGAACGCCTTCCACGGCGACTCCGCCGCGATCGCGCGCAGGTAGGCGACCTGCTCGTCGATGCGTTCGATCCAGCCCAGCGACGCCAGCAGCGGCTTCACCAGCTCATAGGCGTAGTGGCCCAGCAGGTATCCGAACACCGCACCGATCATCGAACCGGCAAGGCTCAGGCTCGCGAAACGGAACGCGCGCCTTGGCTGCGCCAGCGACATCGGCGCGAGCATTACCTCCGGCGGGACCGGGAACACGACGGCCTCGGCGAAACTGAGCCCCGCCAGCAGCCCCGGCGCATGCCGATGCCGCGCCCATCGCAGGGCGCGCTCGTACATGGGCGCGAAGATCCTCAATCGATGGTTCCCGACAGCAGCGGCACGAAGACCACCGGGTCGAGCACGTCCTGGTGGATGTTGCCGCCGGCGTCCTTGCGCAGGCGCAGCAGCGACTGGCCACTTGCTGCGCCGACAGGCGCGACCAGGGTCCCGCCCGGTGCCAGTTGCACGGAGAGCGCATCCACCAGCGCGGGTGCCGCCGCGGTCACCACGATGGCGTCGAACGGTCCCATCTCGGGCCAGCCGATGCGGCCGTCGTCATGCTTGCTGCGCACGTTCAGGCCGAGCGTGCGGAAGCGCTTGCGCGCGGTGCGCAACAGCTCGCCGATGCGCTCGACGGTGTAGACCTCCAGGCCCAGCACCGCGAGGATCGCGCCCTGGTAGCCGGAGCCGGTCCCGACTTCCAGCACCTTCTTCGGTTGCGCGCCATCCGCGAACAGCGCCTCGGTCATGCGCGCCACCACCCAGGGCTGGGAAATGGTCTGGCCATGGCCGATCGGCAGCGCGGTGTCCTCGTATGCGCGGGTGGCGAACGCTTCGTCGACGAACAGGTGCCGGGGCACGGTCCGGATCGCGTTGAGCACGCGCTCGTCGCCGATCGCCGTTTGTTCGCCACCGGCGCGCAGGCGCTCGATCAGCCGGTCGCGGACCCGCTGCGAGGTCATGCCGACGCCGACGGCTTCGGGTTGCAGGCGCAGCCGCGCGGTCATGCCACGCTCTCGCGCAGCTCGGCCTCGAGTCCGCCGACCCAGCTGGCGACCTGCTCCAGTGCCTGGTAACGGGTGAGGTCGACGTTGATCGGGGTGATCGCGATGTTGCCGCTGCGCACCGCGTTGAAGTCGGTACCGGGGCCGGCGTCCTGTTCGGCGCCGGCGGCGCCGATCCACCACCATGTGCGGCCGCGCGGGTCGGCCTGCTGCACGCAGGGCTCGGCGCGATGGCGGTTGCCCAGGCGCGAGACTTCGAAGCCGCGGATCTGTTCCCACGGCAGGTCGGGCACGTTGACGTTGAGGATGGTGTCGGCAGGCAGCGGATCGACCTGCAGCCGGGCGATGATCTCTACCGCCGCGCGCGCCGCGGTTTCGTAATGCTCGCCGCGGTGGTCGCGGCTGGCCAGCGACATCGCCACCGCCGGCAGGCCGAGGAAGCGCCCTTCCATCGCCGCGGCGACGGTGCCCGAATAGATGACGTCGTCGCCGAGGTTGGCGGTGTTGTTGATCCCGGACACGACCATGTCCGGCTCGAGCTCGAGCATGCCGGTGATCGCCACGTGCACGCAATCGGTGGGCGTGCCGTAGACGCACCAGGTCCGGGCGTCGCGCTGGAGCACGCGCACCGGCGCATCCAGGGTCAGGGAGTTGCTGGCGCCGGAGCGGTCGCGGTCCGGCGCGACCACCAGGACCTCGTGACCGGCCGCACGCAGCCCTTCGGCGAGGATCCGGATACCCGGGGCGTCGACGCCGTCATCGTTGCTGACCAATACGCGCATGCAGGAATGATAGCGGATGACGCGCTAGGCTTGGGGCATGGGAAAGCGTCAAAAGCCAGCGGCAAACCCACCCTCCAACGACGCCATGGATGACGCCGCGCTGTTCCGTGAGGCGATCGGCCCGGTGCGGGAACTGCCCGCCGCGCCGGAACGGCCGCGCAAGGCACCACCACGGCCGGTGCCGCGGATGGCCGCGCGCGACGAAGCCGAAGCGCTGGGCGAGTTCAGGCGCGCGATGGCGGCCGACACGCTGGAGGTCGGTGACGCCCTGTCCTGGCGACGCGACGAGGTCCCTGGACGGGTACTGCAGCGCTTGAAGCGCGGCCAGTACGCGGTGCAGGACGAACTGGACCTGCACGCCACCGATGCCGGCCGCGCCGAAACCATGTTGCGCACCTTCCTCACCGAATCGCGCCAGACCGGCAACGCCTGCGTGCGCATCATCCATGGCAAGGGCCTGCATTCGGACAGCGGCATCCCGGTGCTGAAGAACCTGGTCGACCGGATGTTGCGGCAGCGCGCCGATGTCCTCGCCTACCACTCGGCGCCCGCCGCCCAGGGCGGCAATGGCGCCGTCCTGGTCCTGCTCAGGCGCTGAGGATTTCGGAGAGGATCGTGGTTGCGTAGGTTCCGGGCGGCAGCGCGAAGCGCAGCTCCAGCGTGTCCGCGCCCGACCATGTCCATTCGGGTGCTTGCGGAACGAGTCGCGTCGCGCGGCGCTCCTGCTTCAGGCCCGCGGCTTCCAGTCCGGCGCGCAGTGACAGCGATTCGGCATCGGACAATGCGTCCAGCTCGAACGCAGCCGCTTCGCCACTGGTGCGCAGCTCCCCCCGGCCCCACAGCGGCGCCGTGGGATGGATGTCGAACGCTGCCAGCCGCGCGGCCAGGTCGTCGTTGAACGACTCCGGGCCGAATACGCTGCGGCTGCCATCGAGCATCCAGACCTCACCTTCCACCGCCCTGTCCCAGTTGCCAGCGGCGACGCGCGCGCCCAGCACCCGGTTGAACAGCTGCGAACGCGCGGCGGACAGCAGGTGGGAGCGCTGCTCGCGCGCGACGCGGCGGCCAGCGAACATCGCCAGCGCATTGGCGACGTTGTCGCCGCCGCGGCCGAAGCGCTGTTCGCCGAAGTAATTGGGCACGCCGCATGACGCGACTCTGCGCAGCCGCTCGTCGATCGTTGCGCGGTCGCCGCTGGCCTCGCGCAAGACCAGCGTGAAGCGGTTGCCGGCCAATGCGCCGCGCGGCAGCTTCTTCGCGTGCCAGGCGTGGCCGAGCACGCGCAGCTCGTCGGATTCCAGCGCGGTGATGTCGGGCGCGACCTTCTTCGGCAGGTGCACGCTGAAGCGCTGCACCGTGACCGCATGCCGGTCCTTGAGTCCGGCATAGCCGACGCCCAGCTCCTTGATCCCCGCCCATTGCGCCAGCAGTTTCGCGGCGAAAGCGGTATTCATGCCGCGCTTCTCGATCGTCAGCAGCAGGTGCTCGCCGGTGCCACTGGCCTCGAAGGCGTCGATCTCGTCGACCCGGAAGTCGCCGGGAGTGGCACGGATCCGCGCCGACAGCACCGGCGCGCCATGCGCGCGCGGCCAGGCAGGCGCGTCGACGATCACGCCGTGAGCGTGCGCAGCAGGCACACCGCATGCGCGGCAATGCCCTCACCGCGCCCGGTGAAGCCCAGCGATTCGGTGGTCGTGGCCTTGACGCTGACCGCATCTGCATCGACCCCGAGCATCGCCGCCAGCGCCGCGCGCATGGCCGCGACGTGCGGGCCGACCCTGGGCCGCTCGCAGACGATGGTGATGTCGGCATTGCCGACCCGCCAGCCGCGCGCACGCACCAGGCCATCGACACCGCGCAGCAGCAACCCGCCCGCGGCGCCCTTCCATTGCGGGTCCGACGGCGGGAAGTGGTGGCCGATATCGCCCAGCGCCAGCGCGCCCAGCATCGCATCGCACAGCGCATGGATCGCGACGTCGCCGTCGCTGTGCGCGACCACGCCGCGGTCATGGCCGACGCGCACGCCGCCCAGCATCACGTGGTCGCCGTCGCCGAAGGCATGCACGTCGAATCCGTGTCCGATCCTGAAGTCCATCACGCCTCCGTGGGAGCGGCGACAGCCGCGACGCGACGCAGGTACCTGAAATACTCCAGGTCAGCCGGCGTCGTCACCTTGATGTTGGCCTCGCTGCCCTCGACCAGCAACGGGCGCGCCCCCTGGCGCTCCATCGCCATCGCCTCGTCGGTCGGTTCCACGCCCGCCTGCAGCGCCGACTGCAGCGCGCGCACCAGCTGCAACCGGCGAAACAGTTGCGGGGTCAACGCGCGCCAGAGGCGTTCGCGCGGCTCGGTCGCATCGATGCCGCCATCGTCGCCCGCCCGCTTGAGGGTATCGCGCACCGGCGCGGCCAGGATCGCGCCGACCGGATCGGCGCGGCCGCGTTCCAGCAATTGATCGAGGTCGGCGCGCGCCAGGTTCGGGCGCGCAGCATCGTGGACCAGCACGAAATCGTCGGCGCGCACGCTTTCCGGCAACGCGGCGAGTCCGGCGACCACCGAAGCGGCGCGGGATGCACCGCCCACGCAGGCGATCACCGGCTTGCCCTCGAATTCGCTCCAGCCCGGCCAGTGCGGGTCGCCGGCCGCCAACGCGATCACCACGCCTTCCACGCCCGGATGCGACAACAATGCGCGCAGCGCGTGCGCCAGCAAGGGCTCGCCATCGACCTGCAGGTACTGCTTGGGCAGGTCCGCGCCGAATCGCGCGCCGCTACCCGCGGCAGGCACCACGCCCCAGGTCATTGCGCCGGCTCCACGGGCTGCACTGCTTCGGGTTGCCGCTCGATCACCCGATAGAACGTTTCGCCCGGCTTGATCATGCCCAGCTCGTTGCGCGCGCGCTCCTCGACCGCGGCCTCACCGGACTTGAGATCCTCGACCTCCGCCGCGAGCGCATCGTTGCGCTGCTGCAGCCCGGCGTTGTCGCGCGCCTGCCGTTGCACCTGCACATCCAGCTGCGCGACCTCGCGCTGGCCGCCGTTGCCGAACCACAGCCGGTACTGCAGCCACGCCAGCAGCACCAGCAACAGCAGCACGACGATCCGCAGGCCGCGCATCGGCTATCGGCGTCCGTCAGCGCTTGAGGGAGACGAAAGCATCGCGGCCTGCATAACGGGCGGCGCTGCCCAGCGCCTCTTCGATCCGCAGCAGCTGGTTGTACTTGGCGACGCGGTCGCTGCGGCACAGCGAACCGGTCTTGATCTGGGTCGCCGTGGTCGCCACCGCGATGTCGGCGATGGTGGTGTCCTCGGTTTCGCCGGAACGATGCGAGACGACCGCGGCATAGCCCGCCGCGTCGGCCATCGCGATCGCTTCCAGGGTTTCGGTCAGGGTGCCGATCTGGTTGACCTTGATCAGGATGGCGTTGCCGACGCCGCGCTCGATGCCGTCGCGGAAGATCCGCGGATTGGTCACGAACAGGTCGTCGCCGACCAGCTGCACGCTGTCGCCCAGGCGCTGGGTCAGCAGCTTCCAGCTGTCCCAGTCGCCCTCGTCCATGCCGTCCTCGATGGTGACGATCGGGTACTGCGCGGCCCAGCCGGCAAGGAAATCCACGAACTGTTCGCCGGTCAGGCGCTTGCCCTCGCCGGTGAGGTGGTACTTGCCGTTGTCGAAGAACTCGCTGGCGGCCACGTCCAGGCCCAGCATCATGTCCTCGCCCGCGTGGTAACCGGCCTTGCCGATCGCCTCGAGGATCGTCTCCAGCGCTTCTTCGTTGCTGCGCAGGTCCGGCGCGAAACCGCCTTCGTCGCCGACCGCGGTCGACAGCCCGCGACCCTTGAGCACCGACTTCAGTGCATGGAACACCTCGGTGCCCGCGCGCAGCGCTTCGGAGAACGAATCGAAGCCGACCGGCAACACCATGAACTCCTGCAGGTCGACGTTGTTGTCGGCATGCGCGCCGCCATTGATGATGTTCATCATCGGCACCGGCAGCGACACATCGCGGCCATCGGCCAGGTGCTGCCACAGCGGCATCCGCCTGGACGCCGCCACAGCATGCGCGTTGGCGAGCGAAACACCCAGCAGCGCGTTGGCACCCAGCCGGCCCTTGTTCTCGGTGCCGTCCAGGTCGACCAGCCGGCGATCCAGCGCCGCCTGGTCGCCATCGAAGCCGGCCAGCGCGGTGGCGATCGTCGTGTTGACGTGGCCGACTGCGTTGCGCACGCCCTTGCCGCCGTAGCGGGTCCTGTCGCCGTCGCGCAGTTCCACCGCCTCCTTGCTGCCGGTCGATGCGCCCGATGGCACCATCGCGCGCCCGAAACTGCCGTCGGCCAGCGTCACTTCGGCTTCGAGCGTCGGATTGCCCCGGCTGTCGAGGATTTCACGGGCGTGGATATTGGCGATTGTCGTCGTCATGTCTCTTTCGCGGTTTGAAGAAGAAACTTTTAGCCACAGATTTCACAGATGAACACAGATGAGAGCAACAGCGCTTTTTATCTGTGAAATCTGTGAAATCTGTGGCTGCTTTTCTTACGTCTGGTTCTCGAGGAAGCCATTGCGCTTGGTGATTTGGTCGAGGGCCATCAGGGTTTCGAGGAGGGCGCGCATCTTCGGCAGCGGCCATGCGTTGGGGCCGTCGCTGAGGGCGACTTCGGGGTTCGGGTGCGTTTCCATGAAGATCCCGGCGATGCCCACGGCCATCGCCGCGCGCGCCAGTACCGGCACGAACTCGCGCTGGCCGCCGGACTTGCCGCCGGCACCGCCGGGCAGCTGCACCGAATGGGTTGCGTCGAACACCACCGGACAGCCGGTGTCGCGCATCACGCTCAGCGAGCGCATGTCGCTGACCAGGTTGTTGTAGCCGAAGCTGACGCCACGCTCGCAGGCCATGATCTGCTGGTTGCCGGTCGCCTTCGCCTTGTCGGTGACGTGCTTCATCTCCCACGGCGACAGGAACTGGCCCTTCTTGATGTTGACCGGCTTGCCGGCGCTGGCGACCTTCTGGATGAAGTCGGTCTGCCTGCACAGGAACGCGGGCGTTTGCAGCACGTCGACCACCGACGCGACCTCGTCCATCGGCGTGTACTCGTGCACGTCGGTGAGCACCGGCAGGTCTAGCTGGCGCTTCACTTCGGCCAGCACCTTCAGGCCTTCCTCCAGGCCCGGGCCGCGGAAGCTGGTGCCGGACGTGCGGTTGGCCTTGTCGAAGCTGGACTTGAAGATGAAGGGAATGCCCAGCTCGCTGGTGATTTCCTTCAGGGTGCCGGCGGTATCGAGCTGCAGTTGCATCGACTCGATCACGCACGGGCCGGCGATCAGGAAGAACGGTCGGTCCAGGCCGACTTCGAAACCGCACAGCTTCATGCACTGGCCTCCTTCAACAGCCTGCCGCCGGCCTGCGCGCGGTGCTCGCGCGCAGCACGGATGAATCCGATGAACAACGGGTGGCCGCTGCGAGGCGTCGAGAGGAATTCCGGATGCGCCTGGCAGGCCAGGAACCACGGGTGCACCGACTGCGGCAGCTCGATCATCTCGACCAGGGTGTCGTCCATCGATTTGGCGCTGACCACCAGGCCGCCGTCCTCGAGCTGGGTGCGATAGCGGTTGTTGAACTCATAGCGGTGGCGATGGCGCTCGCCGACCACGTCGGTGCCGTACAGCTTGTGCGCGAGCGTGCCGGGCTTGATCCGCTGCTCCTGCAGGCCCAGGCGCATGGTGCCGCCCAGGTCGCTCTCCTCGCTGCGGCGTTCGATGTCGCCGCTCGCGGTACGCCATTCGGTGATCAGGCCGATCACCGGATACGGCGACTTGCGGTCGTTCTCGGTGCTGTTGGCGCCTTCCAGGTCGAGCACGTGGCGGGCGTAGTCGACCACCGCCGCCTGCATGCCGTAGCAGATTCCGAAGTAAGGCATTCCGGTCTCGCGCGCATGGCGCGCGGTCAGCACCTTGCCTTCGAAACCGCGATCGCCGAAGCCGCCGGGCACCAGGATGCCATCGACACCGGCCAGCGCGGCGGCGCCTTCGCGCTCGATCTCGCTGGATTCCAGCCACTTCAGCGTGACCCTGGTGCGCTGGCGGATGCCGCCGTGCTTGAGCGCCTCGGCCAGCGACTTGTAGGCGTCCTGGTGGTCGATGTACTTGCCGACGATGCCGATGGTGACCGCATCGACCGGGTTCTCACCCGCATCGACCACCGCCTCCCATTCCGACAGGTCGGCGCTTTCGGTCGCCTTGTCGCCCAGCTTCAGGCGTTCGACCGCAATTTCGTCCAGGCCCTGGTCGCGCAGCCACATCGGCAGCTTGTAGATGTTGTCCAGGTCGACGGCGGAGATCACCGCCTTTTCCGGCACGTTGGTGAACAGCGCGATCTTGCGGCGCTCGCTCTCGGGCAGCGGTTGTTCGCTGCGGCAGATCAGGACGTCCGGCTGGATGCCGATCGAGCGCAGCTCCTTGACCGAGTGCTGGGTGGGCTTGGTCTTGAGCTCGCCCGCCGCGGCGATCCACGGCACCAGGGTCAGGTGCATGAACAGCGCCTTGTCCGGGCCGCGCTCGGTACGGATCTGGCGGATCGCCTCCAGGAACGGCAGCGACTCGATGTCGCCCACCGTGCCGCCGATCTCGACCAGGGCGACGTCGAAGCCGGCCGTTGCCGCGTCGATGCTGCGCTTGATCTCGTCGGTGATGTGCGGGATCACCTGCACGGTGCCGCCGAGGTAGTCGCCGCGGCGCTCCTTGCGGATCACGGCCTCGTAGACCTTGCCGGCGCTGATCGAATTGCGCCCGGACAGGCGGGTGTTGACGAAGCGCTCGTAGTGGCCCAGGTCCAGGTCGGTCTCGGCGCCGTCGTCGGTGACGTAGACCTCGCCGTGCTGGAACGGGCTCATGGTGCCGGGGTCGACGTTGATGTACGGGTCCAGCTTCATCATCGTCACGCGCAAGCCGCGCGCCTCGAGGATCGCGGCCAGGGAAGCTGCCGCTATCCCCTTGCCCAGCGAGGACACCACGCCCCCGGTGACGAAGATGAGCGGAGTGACGGGGCTGGCAGGCGTCATGGCGGCAGCGGCTCGCTGGAAAGCCCCATTCTACGCGACAATGACGGCATGAGCAGCAGCCGTTACGACGCAGCAGATATCGAAGTCCTGTCCGGCCTGGACCCCGTGCGGCGCCGGCCCGGCATGTATACGGACACCACCCGCCCCAACCACCTGGCCCAGGAAGTGGTCGACAACGCGGTGGACGAGGCCCTTGCCGGCCATGCCCGCGAAATCGAGGTCATCCTCCACGCCGACGGCTCCTGCGAGGTCTCCGACGACGGCCGCGGCATGCCGGTGGACGTGCATCCGGAGGAAAAGGTCCCTGGCGTCGAGTTGATCCTCACCCGGCTCCACGCCGGCGGCAAGTTCAACAACCGCAACTACACCTTCTCCGGCGGCCTGCACGGCGTCGGCGTCAGCGTGGTGAACGCGCTGTCGACCAGGCTCGAGGTATTCATCAAGCGCGATGGCAACGAATACCGCATGGCCTTCGCCGACGGCGAGCGCGCCAGTGCGCTGGACGTGGTGGGCAGCGTCGGCAAGCGCAACACCGGCACCCGCCTGCGCTTCTGGCCGGATCCGAAGTATTTCGACACGGCGAAGTTCAACCTGCGGGCCCTGCGCCACCTGCTGCGGGCCAAGGCGGTGCTTTGCCCGGGGCTGACGGTGACCCTGTTCGACGAGGCCAGCAGCGAACGCACGCGCTGGCACTACGAGGACGGGCTGCGCGACTACCTCAAGGGCGAGCTCGCCGGCGCCGAACTGCTGCCGCCCGAGCTGTTCTCCGGGCAGCTGAAGAAAGACACCGAAATCGTCGACTGGGCGATCGCCTGGGTTGCCGACGGTGAACTGGTGCAGGAAAGCTACGTCAACCTGATTCCGACCCCGCAGCACGGCACCCACGTCAATGGCCTGCGTACCGGCTGCACCGACGCCCTGAGGGAATTCTGCGACTTCCGCAACCTGCTGCCGCGCGGGGTCAAGCTGGCGCCGGAAGACGTGTGGGATCGTGCTGCCTACGTCGTCTCGCTGAAGATGACCGAGCCGCAGTTCAGCGGCCAGACCAAGGAACGACTGTCGTCGCGCCAGGCCGCGGGCTTCGTCGAGGGTGCCGCGCACGATGCGTTCTCGCTGTGGCTCAACCAGCACGTGGAACTGGGCGAGAAGATCGCGCAGCTCGCGATCGAGCGCGCCAGCGCGCGGCTCAAGACCGAGAAGCAGGTCACCCGCAAGAAGGTCACCCAGGGCCCCGCCCTGCCTGGCAAGCTTGCCGACTGCATCAGCCAGGACCTGTCGCGCACCGAATTGTTCCTGGTCGAGGGCGACTCGGCCGGCGGCAGCGCGCGCCAGGCCCGCGACAAGGATTTCCAGGCGATCCTGCCGCTGCGCGGCAAGATCCTCAACACCTGGGAAGTGTCGTCCGGAAGCGTGCTGGGCTCGCAGGAAGTGCACGACCTGGCGGTCGCGATCGGCTGCGACCCAGGCAAGGACGACATCTCCGGCCTGCGCTACGGCAAGGTGGTCATCCTTGCCGACGCCGACTCCGACGGCCTGCATATCGCCACCCTGCTCTCGGCGCTGTTCCTGAAGCACTTCCCGGCGCTGGTCGCCAACGGCAACATCTTCGTGGCGATGCCGCCGCTGTTCCGGGTCGACGTGGGCAAGCAGGTGTTCTACGCCCTGGACGAGGAAGAGAAGCGCCTGCTGCTGGAGCGCATCGAGCGCGAGAAGCTGAAGGGCGCGGTGCACGTCACCCGCTTCAAGGGCCTGGGCGAGATGAATCCGTCGCAGCTGCGCGAATCCACCATCCATCCGGACACCCGCCGCCTGGTGCAGCTCACCATCGACGACGGCAGCGAGACCGGTGCGCTGATGGACATGCTGCTGGGCAAGAAGCGCGCCGGCGACCGCAAGGCCTGGCTGGAGCGCAAGGGCGACCTGGCCACGCTGGAAGTGTGACCCGCTACTCGCGCGTCCAGGGGCTGACCGGCGCTCACGCTTTCGCAAGCACGGCGTCGACGCTACATTAGGGCTGCCCGCAGTCCGGGATTCCTTGGGGGAAATCGATGATTCGTCGCCATACGGCCGCTCTGGTCGCAGCCTTCCTTGCCGCGCCGGTGCTCACCGTGGCCACCGCGGTCGCCTCCGCGCAAGTCCTGCCGATCGCGGACTTCGCGCGCCACGCCGAGATCCAGTCCGTGACCCTGTCGCCAAGCGGCGATTACGTGGCGCTCGCGGTTCCTGCCGATGACGGCATGGAAACCCAGTTGCAGGTGGTGAAGCTCGATGGCAGCGGCGACACCCAGGCGTTGCGCTTCGGCCGCCAGCAGCATGTGGCCGACGTGCTGTGGAGCGACGACACCCAGCTGGTGGTCTCGCGCGCCCGCATGCAACCGTTGAAAGCGCTTCCGGAGAGCTACGGCGAGCTGATGTCGTCGGACATACAGGGCAAGGACCAGGAAACGCTGTTCGCCTATGTGCGCGACAACGGCGCCACCCGCGGCCGGCGCAAGGACCAGGGCTTCGCCAGCGTGGTCAAGGTGCTGGAAGGCGAGCCGGGCAAGGTCCTGGTGCGCTTCACCTGCTGGTCCCACATTTGTGGCGAGGAGCCGCCGACCGCGATCTTCAAGGTCGATACCCGCACCGGTCGCCGCGACGAGATCGAGCGCGTGGACGAGCCGGCTGTCTTCGACTTCGACCGCTCCGGTCGCGCCCGGATCATGACCACCTGGGACGACAGCGACGAACCGGTACTGAGCTACCGACCGGGCGCAGACGCCAAGTGGCAGCCGATGCCCAAGGCGCTGGCAGGACGCGAGATCGGCACCACATGGTTCGATCCGGACAACAACGCCGTCTACGCTGTGGTCTCCGACCGGGGCGAGCCGGGCCAGCTGTACAAGCTCGACCTCGCGGCCGGCACTCGCACCAGGC
>JALYWW010000146.1 GCA_030852515.1 Pseudomonadota bacterium
CGCCTCGGCGGCGGCCTTCTGCTGGGCCTGCTGGTCGGCGATGCGCTGCTTCTCCAGTTCGGCCTGGCGCACCGCGGCGGCTGCGGCGTCGGCCTTCTCCTCCTCCGCGCGCTCGGCCACGGCGGTCTCCGCGCTGGCGATGGCCGCCTGCAGGCGCGGCAGGGCCGGTGCCTTCGGATCGGTCCTCTCCATCAGCGCGTACAGGCGCTTGGCCTCGGTGATGTCTTCGCGGCCGATGCTCTGCTCGGTGGCGATCAGGATGTAGGGCATCAGGTCGGTCAGCGCGCTCGACACGGCCGGATCGCTGGGCTCCTTGTCGCGCAGCGCCAGGTAGTAGGCCATGGCGTTGTCGCCGTCCGGCGCGTACAGGCGCTGCTGGCGCAGGGCCTGGCCGGCGGCTTCGCGCAGCTGGTCCGCGCTCATCGCGCTGACCTTCTCCGCGGCGGCGGCGGCGGCTTGCGGCGCGGCCTGTTCGGTCGGTGTCGCCGTCCCCGCGGCGGTTCCGGGCGCATCGGCGCCCTGTTCTTTCTTGCAGCCTGCGAATGCGCAGGAGACCAGTACCAGGGCCACGACCCGGAACAGCGCCGGGCGTGCCTTGAAGGCTGTCGCAAAATACATCGGAAAGCTCCCCTTGCCGTGCTGTGCGCGCACGTCCGTCTAGGACGCGACATGGTGGCCGATTTGTCAACTCTTTGTGAAGGCTGAATTGCCCCCCGGGGCTACTTCCCGACGCAGAAAGTGGAAAAAATGTGACCCAGTAGCGCATCCGGGACCACCCGGCCTGTGACCTCGCCCAACGCATCGTGGCCGCATCGCAGCGCCTCGGCGGCCAGGTCCAGGCTGCCCGAGGCCAAGGCCGGGCGGGCGGCGTCGAGGTGCCCGGCGGCCCGTTCCAGGGCTTCCACCTGGCGGGCGCGGGCGCTGAAGGTGCCCTCCCCGGCACCGGCATCGGCACCGGCCAGCGCCCGCAGGCGCGCATGCAGTCGGGCCAGGCCGGCGCCGGTGCGTGCCGAGACCTGGAGGACGTCCTCGCCGGATCGGCCGCCCGGATCGACAGCCGGGGCCTCGAGCAAATCCGTCTTGTTGAACAGCCATAGCCGCCGCGGCACCGCAGCGACGGCCGCCGCCACCGCCGCGCGTCCTGCGTCCGGGTCGCGGGCGTCCAGGACCACGATCGCAAGGTCGGCGCGTTCCAGTTCGGCGCGCGCGCGGCGCATGCCTTCGCGCTCGATCGCGTCGCCGCCTTCGCGCAGGCCGGCGGTGTCGACCAGGGTCAGTTCGACCCCGTCGCTGCGAATGGTTTCGGCCAGCAGGTCGCGGGTGGTGCCGGCGACGTCGGTGACGATGGCGCGGTCGCTGCCGGCGAGCGCATTCAACAGCGAGCTCTTGCCTGCATTCGGCGGGCCGACGATCACCGCGTGCAGGCCGTCGCGCAACTTGCGGCCGCGCTCGGCAGCCGCGATGAGCGCGTCGAGATCCTCGCGGAGTATTGCCAGTGCCGCATCGACGGCTTCGAGGCCGAGCGTGTCCAGCGGCTCGTCGGCGAAGTCGATGGCCGCTTCCACCTGGACCCGCAGTGCGAGCAGGCCTGCGGCCAGCGCGTCGACCCGTTGCGAGAATTCGCCGTCGAGCGACCGGCGCGCGGCGCGCGCGGCGCGTTCGTCGCCGGCCGCAATCAGGTCGGCGACCGCCTCGGCCTGGGCCAGGTCGAGCCGGCCGTTGCGGAACGCGCGTTCGCTGAACTCGCCCGGGCGGGCCAGGCGCGCACCGAGTTCGCAGCAGCGCGCGAGCAGTTGCCGCAGCAGCACCGGGCTGCCGTGCGCCTGCAGTTCGACCACGTCCTCGCCGGTGAAGCTGCGGGGCGCATCGAAACGCAAGGCGATGCCGTCGTCGATGGTGGTGCCGTCGGCGTCGCAAAAGCGGACATGGTGCGCGCGGCGCGCTTGCAGCTCGGTGCCGCACAACGACCGCGCGATGGCATGGCTGCGCGGCCCCGACAACCGCACGATGCCGACGCCACCGTGTCCGGCGGGCGTGGCGATCGCTGCGATCGTATCGATCACCTCTTCGCGGGCGCGTTCGCCGGCGCTTCGCCGTACTTGCGCAGCATCCACCACTGCTGCAGCAGGCCGAGGCCGCCGTTGGTGACCCAGTACAGCACCAGGCCCGCGGGGAAGAACGCGAACATCACGCCCATCGCCACCGGCATGTACTGCATCATCTTGCGCTGCATCGGGTCCGCGATCGGGGTTGGCGTCAGCTTCTGGGTCGCGAACATGACCACGATGTTGATCGCCGGGAGGATGAAGTACGGATCCGGCGCGGTCAGGTTCTGGATCCAGCCGATCCACGGCGCGTGGCGCAGTTCCACCGCCTCGAGCAGGGTCCAGTACAGGGCGAGGAAGACCGGCATCTGCACCAGCAGCGGCAGGCAGCCGCCGACCGGATTGATCTTCTCCTTCTTGTACAGTTCCATCATCGCCATCTGGAACTTCTGCTTGTCGTCGCCGTAGCGCTCCTTGAGCTGCTCGATGCGCGGCTGGAACCTGCGCATCTTCGCCGCCGACTTGTACTGCGCCGCCGACAGCGGATACATCAGCAGCTTGATGACCACGACCAGGCCGACGATCGCCCAGCCCCAGTTGCCGAACACGCCGTGCAGGAACGACAGCACCGCGAACAGCAGGCCCGCCAGCCACGCCATCACGGCGTAGCTGCTGAAGTCGACCGCGCGCTCGAGGCCCGGCACGTGCTGCGATTCGATCTGGCCGACCAGCTTGGGACCGACCCAGAGCCGCGCCGTGGTGGCGGCGCTCGCGCCGGGGGCGACGTTGACGCCCGGGCCGAGCTCGCGCACGAGCGCCTGCTGGCCGCCGGCGCCACGCGGCGACGACAGCGAGAACCGGCTTTCGTCCTTGTCGCCGGGAATCCATGCGGCGAAGAAGTGATGCTGCAGCATCGCGATCCAGCCGCCGGTCGCGGCCTTGTCCATCGGGCCGTCGTCGACGAAATCGTCGAACTTGCGCTTGTCGAACTTGTCCGCCGTGGTGAACCAGGCGGCGCCGTGGAAGCTGTAGGACTCGGGCTTGGTGAAGCCGGTCTCGATCACCGGCGGCACGCGCACCAGCTGGCGGTAGACGTAGCCCAGCCACGGCTCGCTGCCGGCGTTGACGACTTCGTCGCGCACCTGCACGGCGTAGTGGCCGCGGCTGAAGGTATAGGTGCGACGGATGGTGACGCCGTCCGGACCGGTCCACTGGAACGGAACCTCGACGCTGTCGACGCCTTCGGCGAGCGTGTAATCGCGCTGCGCGTCCACCGGCACGAAACCGGACTCATGGCT
>JALYWW010000147.1 GCA_030852515.1 Pseudomonadota bacterium
CGCCCAGCCTGTACGACGAACTGCTGCGCTATCTGGCTCGCCATGGCCATGCCGTGCCGGAAGCGCACGTGCAGCGCGACTGGACCCGCCAGCACGTCTCGGATCCGGGGCTGCTGCCCGTGTTCGAGCGCATCTATGAAGACACCGCGCAGTACTGGGCCGAGTACCACCTGTGCGAGGACCTGGTCGACCTGGAGACGCAATTCCAGTTGTGGCGCTTCCGCCACATGCGCACGGTGATGCGGATCATCGGCTTCCGTCGCGGCACCGGTGGTTCCTCCGGCGTCGGATTCCTCAAGCAGGCGCTGGACCTGACGTTCTTCCCGGAACTGTTCGAGGTCCGGACCACGATCGGTCCCGGTGGCGCCTATTCAGTGCCCGCAAACCCTTGATGCTGCGGCGCAGCACGCTGCTGCGCAGGACAATCGGGTTTGACGCGGGTCGCGTCCGTCGGACATGCTCCGGCGGTCCATCCACGGGGGAGACCGCATGAGCGGAGCCGCAAGCACAGCCGCGCCAGAGGCGCCGATTCCTGAGTTCAAGCAGGTCATGGGCCATCCACGTCCGTTGTGGATGCTGTTCATGACCGAGTTCTGGGAACGGTTCGCCTTCTACGGCATCCGCTGGGCCCTGGTCCTGTACATCGTCGCCCAGTTCTACGACGGCTCCGGTACCGGCGAAGCGCCGGCCAACCGCGTTTACGGCGCCTACCTCGCGCTGGTGTATGCGGCCGCGATCTTCGGCGGCTACGTCGCCGACAAGGTGCTTGGCTACCAGCGCTCGATCCTGCTCGGTGCGGTGATCATGTCCGCCGGCCTGTTCATGATCGCCTACCCGGACGAGACGGTCTTCAAGTTCGGCCTGGCCACGGTGATCGCCGGCAACGGCCTGTTCAAGCCGAACATCTCGACCATGGTCGGCAAGCTGTATTCGAGCGGCGACGAGCGCCGCGACTCCGGCTTCACCCTGTTCTACATGGGCATCAACGGCGGTGCGTTCCTGGCGCCGATCCTCACCGGCTGGCTGGCCAGCAAGGTGTTCGGCACCGATGCGTTCCCGGCCTACAAGGTCGTGTTCATCGCCTCGGGCATCGGCATGCTGATCAGCCTGGTGTGGTTCTGGTTCGGCCGCAGCCAGCTCAAGGGCATCGGCCGCCCGATCGAGGGCGAGGAGCAGAAGAGCCGCGTGTTGTGGGTGTTCCTCGGCGCGATCGTGGCGATCCCGGGCATCTACTTCCTGCTCGCGATCGACGCCGCCGCGCTGCAGTGGGTGCTGACCGCGCTGTTCGTCGCCCTGTGCGCGATGATCATGGTCGAAGGCTTCCGCGACGGCCCGGTGGCGCGCGACAAGGCGCTGGCGATGCTGATCATCTTCGCCTTCAACGTGCTGTTCTGGTGCTTCTTCGAGCAGGCCGGCAGCTCGTTCAACTTCCTCGCCGACAAGATCGTCGACCGCAGCATCGGCGACTGGACCTTCCCGGTGGCCTGGTTCCAGTCGGTCAATTCGGTCGCGATCCTGACGTTTGCCCCGCTGATCGCGTGGGTCTGGATCAAGCTGGGCCGGAACAATCCGTCGATCCCGCGCAAGTTCGGCCTGGGCCTGATCTTCAACGGCCTGGCGTTCCTGCTGCTGATGTTCTCGCTGTCGAGCCTGCTCAGCGCGTCGGGCATGATCCCGCTGTGGACCCTGGTCGCGGTGTACGTGATCCAGTCCATCGGCGAGTTGTGCCTGTCGCCGATCGGCCTGTCGATGACCACCAAGCTTGCCCCGGTGCGGCTGGTCGGCCTCGGCATGGGCGGCTGGTTCCTGTCCACCGGCATCGGCAACAACCTGTCGGGCATCTTCGCCAGCCACGTCAGCGGCGACACCGGCATGACCGCCGCCTCCGCACACTCGGGCTACACCTTCGGGTTCTGGGCGCTGCTGGGCTGCGGCATCCTGCTGTTCCTGATCGCGCCACTGATCCAGCGCCTGATGCACGGCGTGAAGTAGGGCAGGAGACGCGTCATGCGCATGACATCGATTGTCCTTGGAGCGGGCCTCGCGCTGGCAACAGCCCTGGTCCCGCAGCCGGCGGCAGCCAGCGACGACCTGGCCTGGTTGGCTGGGCAGTGGTGCGGCACCGCCGGTAGCCTCGAGGTCGAAGAAGCCTGGCTGCCTGAACGCGACGGGCACCTGCATGGCGTCGGTCGCGCGCTCAAGGATGGCAAGGTGGTCAGCTTCGAGTTCATGCGCATCGACAAGGACGATGCCGGCGTGCCGACCTACCATGCGCAGCCCGGCGGGAATCCGCAGACGGCGTTCAAGCGTACCGACGGCGGCGAAGACTGGGTGCGCTTCGAGAATCCCGAAAACGATTTCCCGCACCGGGTCGAATACCGGCGCACGGACGAAAACAGCATGCGCGCCGAAATCTCGGGGCCGGGCGACGACGGCAAGACCATGACCATCCCGTTCGAGTTCCGTCGCTGCGAGCGCTGAGCGAAATCAGACGCCGTAAGGCGCGCCGATCTTTCCCAGCAGGCGCGCCAGTATCTCGCGCTCGCGGCCATCGAGCGGGGCGAGCAATTCGCGTTCGCATTCCATCGCCAGCGGCGCGACCAGGGCATGGACGCGCAAGCCTTCCGGGCTGAGCGCCAGCACCGAGCGGCGCCGGTCGTCGCCGTGCACTTCCCGCAACAGCAGGCCGCGTTCCAGCAGTCGGGCCACGGCGCGGCTGACCGCGACCTTGTCCATGGCCGTGCGGTCGGCGACCGCGCCCGCCGACAGGTCCGGGTACCGCCCCAGTACCGCGATCACCCGCCACTCGGTCACGGCCAGCCCGAAGCGCTCGGCGTAGGTATCGGCAATCTTCTGGCTGACACGGTTGGAGAGCACGCTCAGCCGGTATGGCAGGAAGCGCTCCAACTCGAGGGGTTCGGCCATTGTTGCGGGCAACCTTGCAATTAGTTACATATGAAACTATAACGTTGGACCGCCCCACGCAAGCCCGGAGTCCCCATGAACGCCCAACCCAACCTCGGAATGACCGTCACCACCTTCGAGAACCCGATGGGGATCAATGGCTTCGAGTTCGTCGAATTCGCGGCGCCGCAGGGCCACGCGGATGCCATGCGCAGCTACCTGCAGCAGCTCGGCTTCACCGCCGTGGCGCAGCACAAGTCGCGCAACATCACCCTGTACCGCCAAGGCACGATCAACTTCCTGCTCAACGAGGATCCGGACTCGTTCGCTTCCGACTTCGCCGCCAAGCACGGCCCGTCGGCTTGCGGCTTCGCGATCCGTTTCAGGAAGCCGACCAGCGAAGTGCTCGCGCACGTGCTTGCCAATGG
>JALYWW010000075.1 GCA_030852515.1 Pseudomonadota bacterium
GAATCGATGCCGCCGGACAGGCCGAGCCACGCCTTGCTGAAGCCGTTCTTGAGGCAGTAGTCGCGTGTGCCGCGTACCACCGCGCGCCAGGCCAGGGCATCGCGGCTTTCATCGCCGTCGACCACCCAGTGCACCGGGCTGAAGCGCAGCGTGGCGCTGTCGAAATCGGCGACCAGCCAGTCATCGACGAAGGCGGCTGCCGCCGGATGCACGATGCCGTCGCCGTCGGCGAGCACCGAGGCGCCATCGAACACCAGCGCATCCTGGCCGCCGACCAGGTTGAGGTAGGCCAGGGCCACGCCGCCGCCGACCTGGTTTTCCGAACTTCGCTGCGCCAGCAAGGCGTCGCGGCGCGCGTGCTTGTCGTGCTCGAACGGCGATGCGTTGGGCACCAGCACCAGTTGCGCGCCCGCGGCGCAGGTAGCGGCCAGCGGTTCCGGGAACCACAGGTCCTCGCAGATCACCACGCCCACGCGCACGCCCTGGATGTCGAACACGCAGGCCTCGCCGTCGGGATCGACGTCGAAGTAGCGGCGTTCGTCGAACACCGCGTAATTGGGCAGTTCGCGCTTGCGGTAGGTGCGCTCGATGCGCCCGCCGCGAAGCACGCTGGCGGCGTTGTAGACCACGGAGCCTGCCGCCTGCGGCCAACCCACCACCGCGACCACGTCGCTGCCGATCCCGGCGGCGATGCGCCGCATGGCCGCCTCGCAGTCGGCCAGGAACGAGGGCCGCAACAGCAGGTCCTCGGGCGGATAGCCGCTCAGGGCCAACTCCGGGAACAGCACCAGGCCGGCACCGAACTCGTCGCGCGCCTGCCTGGCCAGGGCGATGATGCGATCGGCATTGCCGGCGACATCGCCTACCGGGAAGTCGAATTGCGCCAGCGCGATGCGGAGGGGTGCCTGTGACATGTGGCGAGTCTACCCGGCTACCATCGCACCATGAAGACTGCCCCGAACCTGGTACTGGTCGGCCCCATGGGGGCCGGCAAGACCGTGGTCGGCAGTCGCCTCGCCGGCCGCCTCGGGCTCGACTTCGTCGACCTGGATACGGCGATCGCGCAGGCGGCGGATGCCAGCATCGCCGAGCTGTTCGCGACCGAAGGTGAAGCGGCGTTCCGCGAGCGCGAGCGGTCGGGGCTGGCCGGCGTGCTGGCGCGACCAGGCCAGCTGGTCGCCACCGGTGGCGGCGCGGTCCTCGACGCAGGCAGCAGGCAGTTGCTGCAGCAACGCGGCTTCGTCGCATGGTTGCGGGTCGACATCGATGCGCAACTACGGCGCCTGGCCGATTCGCAGGACCGCCCGCTGTTGCAGGTCGCCGATCGCGGCGAACGCCTGCGTCGCCTGGCCGCCGTTCGCGATCCGCTGTACGCCGAAGTGGCCGACCTGGTGCTGGATACCGGCGACGACGCGCCCGGCCAGGTCGTGGCCACCCTGGAGCGCTTGCTGCCAGCCCACTGGCGGCGCGGGGACAACGCGGCATGAGTGCCAAGCGCGAGATCGAAGTCGAAGGCGAACGCCCCTACCGCATCCACGTCGGCGCCGGCCTGCTCGATGACGGCGCGGCCCTGGCCGCGCATCTCCGCGGCCGCCATGTATTGCTGGTCAGCGACGGCAATGTCGCGCCGCTGTACGCGGCGCGCGTGGTCGATGCCCTTTCATCGCATTCGCCCGCGCAGGTCCTGGTGAGCTGCATCGCGCCCGGCGAGGGATCGAAATCGCTGGGCGCCTTCGCCGAACTGATCCGCGAGCTCGCCGATTTCGGCGCCACCCGCGACGCCTGCGTGGTCGCGCTGGGCGGCGGCGTGGTCGGCGACCTCGCCGGCTTCGTGGCCGCCAGCTGGATGCGGGGCATCGACTGCGTGCAGCTGCCCACCACCTTGCTGGCGATGGTCGACTCCTCGGTCGGCGGCAAGACCGCGGTCGACCTGCCGCAGGGCAAGAACCTGGTCGGTGCCTTCCACCCGCCGCGCGCAGTGTTCGCCGATACCGCCACCCTGCGCACCCTGCCCGATCGCGAACTGCGCGCCGGCCTGGCCGAAGTGGTGAAGTACGGCGCGATCATGGACCGCGATTTCCTCGAATGGCTGGACGCCAACGCGGCGGCGTTGCTCGCGCGCGACGATGCCGCGCTCGCCGAGGCCATCGCCCGCAGCTGCGCGCACAAGGCCGCGATCGTGGCGCGCGATCCACGCGAACACGGCGAGCGCGCCCTGCTCAATTTCGGCCACACGTTCGCCCATGCCATCGAAGCCGAGCAGGGCTACGTCGACGGCGGGCTCAACCACGGCGAGGCCGTCGCCGTCGGCATGGTCCTGGCAGCCCGGTTGTCGGCGGCCCTGGGACTGGCCGGTCCTGGCGACGCCTTGCGGCTGCAGTCGCTGCTGCAGCGGTTCGGCCTGGAAACCGTCCTGCCTGACGGCCTGGATCCGCAAGCCCTGCTCGCCCGCATGCGCCTTGACAAGAAGGCCGCCGCAGGCAGCCTGCGCTTCGTGCTGTGGGACGCCCCCGGCAAGGCACGGGTGGTGGCCGACGTGCCGGAATCCGCGGTGCTGCAGGTCCTACAATAGGCGCCTCATGCGCCTGCTCCTGCAACAACGACCCGACGGCCGCGAAGCCCCGCGTTTCGTCCAGCTCATGCTCGAGCGCGACCTGCTCGGCGGCTGGACACTGGTGCGCGAGACCGGCCAGTCCGGTGGCCGCAGCACGGTACGCCGCGAGCAGTTCCTGGAACAGTCCGCGGCCATGGCTGCTTTCGAACATGCCCGCGACCTGCAGCTGAAGAAGGGTTTCCAGCTGATGTTCGCCCAAGGTATCGACGCCCCTAAATGATGGAGTCCGGCTTGCCTGCTTCCTTGAAAAACGATCGCTTCCTGCGCGCACTGCGGCGCGAGCCTGTCGACCGCACCCCCGTCTGGCTGATGCGCCAGGCCGGCCGCTATCTGCCGGAGTACCGCGCAACGCGCGCCCGGGCCGGTAGCTTCCTGGCCATGGCCAAGAACCCGGAGCTGGCCTGCGAGGTCACCCTGCAGCCGCTGCGCCGCTTCCCGCTGGACGCGGCGATCCTGTTCTCCGACATCCTCACCATCCCCGACGCCATGGGCCTGGGCCTGTATTTCGCCGACGGCGAGGGCCCGAAGTTCGAGCGCCCGGTGCGCGATGCCGCGGCGATCGCGAAGCTGGGCGTGCCGGACATGGAAGCCGAACTGCGCTACGTGATGGACGCGGTGCGCACGATCCGGCGCGAGTTGAACGGCGATGTCCCGCTGATCGGTTTCTCCGGCAGCCCCTGGACCCTGGCCTGCTACATGGTCGAGGGCGGCGGCAGCAAGGACTTCGCGCGGATCAAGGCGATGGCGCTGAACGATCCGAAGGCATTGCACGCGCTGCTCTCGGTCAACACCGACGCGGTGATCGCCTACCTGTCGGCGCAGCGCGCGGCCGGCGCACAGGCGCTGCAGGTGTTCGACACCTGGGGCGGCGTGCTGTCGCCGGCGATGTACCGCGAGTTCTCCCTGCCCTATCTCGTCCGCATCGCGCGCGAACTGAAGCGTACTGATGGAAGCGCCGGCGAAGGCGCCGACCGCACGCCGCTGATCCTGTTCGGCAAGGGCAACGCGCCCTACCTCGAGGAACTGGCCACCAGCGGCTGCGAAGGCCTGGGCGTCGACTGGACCGTGACCCTGGAAGAAGCCGCGCGCCGTACCGCCGGCAAGGTCGCGCTGCAGGGCAACCTCGACCCGGCGATGCTGTACGGTTCGCCGGAAGCGATCCGCGCCCAGGTACGCATCGCGCTGGACAGTTACGCCGCCGGCAACGGCGGCTCGCGCGAAGGACATGTGTTCAACCTCGGCCACGGGATGTCGCCGGACATGGATCCGGAACACGTCGCCGCGCTGGTCGAAGCCGTCCACACCGAAAGCAGGAGAAGCACCCCGTGAACCGAGCCAGGCTGCTGGGCATTCCGCTGTCGCTGCTGCTTGCCATCGCGATGCCCGCGATGGCCCAGTCCGCCGCGCAGACCGCCGGCTATTTCGACAACACCGGCCGCCAGGACGTGCTTTCCGGCGGCGTGCGCATGATCCCGATCAGCACGCCGCAAGGCGAGTTCAGGGTCTGGACCAAGCGGGTCGGCAACAATCCGACGATCAAGGTGTTGCTGCTGCACGGCGGCCCGGGACTGACCCACGAATACTTCGAGGGTTTCGACAGCTTCCTGCCCGGCGCCGGCGTCGAGTACTACTACTACGACCAGCTCGGTTCGGCCTACAGCGACCAGCCCGCGGACATGACCCCGCTCCTGTCGATCGACCGTTACGTCGAGGAAGTCGAACAGGTGCGCAAGACACTGGGCCTGGACAAGGGCAACTTCTATTTGCTCGGCAACTCCTGGGGCGGCCTGCTGGCGATCGAGTACGCGCTCAGGTACCAGCAGCACCTGAAGGGCCTGGTGGTGTCCAACATGATGTCCAGCATCCCGGCCTACAACCGCTACGCCGAAGACGTGCTGATGAAGGAAATGGACCCGGAAGCGCTGGCGGAGATCAAGCGCATGGAAGCCGAACAGCGCACCGGCGATCCGCGCTACATGCAGTTGCTGCAACCTCACTACGAGCGGCACACCCTGCGCCTGCCCTCGGCGCAGTGGCCCGAGCCGGTGCTGCGCAGCTTCTCGCACATCAACCCCGAGGTCTACGTGCCGATGCAGGGCCCGAGCGAACTGGGCGCCAGCGGCGTCATCCTCGACTGGGACCGCACCGGGGACCTGGAGAAGATCACCGTGCCGACCCTGGTCATCGGCGCGAAGCACGACACCATGGATCCGGAGTTCATGCGGATGATGGCCGGGCGCCTGCCCGACGGCCGCTTCCTCTATTGCCCCAACGGCAGCCACCTGGCGATGTACGACGACCAGGAAATCTACATGGCCGGCCTGATCGATTTCCTGCATGACGTCGACAGGCATGACGTCGACAGGCATGACACGGACGCTACGCCGCAGGCAGCGGCAGCTCCACGGTAAAGCGGGTTCCGCGACCGGGCGTGCTCTCCACGATGATGCGGCCGCCCATCGCCGACGCCAGTTCCTGGCTGATCGCCAGGCCCAGCCCGCTGCCGCCGTAGCGGGCAGCGGTGCGCGCGCCTTCGCCCTGCTCGTAGCGCCGGAACAGGCGCGCGCGATGCGACCGGCGCAATCCGGGCCCGGTGTCGTGGATTGCCATGCAGACCAGATCCGGCGCGTCCGCGCGGATGTATACGCACAGCCCGACCTCCCCGCGCTCGGTGAACTTGATCGCGTTGCCCAGCAGGTTGAACAACACCTGCCTGATGCGCAGGGCGTCGCCGTGTACCCGCGCCGGCACCGAGGCAGCGACCGCTTCGACGAAACGCAAGTCGCGCTGCCGCGCCAGCGGTGCCTGCAGCGCGCACACCTGGGCCACCAGCGCACGGATTTCGAAAGGACGCGGATCCAGCGGCAGGCGGCCGGCCTCGAGCCGGGCGAAGTCGAGCGCATCGTCGAGCAGGTGCAGCAGGTGGTCGCCGGCCTGCCGGATGGCTTCGGCCTGGCACCGCTGGCGTGGATCCAGCGGGCTGTCGAGCAAGAGTTCGCTCATTCCCATGACCCCGGTCATCGGGGTGCGCACTTCATGGCCGAGGTTCGCCAGGAACTGGTTCCTGGCCAGCGATGCCTGCTCGACCTGGCGCCGGCGCCGACGTTCGCGCCAGGCCGCCAGCGCCCAGTACGCGCACATCGGCAGCAGCAGTCCCGGCAGCATCCATGCGATCGGCGGCATGCCCGCATCACGCCATGCAACGCTGCGTCCCGCAAGCGGCGCTACCGCCGGCGCGCACGATGCGCCCGGGACGCCTAGAATCACCGCATGCCCCGGCATCGCGAAAACCTGTCGAGACTGGCCCTGTCGAGCTTGATCCTGCCCGTCGTCGTGGCCGCGCTGTCGTTTCCGCGGGCAGCGCAGGCGCAGGTACAGGGCTACCGCCTGGATCCGGTGCATACCCGGATCATGTTCGCCATCGACCATGCCGGTTACTCCGCTGCGCTGGGCACCGTATCGGGCAGCACCGGCTCGATCGCCTTCGACCCCGACGACTGGCGCAACGCGCGCGTGGACGTCCAGGTCCCGCTGCAGCGCATCGACCTGGGCGACGAACCCTGGAACCGCGCAGCCCGGCGCATCCTCGACGTCGAACGCCATCCGCTCGCGCGATTCGTCTCCGACTCGGTCGAGCCCATCGACGCCACCCACGCCGCGGTCTGCGGCACCCTCGTCCTGCACGGGCAATCGCGCCCGCTGTGCCTGCAGGCGACCTTCAACCAGCTCAAGCGCCAGTCGCTGCCGCCCTTCCGGCGCACGGTCGGTTTCTCCGCCACCGGCCTGCTGTTCCGGGGCGACTACGGCATCGACGATTGGCAGTCCCTGGTCGGCGACGTGGTCGAACTGCGGATCGAAGTCGAAGCCCACCGCGACAACGACGTGCTGTGAAGAGGACACGATGCAGTTGAAGAACTCGATCGATCGCTGGGGTGCCGTCAGCATGGCCCTGCACTGGCTGATCCTGGCACTGGTGCTGTGGATGGCCTGGCTGGGCCTGACCATGACCGACATGCCGAACACGCCGCGCAAGGTCGATACCTATTCGCTGCACAAGTCGCTTGGCCTGTCGATCCTGGCCTTGATGCTGCTGCGCGGCGCATGGCGACTGTATGCGGGCGCGCCGCAGCCGGTGCCGGGCACGCCGACCTGGCAGCACCGCATCGCCACCGCGACCCACGGCGCGCTGTACCTGTCGCTGCTGGCGATTCCGGTCAGCGGCTGGGTGATCAACTCGGCGTCCGGTTTCCCGCTGCGCTGGTTCGGCCTGTTCCGGGTGCCGCAGATCACCAGCCGCAGCGAAGCGCTGGAGGAGCTGGCCGAGACCTGGCACGAATGGCTGTTCTGGGTGCTGGTGGTGCTGGTGCTCGTGCACGCCTCCGCCGCGATCTGGCACCACCTGTTCCAGCAGGATGCGACCCTGGCGAGGATGTTGCCTGGCCGTCGCGGTCAATCCCGATGAGGTTTCCAATGAACAAGAAATCCGCTTTCCCGCTCGCCCTGGCGCTGTCGTTCGGCGCTGCCCCGGCGCTGGCCGCCGATTACGTGCAGGCCCAGGGTTCGGCCCTCGCCTTCGGCGGCATGTACCAGGGCGAGGCATTCTCCGGCCGCTTTCCCGGCTTCGATACGAAACTGAGTTTCGATCCGGCCGACCTGTCCTCGGCACGGCTCGACGTGACCATTCCGATGGCAGGCGCGACCACCGCCAATCCCGACTACGACACCGAGATGCGGGGCGAAGCGTTCCTGTCGGTGCAGGCCTTCCCGCAGGCGCGTTACACCGCCAGCAGGTTCCGCAGCCTGGGCGACGGCAAGTACGCCGCCGACGGGATGCTGTCGCTGCATGGCATCGAGAAGCCGGTCACCCTGACCTTCACCTGGACCCCCGGCGTGCAGCCGGTCCTGGCCGGCAAGGCCACCGTGCGGCGCCTGGATTTCGGCGTGGGTGCGGGCGACTGGGCCGATACGGAACTGATCCCCAACGAGATTGCAGTGAGTACGCGGGTGCTTTTGACCCCGGTTACCGGGAAATAAACGCGCGCACCGCGCCGGCATCGAAGGGCCACTCCAGCTCGCGGCCGTTCGCATCGTCGCGCCACACCGGCACCCGGGTTCCGTATTGCTCCTCCAGCCGCGGGTCGCCATCGATGAACACGCTTTCGAAGGCGGGCGCGCCGGCGGCGGCCAGGACCTCCAGGGCCAGGTCGCAGAGGTGGCAGTCGTCGCGCTGGAACAGCAGGAAAACCGGGGCCGTCATCGGCCTAGAATAGCCCCATGGCAGTCAGCACTTTCGACCTGTTCAAGATCGGCATCGGTCCGAGCTCCTCGCATACCGTGGGCCCGATGCGCGCCGCCGCGCGTTTCGTGGAGAAATGGTTGCTCGAAAGCGGCGACCTGGAACGCACCGCGCGGGTCCGCGCCGAAGTCTACGGTTCGCTCGCGCTGACCGGCCGCGGCCATGGCACCGACAAGGCGGTGCTGATGGGACTGGAAGGCCACTGGCCCAACCAGATCGACCCGGACATCATCCCCGCCGCGCTGGAGCGCATCCGCGGCGAACGCCGGATCAACCTGTTCGGGCGGCACCCGATCGCCTTCGACGAGAAGACCGACCTGCTGATGCACAAGCGGCAGAAGCTGCCGTTCCACACCAACGGGATGCGCTTCACCGCCTACGACGCCGATGGCGCGGTGATCGCCACCCGCGATTACTACTCGGTCGGCGGCGGCTTCGTGGTCAACCAGGACGAGGCCGCGGAAGACCGCATCGTTGCCGACACCACGCCGCTGCCGCATCCGTTCAACAGCGGTGCCGAACTGCTGGCCCAATGCGCTGCCAATGGCCTGACCATCGCCGAGGTCATGTTCGAGAACGAACAGTCCTGGCGTAGCGCCGACGAGATCCGCGAAGGATTGCGCGAGATCTGGCGGGCAATGCAGTCGTGCGTGGAGCGCGGCATCCGCGAGGGCGGAACCCTGCCCGGCGGCCTGCATGTGACCCGCCGTGCGCCGCGGCTGCATGCCGAGCTGGTGTCGCGGCCGGACGCTGCCGATACCGATCCGCTGACCACCCTGGACTGGGTCAACCTGTACGCGCTGGCGGTCAACGAGGAAAACGCCGCAGGCGGCCGCGTGGTGACCGCGCCGACCAACGGCGCGGCCGGCATCATCCCCGCGGTCGGCCACTACTACGAGAAGTTCTGCATGGCCGGGAAGGACAGTGCCGCCATCGAACAGGGGATCTTCGACTACCTGCTCACCGCTGCCGCGATCGGCATCCTGTACAAGGAAAACGCTTCGATCAGCGGTGCCGAGGTCGGTTGCCAGGGCGAGGTCGGCGTGGCCTGCTCGATGGCGGCCGGCGGCCTGGCCGCCGCGCTGGGGGCGACCATGTCCCAAGTCGAGAACGCGGCCGAGATCGGCATGGAACACAATCTCGGCCTGACCTGCGACCCGATCGGCGGCCTGGTCCAGATCCCCTGCATCGAGCGCAACGCCATGGGCTCGGTCAAGGCGATCAACGCCTCACGCATGGCCCTGCGCGGTGATGGCAAGCACAAGGTCAGCCTGGACAAGGTCATCAAGACCATGCGCGACACCGGCCGCGACATGCAGGACAAGTACAAGGAAACCTCGCGCGGGGGCCTGGCGGTCAACGTCATCGAGTGCTGAACGCGCTAGGATGGGTCCAGGGAAGGGGGCTCCCGGCCATGCCAGAGTCGTTCGACCAGGGGTCGATGCAGCAGGTGCGCAGGCACGCTCGCAACGTGTCGCTCGCCGCCGGCTTCGCCGTGGCCTACGCAGTGGCCAGCCTCTACGGGGACCACTTCACCGGCCCATCCCATCTCGCCCTCTACTGGCCGGCGTCCGGCCTGGCCTTCGCCGTCGTGGTCATGGGCGGGTTGCGCTGGGCGTTGCTGATCCCGGTTGCGTTCGCGCTGCAGGCGTTGTGGTCACCCAACACGCCGGCGTTCCTGGCGATGAGCGCGGCATCGAATGTCATTGCGTTGTCGGTCGGCGGCTGGCTGGCCCGGCGCGACACGGCGCTGCGGCCGGGCACGGTGCGCTATGCGGTATGGATGATGTTCGCCGGCCTGGTCACTTCCGCCGTCGGCGGCGCGCTCGGCGGTTACACGTTGTGGCTCAACGGCATGGCGCCAGACGGCATGCCCGGCGCGCAGGTGCTGTGGGCGCTGGGCGATTTCCTCGGCATCGCCAGCGTCGCGCCCGCCTTGATGATCGCCTCCGCGCGCTGGCAACGGGGGATGCTCCGCTCCGATCCTGCCCGGCTGCTGGGCGAGCGCACCCTGTGGAATCTCGCCCTGGTGGCGAGCTTCCTGGTGATGGCTTGGGGCATGGATGCCAGCCACCAGTTCGCGCTCGGGCTCACCGCCCTGCCGCTGGCGGTGATGGTGTGGAGCGCAGTGAGTTTCACGCCACTACGGACGGCGATGTCGGCATTGCTTACCGTCGCCTTCGTCGCGGCGCTGGCGTCGCAGGCGGTCTCGGGCTTTCCGCAGCCGGGCAGCGTGCCGGAGACCGCCATCCTGATCGGCTACCTGTGCCTGCTTGCGATGCTGCCGCAGGGGCTGGCGCTGTCGATCGACGAACATCGCTGGCTCAATCGCCGGCTCGAGCGCCGTGCCACTACCGATGCGCTCAGCGGCCTGCCGAACCGCGCGGCGTTCGAGCGCGCGGCGCAGGAACTGCTGGAGGAACCAACGGGACCGCCGCTGGCGCTGGCCTACCTGGACCTGGACAACCTCAAGCTGGTCAACGATACCGCCGGCCATCGCGCCGGCGACGCGGTGATCGTCGCGGTCGCGCGCGCACTGGCGGCGACCGTCGACAAGGACGACCTGCTGGCGCACCTGGGCGCCGATGAATTCATGGTGCTGATGCGCAACGCCACGCCGCAGGTGGCGCGCGAACGCGCGC
>JALYWW010000076.1 GCA_030852515.1 Pseudomonadota bacterium
AACCGGTTCCGTGCGAACGACTGGGAGCGACCGCCGCAATGCCGAACAAGACCACGCTGCACAAGGTCATGCCACTGGTGCTGGCCCTGCTTGCCGCTGGCCTCGTGGCCGGCTGCACCACCACGGTGGTGCGTCCGTCGCCCCGACCCGACGCTGCCGCGCCCGGCACGGGCAGCAGCGCACTGGCCGGAAACCTCGCCGCGCTTGCCGCCCGGCGACCGCCGGCGGAGTCGGACGGTTATCGCCCGCCACTGAAACTCGCCGTGCTGCTGCCCTTGTCCGGCGACCTGTCCCGGGCTGCGCTGCCGGTACGCGACGGCCTGCTCGCCGGCTACTACGCCGAGCAACGCCGGCGCCCCGAAATCAGCTTCAACGACACCACCGCCGGCGTCGACGCGGCCTACGAGCAGGCGATCGCCGATGGTGCCGACTTCGTGATCGGCCCGCTGGGGCGCGACGAGGTCGGTGCGCTGTTCGCGCGCGCGTCGCTGCCGGTACCGGTGCTCGCGCTCAACCGCGGCAACGTGCCCCCGCCGCCCGGCAACCTCAGCTTCTCGCTCGCGCCGGAAGACGACGGGGTTGCAGCCGCGGAGTATGTCGTTTCGCGCGGCGCCCGCCGCGTCCTGGTGCTCGCCGACGGCGACGACAGCATGCGTCGCGCGGCGGCCGCGTTCCGCACCCGGCTGGAAGCGCTTGGTGGCACTGTCGTCATCGACCTGGTCGTCAACGCGATCCCGGGCGCCATGGGCTCGGCGTTGAATACGGCCGCGACCACCGACGGCGGCATCGATGCGGTGTTCATGGCCTTGCGTCCGGCACAGGTCGGCGCGGTCGCCAGCCAGCTCGCGGAAGTGGGCCTCGGCGGCAAGCTGCGCGTCGCCACGTCGGCGCTGGCCGGTGCGCGCCGGGCGGACACGGCCGACCATGCACTCGATGGCATCGCCTTCCCGAGCGACGCCTGGAGCGTGCAGTACGTCGCCGGCCTGCCTTCCTCGGCAACCGCGGGATCGCTGCTGGCGACTGCGCGCGGCGGTGCCCAGCGCCTGTTCGCCTTCGGCTACGACGCCTGGCTGCTGACCGCATTCCTCGAGCGCCTGGCCATGGACACCAGCGCCAGCATCTCCGGCGCCACCGGCACCCTGCGCCTGGATGCCGAAGGCAACGTGGTACGCACGCCGGCATGGTCGAGCTGGAACGGCAGCATCGCGATTCCGATCGGCAATGCCCCGCCCCCTGCTCCGCTGCCACGTGATGCCGGCGGCTGATGGACTCGACCGGCGCGCCCGCGGCGCGCAGGTGGAAGCGGCCGCGCGCCAGCACCTGATCGATGCCGGCCTGCGCGCGCTCGCCGGCAACGTCAATTACCGTGTGGGCGAGCTCGACCTGGTGATGCTCGACCGCGATCGCGATGGCGACGTGGTGGTGTTCGTGGAAGTCCGCTATCGCGCCGGCGACGACTTCGGCGGTGGGGCCGCGTCCGTCGACCATGGCAAGCGCCGCAAGCTGTTGCGGGCCGCGCAGCTGTTCTTGCTCAAGAGTCCGCTGCTCAAGGGCCCCCTCGCCAGGACCCAGCGGGCAGTGGAACCCAACTGCCGCTTCGACGTGATCGAGGCCAGCGGCGACCCCGCTGCGCCGCGCCTGCACTGGATCCGCGACGCCTTCCGCGCCGACGACTAGGATGCAGGCATGGCAACCGTCCCGCAGTCCATGCACGACGCGATGGCCGCCCTGCTCGGCGCGGGCTGGCTGCGCGACGAAGCCGAGCGCCTGACCTACGGCTACGACAACTCGCGCAAGCTGGCGCTGCCCGACGCGGTGGCGTTGCCGGCGACGCGCGCGCAGGTGCTGGCGCTGGTCCGTGCCTGCCGCGAACACGGCGTGCCCCTGGTCGCGCGCGGCCGCGGCACCAACACCACCGGCGCGAGCGTGCCGGTCGATGGCGGCGTGGTGGTTTCTTTCGAACGCATGGACCGGATCATCGACATTCGTCCAGGCGATCGCTGCGCGGTGGTCGAGCCGGGCGTGCTCAACGGCGACCTGCAGCGCGTCCTGGCGACGCACGGCCTGTTCTGGCCGCCGGATCCGACCAGCGCGGCCTTCTCCACCATCGGCGGCAACCTCGCCTGCAACGCGGGTGGCCCGCGCGCGGTGAAATACGGCGCCTCGCGCGACAACGTCCTCGCGCTGACCGCGATCACCGGCGCCGGCGAACTGGTCCACTGCGGCAGCGCCACCACCAAGGGCGCGACCGGTTACGACCTGCAGCGCCTGCTGGTCGGCAGCGAGGGCACGCTGGCCCTGATCGTCGAGGCGACCTTGAAACTCGCGCCGTTGCCGCGGCAACGGCGCTCGGTGCGCGCGCTGTATCGCGATGTCGCCGGCGCCGCCGCCGCGGTCGCGCGGCTGATGGCGCAACCGGTCACGCCGTCGATGCTGGAGTTCATGGACGGCGACTGCGTGCGCCTGGCGCGCGAACACATGCGTGCCGGCACCGGCGCCAGCGACCTGCCGGCCGACGCCGGTGCATTGCTGATGATCGAAGCCGATGGCGACGACGCGACCCTGCCTGCGGCCATCGACGCACTGAAGGCCGCGGCCGGCGGCCACGGCCTGCTGGCACTGGACGACGCCGCCGACGAGGCGGCGCAGGCGCGCCTGTGGGCCGCGCGCAAGGCGCTGTCCCCTGCCCTGCGCACGCTGGCACCGGGCAAGATCAACGAGGACGTGGTGGTGCCGGTATCGCGCATCCCGGAACTGGTGGCCGGCGTGCAGTCGCTGGCACGCGCGTCGGGCCTGGCGATCGTCACCTTCGGCCATGCGGGCAACGGCAACCTGCACGTCAACATCCTCTACGACCCGGGTTCGCCGCAACAGTCCGCTGCGGCGACCACGGCACTGTCCGGGGTGTTCGCGCTCGCGCTCGGCCTCGGCGGAACCCTGTCGGGTGAGCACGGCATCGGCATGGCCAAGCGCGACTTCATGCAGCAGGCCATCGACGCGCCGACGCTGGCGCTGATGCGGCAAGTGAAGGCGGCATTCGATCCCGACGCCATCCTCAACCCGGGCAAGCTGCTGCCCCCGTAGGAGCGGCGCAAGCCGCGATCCCTATCCGAAGTGCGTGTACCCCGTCCGGCCAGGTTCCCACGCGCGCCCATCGCCCGACGATGCGCGCACGCCTGCGCCCGCCACGATGCGGCCGACGCGCGTCACCTCGATACCGAGATCGCGCGCAAGCGCCGCGACCGCATCGCGGCGTGCGGCTGGCGCGGTGAAGCACAATTCGTAGTCGTCGCCACCGGTCGACTGCAACGTCGCGCGCGCGGCTTCGTCGAAACGCTCACGCAGCATCGGCGACGCCGGCAGCGTCGCCAGGTCGACCTCCGCGCCGACGCCACTGGCCGCGCAAACGTGCCCCAGGTCCGCGAGCAGGCCATCGGACAGGTCGATCGCCGCATGCGCGACACCCGCCAATGCGCAGCCCAACGCCACCCGCGGTGCGGGTCGATCCAGGCGCGCGCGCAGCTCGCGGTCGCTGCCGCCGCCCGCACGCCATTGCACCAGCGCAGCGGCGGCATCACCGAGCGTGCCGCTGGCCCAGACGTCGTCGCCCTCGCGCGCGCCATCGCGCCGCAGTGCCGCGGCGCCATCGACGAAGCCGTGCACGGTGACGCATACCGACAGCGGGCCGCGGGTCGTGTCGCCGCCGACCAGGGCGACGTCGTGTTGCGCGGCCAGGTCCAGGAAGCCATCCAGGAAGCCGTCGAGCCAGGCCTCGTCCGCGTGCGGCAGGGACAGCGAGAGCGTCGCCCATGCCGGCTGCGCGCCCATCGCCGCCAGGTCGGAAAGATTCACCGCCAGCGATTTCCAGCCGATGTCGGCTGCTGCGGTATCGCCGGGGAAATGGATGTCGGCGTTGAGGGTGTCGGTCGCCACCGCCAGCAGCTTTCCCGTGGGGACCCGCAGCAAGGCCGCGTCGTCGCCGATGCCCAGCACCACGTCGCAGCGCGCGCCTGCGCGCCGGCGAATGCGCTCGATCAGCGCGAATTCCATTCGGCAGCGCGCCACTCGGTGGCGGCATGGTCGAGCACGCCATTGACGTAGGTGTGCCCGTGCTCGGAACCGAAACGCTTGGTGATGTCGATGGCCTCGTTGATCACCACCCGGTACGGCACGTCCGGGCGCTGCAGCAGCTCGTAGGCCGCGATCCGCAACGCGGCGCGCTCGATCTGGTCGACCTGCTCGACCTCGCGGTCGAGGTGGGCGGTCAGCTTCGCGTCGAGGTCGGCGACATGCTTGATCACGCCACGCACCAGGTCCTCGAAATACTCCAGGTCGGCGACTTCATGCGCCTGCTCGTGGGCGAACTGGGCGATGACCTGCTGCGCGTTGCCACCCGACACCTGCCAGGCGTAGATCGCCTGCAGCGCGCGCCTGCGCGCGCGCGAGCGCGCCACCGGGTCGATGCCATCCTTGCGTCGCGGGGGTCTGGTGTTGCCGGTGGTCATGCCAGTTGCTCCAGCAGTTGCGCCATCTCGATCGCGACCTGCGCCGCTTCCTCGCCCTTGTTGCCATGGCTGCCGCCGGCGCGTTTCTCGGCGTCGGCGTGGTCCTCGACCGCGAGCACGCCGTTGCACACCGGCAGCCGGTAGTCGAGCGCGACCCGCATCAGGCCCTCGGAACAGCCGTCGGCGACCTGCTCGTAGTGGCGGGTGTCGCCGCGCACCACGCAGCCCAGCGCGACCAGTGCGGCATGCTTCCCGGCCTTCGCCAGCTGCGCCGCGGCGACCGGCAATTCCCACGCACCGGGCACGCGGACCACGTCCACCGCATCCGCGGCCACGCCGTTGTCGGCGAAGGCTTTGCGCGCGCCGGCGACCAGCGCATCGGTGATGCGCGGGTTCCAGCGGCTGGCGAGGATGGCGAAACGGGCGCCTTCAACGGCGCGCAGGTCGCCTTCGTAGTGGGCCATGGCTCGGGGAATGACCTTGGGGGGCCGACAAGTCTACAGGGACAGGTATTCGACGACCTCGAGGCCGTAACCGGCCAGGCCGACCTGGCGTCGCGGCGTGCCGAGGACGCGCAGCTTGCCCAGGCCGAGGTCGGCGAGGATCTGGCTGCCGGCGCCGTTGCGGCGCCATTCGGCCAGGGCGCCACCGCGGATGGGCTGGCCCGGCGGTGCATCGTGCGCCTGGCGGATCCGGGCCAGCAGGGTCTCGCCCTGCTCGGCCGCGCTGCGGTGCGCTTCGCCGAGCAGGACCAGGGCGCCACGACCCTCGGCCGCGATCGCGGCCAGCACGTCGCCGATCGCCGGGCCGAAGTCGGCGCGGCGCCAGTGCAGCGCATCGGACAGCGGGTTGAGCACATGCACGCGGACCAGGGTCGGCATGGCCGGATCAGGCTCGCCGCGCAGCAGTGCGTAATGCAACGAATGGCTGGAGCGGTCCCGATACGTCAGCAGGCGGAACGTGCCGTGTTCGGTGTCGATCTCGCGCTCGTCGACGCGTTCGACGGTGTGTTCGTTCTCGAGCCGGTGCCGGATCAGGTCCTCGATCGAACCGATCTTGAGGCCGTGCTCGCGGGCGAAGACTTCAAGCTCGGGTCGGCGCGCCATCGAGCCGTCGGGATTGAGGATCTCCACCAGTACGCCGGCCGGCTCCATGCCGGCGAGCAGCGCGAGGTCGCTGGCCGCCTCGGTATGGCCGGCGCGACTGAGCACGCCGCCGGGCTGCGCCTGCAGCGGGAAGATGTGGCCCGGCTGCGACAGGTCGGCGCTGGACGCATCGGGACGCACGGCAGTGCGCACGGTATGCGCACGATCGTAGGCGCTGATGCCGGTGGTCACGCCCTCGGCCGCCTCGATGCTGACCGTGAAGTTGGTGCCGTGCGGCGAGGTGTTGTCGCGCACCATCGGCGGCAGGCCGAGCTGTTGGCAGCGCTCGCGGGTCAGCGACAGGCACACCAGCCCGCGCGCGTGGGTGACCATGAAATTGATGTCCTGCGGCCGCACCATTTCCGCGGCCATGATCAGGTCGCCCTCGTTCTCGCGGTCTTCGTCGTCGACGATCACCACCATGCGCCCGGCGCGGATTTCCTCGAGCAGCTCGTGGATGGGGGCGAAACTCATGCGTCATTGCTCCGTGCCGGCGGCACCATTGTTGAAACCAGGCGCTCGACATAGCGCGCCACCTGGTCCACTTCGATGTTGACCGGATCGCCGGCGCGGGTGGCCTTGAATGCGGTATGGGCGACCGTATGCGGCACCAGCGCCACTTCGAAACCCTGGTCGTCGACTTCGTTCACGGTCAGGCTGGTGCCGTCGATGCAGATGGAACCCTTCTTCGCGATGTAGCGCAGCAACGGCGCCGGCGCCGTGAACGACCAGCGCTGGGCGCGCGCATCGGGCTCGATCGACCGCACCTTGCCGACGCCATCGACGTGGCCGCTGACCAGGTGGCCGCCGAGGCGGTCGCTGGCGCGCAAGGCGCGCTCCAAGTTCAACGGCGCGTCCACCGGCAGCGAACCCAGCGTGGTCAGCGCCAGGGTCTCGTTGGAGGCGTCGGCTTCGAAGGCAGTGCCGTCGAACGCGACCACCGTCAGGCACACGCCATTGACCGCGATGCTTTCGCCGATTGCCGCGTCGGCCAGCGGCAGGCTGCCGATGGCGATGCGCAGGCGCGCGTCGCCGCCGCGTGCATCGCGCGCGGCCAGGCGGCCAACGCCTTGGACCAGCCCGGTGAACATCAGGCGGCCCTGCCGGCCGCGTCGGGCCGCAACAGCACGCGCACGTCCTCGCCGATGCGCCGGGTCTCGATGATCTGCATCTTCATCCGCTGCGCCATCGCGTCGATCTGCAGGCCATCGAACAACGGCCGCGCCGACTCGCCCAGCAACACTGGCGCGACATAAAGCAGCAGTTCGTCCACCAGGCCGGCACCCAGGAAGGCACCCGCCAGGGTCGCGCCCGCCTCGACCTGGACCTCGTTGATGCCGCGGGTCGCCAGCAACGCAAGCACCGCGTCGAGGTCGAAGCGGCCACCCTTGACCGGCACGTGCGCATGCTGCGCGTCGATGCCGCGCGGCATGCGCGCGTCGGGGGCGTGCAGGTACAAGGTCGGCGCGGCGCCCTCGCGGATATGGCCGCGCGCAACCGTCGCCAGGCCCGGATCCAGCACCACCCGCAACGGCGCCACGAACGGAATGTCCTTGCCGGCCTGGTCCTTGTCCAGGCGCACGGTCAGGTGCGGGTCGTCCACCAGCACCGTGCCGGCACCGGTCAGCAACGCGCCGGCACGCGCGCGCCAGCGATGCACGTCGGCGCGCGCGGGTTCGCCGCTGATCCACTTCGAGTCACCCGATGCCAGTGCACTGCGGCCGTCGAGGCTGGTCGCCAGTTTCACCCGGACCCAGGGCCGGCCGCGTTCGATCCTCGACAGGAAGCCTCGATTGAGCAGGCGCGCCTGCGCTTCCATCAGGCCGGATTCGACTTGGATCCCGGCAGCGCGCAGGCGCTCGAAACCGCCACCATTGACCTTGGGGTTCGGATCCCGCATCGCCCCGACCACGCGCGCCACTCCCGCCGCAACCAACGCTTCGGCGCAGGGGCCGGTATTGCCCGTGTGCGAACACGGCTCCAGGGTGACATAGGCGGTCGCGCCTTTCGCCCGCTCGCGCGCGCCCTCCAGCGCGTACACCTCGGCATGCGGACCGCCGGCGCGCTCGTGCCAGCCTTCACCCGCGACCTCGCCGTCGCGGACGATCACGCACCCGACCATCGGGTTGGGCTTGGTGGTGTAGGTACCGCGTTCGGCCAGGCGCAATGCGCGCGCCATCATTGCGTGGTCGAGGGCAGTGAAAGTCATCGCTTCTTCTTGTCGGCGTGGCGGTCGATGGGGACGATCTCGGCGCCAAGCAGGGGCAGCTGGCCTTCGCCAGGCAAATCGTGCTCGAGCCGGTCGAGTTCCTCGCGGAAATCGGCCACGTCCTCGAACGCCCGGTAAACCGAGGCGAAGCGCACGTAACCGACATGGTCGAGCTTGCGCAGCTCCGCCATCACGAACTCGCCGACCCGGCGCGACGCGATCTCGCGCTCGGTGGTCATGCGCAGCTGGTGCACCACCGCGCGCACCGCGGCCTCGATCTGCTCTTCCGATACCGGCCGTTTCTGCAGCGCCCGATCGAAACCCTGGCGCAACTTGCGCGCATCGAACTGGTCGCGGCGCCCGTCACTCTTGATGATCACCGGCAACTTCAGCTCCACCGTCTCCAGCGTGCTGAAGCGCTCGCCGCAGGCCTCGCACTCGCGGCGCCGGCGAATCGTCGCGCCGTCTTCGCTGACGCGCGAATCGATGACGCGGGTGTCGGAATGCTGGCAGAAGGGACAGTGCATCAGCGGCGGCGACGCTTCACAGGTTCGGGCTGATCGCTGGCGTTGAAGACCTGCGCGATGGCCACGACACTGGTCACGGGCTTGCCGTCGATCATGGCGGGCACGAAAGTGCCGTTCATCAGCGCGCGCCGGACGGAGGTGGTCAGTCCCATGCGCGTGGAGCACAAGGGCTCGGCGCGCAGTGGCGTCCCGTCCGCGGCGACCAGCACGGCCATGATCACGACCGCATCCTGGTAGTCCATCCCGCGTGGCCAGCGCAACGGCCCCAACTCCACCAGCCAAGGCTTCGACCTCGCTTCCGGGGACGATGCCTCGGGCTGTGCCGGCCAGTCGCTGCCGAACACGTCGCCGAGGGTCTTGCCGGGATGGCCCTCGATGTCGCCCGGCATGCAGGCGATCGGAAGGTCGCGCTGGGCGTTGTCCGTGTAATCGCGCTGCGACGACAGCTCCTGCGCGGCGACGCCGGATGCACTGGCGAACGCCAGGACGAAGGCGACGGCGGTGCGCACGGCGTCAGCCATACACCGGGAACTGCGCGCATTGCCTGGTCACGTTCTCGCGCACGCCCGCAATGACGTTGCCGTCGTTCGGATTGTCCAGGACGTCGCACAACCAGTTGGCCAACGCCACGCAATCGGCTTCCTTGTAGCCCCGCGTCGTCACCGCGGGCGTGCCGATGCGCAGCCCGGACGTGACGAAGGGCTTCTGCGGATCGTTGGGCACGGCGTTCTTGTTGACGGTGATGTGGGCTTTGCCGAGTGCAGCTTCCGCGTCCTTGCCGGTGATGTTCTTGCCGATCATGTCGACCAGCATCAAATGGTTTTCGGTCCCGCCGGAGACGATCTTGTAGCCGCGCGAGATGATCGTCTTCGCCATTGCTTGCGCGTTCTTCACCACCTGCTGCTGGTATGTCTTGAACCCGGGCTCCAGCGCTTCCTTGAACGCGACGGCCTTGGCCGCGATCACGTGCATCAGCGGTCCGCCCTGGATGCCGGGGAACACGATCGACTGCAGCTTCTTCTCGATGTCCTCGGCCTTATCGCCCATGGCGGCGCGGCTGGCAACGATGATGCCGCCGCGCGGCCCACGCAACGTCTTGTGGGTGGTGGACGTGACGATGTGCGCGTGCGGCACCGGGTTCGGATAGGCGCCGGCGGCGACCAGCCCGGCGACATGCGCCATGTCCACGAACAGCCAGGCACCGACCTTGTCGGCGATGGCGCGGAAGCGCGCCCAGTCGATCACCTGCGAGTAGGCGCTGAAGCCGGCCACGACCATCTTCGGCTTGTGCTCGACGGCGAGGCGCTCGACTTCGTCGTAGTCGATCAGGCCCTGGTTGTTCACGCCGTACTGCACGGCGTTGAAGAGCTTCCCGCTGATGTTGACCTTGGCCCCGTGGGTCAGGTGGCCGCCATGGGCCAGGGACATGCCCAGGATGGTGTCGCCCGGCTGCAGCAGGGCCAGGTAAACGGCCTGGTTGGCCTGCGAGCCGGAATGCGGCTGCACGTTCGCGTACATCTCCTCATTGGAGCCGGCGCCAAACAGTTCCTTGACCCGGTCGATGGCCAGGCGCTCGGCCACGTCCACGTACTCGCAGCCGCCGTAGTAGCGCTTGCCCGGATAGCCTTCCGCGTACTTGTTGGTCAGCACGCTGCCCTGGGCCTCCATCACCCGCGGGCTGGCGTAGTTCTCGCTGGCGATCAGCTCGACATGGTCCTCCTGGCGGCGGCGCTCGTCGGCGATGGCCTGGGCAAGTTCGGGGTCATAACCTTCGATGCGGGCGTCGCGGGGGAACATCGCTCACTCCAGCCGGGGGAATTAAGCGATTGTAGCGCCGGCGGCCGCTATAATTGGGCGATTCCACTGGGCAGACCCAGTCCCCACGCCGCCTGCGCGCCAGCCGCCCCGGGCGGCAGCGCCACATCCGGAGCCCCCATGTCGCAGTACATCTACACCATGAACGGCGTGTCCAAGACGGTCCCGCCGAAGCGCCAGATCATCAAGGACATCTCGCTGTCGTTCTTCCCCGGCGCCAAGATCGGCC
>JALYWW010000024.1 GCA_030852515.1 Pseudomonadota bacterium
GCCGGAACCTTGCGCCGCTGCGTCTTCAACTCATGCATCGGTGCCCCAGTCTTCCGACATCGGGTCGATTTCGGTCGCCGGCGGGAACTGCAGGTGGAAGCCCCGCAGGGTCAGGTTCTCGCGCACCACCGCTGTGTCCTCGCGGGCCAGCTTGCGTTCCGGCGCCAGCGCGACCTCGAGCACGAACTCGAGCTTGCCCAGCTGCGTGCGCAGGGGTTCGGGCAGGCGCATGAAGTCGTCTCGCGCCGCCAGGTAGACGTAGGTATCGGCCTTTTTCAGGCTCTTGTAGACATGGGCTTGCATCGCGACGAATTGTGCACTGCTCAGTGGTATCCGTCACCGGCCTCGACCTTGCCCCTGAACACGCGATACGACCACACCGTGTAGCCGAGGATCGCCGGCAGCAGGAACAACAGGCCGACGCCGAGGAACAACTGCGAGGACGTGGACGATGCGGCCTCGTGGATTCCCAGGTCCGGCGGCACGATGTTCGGCCAGATGCCCAGCACCAGGCCGACGAAGCCGAGCACGAAGAAGCTCATGGCCAGGATGAACGGGCGCGCGTCGCGCCCTTCGTCCATGGCCGTGCGCCACAGCGCGACGGCGTTGGCCAGCGCCAGCAGCGGTACCGGCGCCAGCCACCAGAAATTGCCGCCTTCGAACCAGCGCGCCATCACCCGCGACTCCAGGAACGGCAGCCAGGTGCTGACCAGCCCCATGAAGGCCACCACCACCAGCACCAGCGGCCGGGTCAGGCCGCGCGCGACACGCTGCAACGGCCCGGCGGTCTTCAGCACCAACCACGACGCACCGAGCAGCGCGTAGCCGAACATCACCGCGATCCCGGTGAGCATCGAGAACGGGCTGAACCAGGTGAAGCTCCCGGCCGGGCCGCTGCCGTCGACCAGTGGAATGCCTTCGACGATCGCACCCAGGATCACGCCCTGCGCGAACGCCGCCACCATCGAACCGAGCGAGAACGCAGCGCCCCAGAACGGCCGCGCCCGGGTGGCCTTGAACCGGAACTCGAAGGCCACGCCGCGGAAGATCAGCGCGATCAGCATCATCAGCACCGGCAGATACAGCGTCGACAACACCAGCGCATAGGCTTTCGGGAACGCGGCCAGCAGGCCGGCGCCACCGAGCACCAGCCAGGTTTCGTTGCCGTCCCAGATCGGCGCCGCGGTATTCATCATGTGGTCGAGCTGCGCGCTGTCCCGGGCGAACGGCGCAAGGATGCCCAGCCCCAGCACGAAGCCGTCCAGCACTACGTACATCAGCACGCCGAAGCCGATCACCCCGAACCACAGCACCGGCAGCAGGTATTCCAGGCTCGTCAGGTCGGGATTCATGGCATCGCCCCCGGTCCGCCATCGACGGTTTCGTCGGGCAGCGACATCGGCCGGGCCGGCGTCTTCTCCCCGCCCTGGGTGTCCTTGGGCGGCTGCCTCACCGGACCCACCAGCATCAGCTTGCGGATGTACCACATGCCTGCACCGAAGATCACCGCATACGCGCAGGCGTAGACGATCAGCGAGGTCATCACCGCGGCCGCAACGATGTTCGGACTGACCGCCTCGCTGGTGCGCAGCAGGCCATAGATCACGTATGGCTGGCGCCCGATCTCGACCACGTACCAGCCGGCGAGCAGGGCGATGAAGCCCGACACGCTCATCCAGCGCCAGCCGTCCAGCAGCCAGCGCGAACGCTCCAGCGTGCCGCGGCGCCACGCCCATAGCGATGCCAGCGTCAGCAGCAGCATCAGGATGCCTAGCCCGACCATGATCCGGAACGCGAAGAACACCGGTGCCACCGGCGGCCGATCGCTGCGCGGCACCGCGGTCAGCGGCTGGATGCGGCCGTCCCACTCGTGCTTCAGGATAATCCCGCCCAACCTAGGAATCGCTATCTCGTAGTCGTTGCGCTCGGCCTGCTCGTCCGGCCAGGCGAACAGCACCAGCGGCGTGCCCTGCCCCGGCGCTTCGTCGTGCCAGTGCGCCTCGATCGCCGCCAGCTTGACCGGCTGGTGCTCGCCGACGTTGAGGCCGTGCAGGTCGCCGGCGAGGATCTGCAGTGGCACCGCGATCGCCGCGAACACCACTGCATGCTTCAGCGTGCGCACCGCCGCCTCGCGATGCACGCCGCGGCGCAGGTACCAGGCGCTGACCCCGCCGATCACGAAGCAGGTGGTGATGAACGCCGCCAGCACCATGTGCGCCAGCCGGTACGGGAACGAGGGATTGAACACGATCGCCCACCAGTCCGCGGGCTGGAAGTAACCAGCGGCATCGATGACGTAGCCCTGCGGCGTCTGCATCCAGCTGTTGGCCGAGATGATCCAGAAGGTCGAGATCAGCGTACCCAGCGCGACCATGCAGGTGGCGAAGAAATGGATCCGGTCGGACACCCGCTTCCAGCCGAACAGCATCACCCCGAGGAACGTCGCCTCGAGGAAGAACGCCGTCAGCACCTCGTAGCTGAGCAGCGGCCCGAGGATGCTGCCGGCGCGCTCGCTCAGCACCGCCCAGTTGGTGCCGAACTGGAAGCTCATGACGATGCCCGAGACCACGCCCATGCCGAAGGACACGGCGAAGATCTTCAGCCAGAAGAAATAGACGTCGCGCCAGAGGTCGTCGCGGGTGCGCAGCCAGCGCCATTCGACGAAGGCCAGCCAGTGCGCCAGGCCGATGGTGAAGGCCGGGAACAGGATGTGGAAACTGATGACGAAAGCGAACTGGACCCGGGACAGGAACAGCGGCGACGACAGCAACTCATCCAAGACGCCTCTCCCGCGGCACGCGGGGGCAGTGCCGCCATGCGTATTGTGCGCCCAACTTGTGGCCGATGCCTTGATCCGGCGTCCACGCTACCCTGCGCCGGATCCTCATCGGAATATGCCAATGCGCCGCAGCGTCCTGCATGTGCTCGTCCTGTCCCTGCTGGGGCCTTCGCTCCTGGCCTCCGCGCCGGTGGCTGCGCAGCAACCGCCGCTGACGCTGGCCCAGGTCATGGCCGATCCCGACTGGATCGGGCCGCCGGTGGAAGACTTCTGGTGGCGCTGGGACGGCCGCCTGGCGCAGTACGAACTCAAGCGCGAAGGCGCATCGATCCGCGACGCCTGGCAGGTCGCCGTCGACGGCAGCGCGCCACCCGCGCAGGTGGAGGACGTTGAGCGCGCCGGCCTGGATGCCTCGTCGCCCGTCTACGACCCGCAGCGCACGCGCATGGCCTACATCCGCAATGGCGACGTGTTCGTGCGCGACCTGCGCAGCGGCGCGCTCGACCAGCTCACCCGCAGCAACGCCGATGAAGCGCTGCCGCAATGGGGCAGCGATGGCGCGCTGTCGTGGCGGGTCGGCAACGACTGGTTCCGCTGGACCGCGCGCGGCGGCATGGTCCAGGCCGCCAGTGCCGTGGCCGAGGACGCGCCCGGCACGCCGCCGGAGGCCGATGAACTGCGCGAACGCCAGCTGCGCCTGATCGACACGCTGCGCGACGACCGCGCCCGCCGCGAGGCCGCGCGCGAACAGCGCGAAGCCTGGCAGGCCGCGGACCCGACCCGCGCGCCGGCGCCGGCCTACCTGGGCAAGGACGTGGCGATCGAGGAAACCGTGATGTCGCCGGACGGCCGCTGGCTGTTGGTGGTGACGAAGGCGAAGGACGCGGATCCGGGCAAGGGCACACGGATGCCGCGCTACGTCACCGAGTCCGGTTACCAGGAAGCCGAGGACACCCGCACCCTGGTCGGCCGCGATGCGCCGGTACCGCACAAGCTGTGGCTGGTCGGGGTCGGCACCGGCGACGTGCGCGAACTGTCGTTCGACGCCCTGCCCGGAATCGCCATCGATCCGCTCGCCGACCTGCGCAAGGCCGCCGGCAAGGACCCGCTCGAGGGCAACCGCGCGCTGCGGGTGGAAACCGATGCCGACGGCGACGGACCGGCGATCCACTGGACCGCGGATTCACGCGACGTCGCGGTGCTGCTGCGCGCGATCGACAACAAGGACCGCTGGATCGCGACGGTCGATACGGCCAGCGGCACGCTCGCCTCGCGCCACCGCCTGCACGACCCGGCGTGGATCAACTGGGGCTTCAACGACTTCGGCTGGCTCGTGGGAGCGGCGGAAGCCGCGACGAGAAACGCCCTCTGGTACCTCTCCGAGGAATCCGGCTATTCCCATCTGTATGCGGTGGACGCGAAAGGCGGCAAGGCGCGCGCGCTGACCAGCGGCAACTGGGAAGTGTCGCAACCGCTGCCTCGCGCCGACGGCGGCTTCCTGTTCGTGTGCAACCACGCCAGCCCGATCGACTACGAAGTGTGCGCGGTCGACGCACGCGGCGGCGCGGTGCGCGAGATCACCGCGCTCGACGGCGTTGAGGGCTTTGCCCTGTCGCCGGACGGCAGCAAGCTGCTGGTGCGCCACTCCGCAGCCTTCCTGCCGCCACAGCTGTCGGTGGTCGCCAGCAGCGGTGGCCAGGCGCGCCAGCTCACGGACACGCGTTCGCTCGCGTTCAAGGCGGTCGACTGGATCCAGCCCGAATCGGTGCAGGTGCCCTCGAAGCACGGCGCCGGCACGCTGTGGGGCAAGTACTACGGCCCGGCGAACCCGGAACCGGGTCGCAAGTACCCGATGGTGATGTTCGTACACGGCGCCGGCTACCTGCAGAACGCGGACCTGCACTGGCCCGAATACTTCCGCGAGCAGATGTTCCACAACATGCTCGTGCAGCAGGGCTACATCGTGCTCGACATCGACTACCGCGGTTCGGAAGGCTACGGCCGCGACTGGCGCACCGCGATCTATCGCAACATGGGCCATCCGGAGCTGGAGGACTACCTCGACGGCCTCGACTGGGCGGTGGCCAACCGCCAGGCGGATCGCGACCATGTCGGCATCTACGGCGGCAGCTACGGCGGCTTCATGACCTTCATGGCGCTGTTCCGCGAGCCGGGCGTGTTCAAGGCCGGCGCGGCGCTGCGCCCGGTGGCCGACTGGGCGCTGTACAACCACGAGTACACCTCGAACATCCTCAACACCCCGGACATCGACCCCGAGGCCTACCGGCGCTCCTCGCCGATCGAGTACGCCGCCGGCCTGCAGGACCACCTGCTGATCGCCCACGGCATGATCGACGACAACGTGTTCTTCCAGGACAGCGTGCTGATGACCCAGAAGCTGATCGAGCTGCGCAAGCACGACTGGTGGGTCGCGCCCTACCCGCTGGAGCGCCACGGGTTCAGCCACGCCGACGCCTGGTACGACGAGTACCGCCGTATTCATGAGTTGTTCGAGTCGACCCTGAAATAAGGCGGCCGGACGCGGCCGGTTAGGGGAGCCCCCTGCGTTGTCGCTAGCAGGGGGACCCCAATGACCTCGATCCGCAACCTGTTGCTGGACTGCCGGGCGGCCTTGCGCCGCTCGGACCGCAGCTTTGAATCGACCCCGCTGGCCGATGTCCTGGATGACGAGATCATCCGCATCGGCCGCGAGTCCGAGCCGGCGCCTCCTTCGGAGGAGCCGGTCGCCAGGCCGCACGCGCTTCCGATCGCCTATGCCTGGCAGGCGGCGGCGCGCGAGCTGCGCGGCACCCACCCGGACGTCCACGAGCTGCTTTCCAGGCGCGTGCATGAACGCCTGCGCGAAAAGGTCCTCAACCACGCCGACGACGAGATCGACGCCCTGCGCACCCAGCTGCATCAGCGCCAAGCGACTTGCGCGAAGCTCGAACAGGAGCTGGCAGCGGTGCGGGTGGAACTGGACATCGCCCACCGCAGTCCCGCCATCGCACCGGCGGTCGCCAGTGCGGGTGCGCCCGCGCCGGCCCAGGACCCGCGGATCCCCGGCCAGGAACAGTTGCGCGCCGTCGCCAATGGCACCGCCGTCCTGAGCGCGGAGCATCGCGACTGGTGCCTGGCCGAGGCTCTGGTGCTGACCGGCTTCGAACGCACGCCGGTGCAGCTGATGGAAGACGGCGAAGCCGCGCTGGCGGCATTGATCCTCGCGGGCAAGCCGGTTCCCGCCTGAGCCGGCCTGGCGGCAGCGCGCCGCCTACAATGGCGCGATGATCGACCGACCCGCCTCCGACGACAGCTTCGACACCGTCCGTGACTGGCTCACCGGGCTGCAGGACCGGATCTGCAGCGCGGTCGAAGCCGCCGACGGCGGCGCCCGCTTCGCCGAGGATCTCTGGAGCCGTCCCGAAGGCGGTGGCGGCCGCACCCGGATCCTGCGCGATGGCGCGGTGTTCGAGCAGGCCGGGATCGGCTTCTCCGACGTGTCTGGCACGAAGTTGCCGCCGTCGGCCAGCGTCGCGCGGCCGGAACTGGCGGGTGCCTCCTGGCGCGCCTGCGGCGTGTCGCTGGTGTTCCATCCGCGCAACCCTTACCTGCCGACCACCCACGCCAACGTCCGCCATTTCCGCGCCATGCGCGATGGCCAGACCGTGGCCTGGTGGTTCGGTGGCGGCTTCGACCTGACCCCGTTCTACCCGTTCGACGAGGACGTGCTGCACTGGCACCGCACCGCACGCGTGCTGTGCGAACCGTTCGATGGCCAGCAGCGCTACGACGCGCACAAGCAGTGGTGCGACGACTACTTTTTCCTCCGGCACCGCAACGAGACCCGCGGCGTCGGCGGACTGTTCTTCGATGACCTGCACACCGATTTCGACAATGACTTCGCGTACCTGCGCGCCGTCGGGGACGGCTTCCTCGACGCCTACCTGCCAATCGTCGAGCGTCGGCGCGACACGCCATACGGCGAGCGCGAGCGCGAGTTCCAGTTGTACCGCCGCGGCCGCTACGTCGAGTTCAACCTGGTCTACGACCGCGGCACCTTGTTCGGCCTGCAGTCTGGCGGCCGCGCCGAATCGATCCTGATGAGCCTGCCGCCGCGGGTGCGCTGGGAATACGGCTACACGCCGGAGGCCGGCAGCGACGAAGCGCGACTGGCCGGCTACCTGCAGCCGCGCGACTGGCTGGCTACTCCTTCTTCAGCACGCTGATCCTGCCGTCGCGTTCGAGGACGGCGAGGCGTATTTCACCGATGGAAGGACAATCCTGCTCGCGCATGGCTTCCTTCAGGTCCTCCATGGTCAGGTCGGCGGTCTTTAGCGCATCGTGGAACACCCTGCCGTTGCGGGCCAGGATATCGGCCTTGCCTTCGACGATCGTCGCGACCGGTTCGCTGCGCGCCGTCACGAATCCCAGCAGCCGGTTCCACCCGAGCAGCGTCACCACCAGGATCAGCCCGCCAGGCAGCGACTCGTCGCCGGCAATCATCGACCCTTGCACCGCGTCGCCCAGCAGCACCAGTACCAGCAGGTCGAACGGCGTGAACTGCCCGACGGTCCGCTTGCCCGATATCCGCAGCAGTGCCAGCAGCACGAAGTAGACGATCGACGCCCGCAGTACGATCTCCCACCAGGGAATCTTCAGCTCCAGCCAGTCCGACATGGCAGCTCCCGCCTTTGCTTCGGAGACCACCACTAAGCACCCCACCCTGTCGGCACCTCATGAAGTCGCAGCGAGGGAAGCCCCCCTTTCCAAGGGGGGCGCGCCGAAGGCGCGGGGGATGTAAGCACTAGCCGGGGCCCAAAGTTCTGGCCCATGAACCACCCGATTTCGCCGCGGCCCCGCGCAGCCAGAACTTTGGGTTTTTTATGCGCCGCCAACTGTCTTACCTTCTCCCGACCAAAACGGCGGCGCATAAAAAAGCCCCACGAGCCAGGGGGGGGCTAGTGGGGCCGGGGAACGGCACCTGGGGAGGGGTAGCCGTTCCGGATCACTCCAGGGGAGGGGAGATGATCTGCGACGGACCTTGCATCCGTCGCGAGCTATATGACCATCCCGAGCATTGATGGTTCGTGAAGATCGGGGTTAAAAAACTGTTGGGTTCAGGAATTATTCATTCCGTTCCGACGGGTGGCTCAATGGGCCTCGTCCCAGTCCACCCCGACCCCCGAATCCACCACCAGCGGGACCCGCAGTTCGGCCGCCGCGGCCATCCGCCGGGGCACCTCCGCCAGCAGGGTATCGACGAAACCGGCGTCGACCTCGAACACCAGTTCGTCGTGGACCTGCAGCACCATCAGCGCCCGTTCGCGGTGCGGCGCCATCCAGGCATCGATGTCGACCATGGCGCGCTTGATGATGTCCGCCGCGGTGCCCTGCATCGGCGCGTTGATCGCCGCCCGCTCGGCGCCGGCGCGCAGGCCCTGGTTGCGCGCATGGATGTTGTCCAGGTACAGGCGACGGCCGAACACCGTCTCCACGTAGCCGCGCTCGCGCGCCTGCTCGCGGGTACTGTCCATGAACTCGCGAACGCCCGGATAGCGGCTGAAGTACAGCGCGATGTAGTCCTGGGCCTCGCCGCGGGCGATGTCAAGCTGCTTGGCCAGTCCGAACGCGCTCATGCCGTACATCAGGCCGAAGTTGATCGCCTTGGCCGCGCGGCGCTCGTTGCCGTCAACGTCGTCGATGGCTTTGCCGAACACCTCGGCGGCGGTCGCGCGATGGACGTCGGCGCCCGAACCGAAGGCGCGCAACAGCGCCGGGTCGCCCGACAGGTGGGCCATGATCCGCAGCTCGATCTGCGAATAGTCGCAGGCGACGATGCGGCGCCCCGGCGGCGCGATGAAGGCCTTGCGGATGCGGCGCCCGTCCTCGGTGCGGATCGGGATGTTCTGCAGGTTGGGATCGCTGGACGCCAGTCGTCCGGTCGCCGCGCCGGCCTGGTGGTAGCTGGTATGCACGCGGCCGTCGTCGGGATTGAGCATCTCCGGCAGCTTGTCGGTATAGGTGCTGCGCAGCTTGGCCAGGCCGCGGTACTCGAGGATCACCCGCGGCAGCTCATGCTGGTCGGCAATCGCTTCCAGCGCTTCCTCGTTCGTCGACGGCGCGCCGCCGGGCGTCTTCACCTTGGCCGGCAGCTTGAGTTCGTCGAACAGCAGCGCGCCCAGTTGCTTGGGGGAATCCAGGTTGAACGTGCGCCCGGCCAGCTCGGTGGCCTTTTGCTGTGCGGCAAGCATGCGCTTGCCCAGGTCGGCAGACTGCCTGCGCAGCTCATCGGCGTCGACCAGCACGCCGTTGGCCTCGATCCGCTCCAGCACCGGCACCAGCGGGATCTCGATCTCGCGATAGACCTTCTCCAGCGCCGGTCCCGCCGCCAGCCGGGCCGACAGCACGCGGTGCAGGCGCAAGGTGACGTCGGCATCCTCGGCGGCGTAACGGGTGGCGTCGTCGAGCGCGACCTGGTTGAAGGTGATCTTCTTGCTGCCCTTGCCGGCGACGTCGGCGTACTTGATCGTCTCGTAGCCGAGGTAACGCTGGGCCAGCGAATCCATGTCGTGGCGGCTGGCGGTGGCGTTGAGCACGAAGCTTTCCATCATCGTGTCGTCGGCATAGCCGGCCACCTGCAGGCCGTGGCAGCGCAAAACGTGCAGGTCGTACTTGCCGTGCTGTCCGATCTTGCGCTTGCCCGGGTCGGTGAACAGCGGACGCAGCGCGTCCAGCACTTCCTGCAGCGGCAACTGCGCGGGCGCACCCGGGTAATCGTGCCCGACCGGGATATAGGCGGCGCTGCCCGGCTCCACCGCCAGGCTCAGGCCGACCAGGCGCGCGCACAGCGCGTCCAGCGAATCGGTTTCGGTATCGAACGCGAATTCCGGTGCCGCCTGCAGTTTCGCGATCCAGGCGTCGAGCTGTTCGCGGGTGAGCACGGTTTCGTACGTGCCGGGAGCGGACAGCGACGGGTCGATGGCAGCCGCTGCCGTGGCTGGCGGTGGCGCGCCCCGCGCATAGCCTGCGCCGGTGGCGCGGAGCCCGTCCTTGCCGGGCGCCGGTTCCGGTGCGGCATTGCCTTCCAGCTCGCGCAGCGCCTGGTTGAAGCCGTAGCGCGCGTACAACTCGCGCAGGATCGCGGCATCGCGCTCGCGCAGGCGCAGCTCGCGCGCCGGCTGCCCGAGCGGGACGTCGGTGCGGATGGTGACGAGCTCGCGATTGAGCGGCAGGCGCCCGAGTCCGGCGCGCAGGTTGTCGCCGATCTTGCCCTTGATCGACGGCGCGGCCAGCATCACGCCATCCAGGTCCTCAAACTCGGACAGCCACTTGGCCGCGGTCTTGGGCCCGCACTTGTCGATGCCTGGCACGTTGTCGACCGCGTCGCCCATCAGCGCCAGCAGGTCGACGATCTGGCGCGGCCGCACGCCGAACTTGGCCAGCACCGACTCGTCGCTGTCCAGGCGGCTGCCGCTCATGGTGTTGACCAGTTCGATCCGGCCGCCGCCCTCGAAGTCCTGGACCAGCTGGGCGAAATCCTTGTCGCCGGTGGAAATGGTGACGGTGGCACCTTCGCGCGCGGCCTCCATTGCAAGGGTGCCGATCACGTCGTCGGCCTCGACCCCCGGCACGCGCAGGATCGGGAAGCCCAGCGCCTGGACGATGTCGCACATCGGCTGCACCTGCGCGCGCAGCTCGTCGGGCATCGGCGGGCGGTTCGCCTTGTATTCCGGGTATAGATCGTCGCGGAACGTGCGGCCGGGCGCGTCGACCACGAAGGCGGCGCAGTCCGGCTGCTCCTTGAGCGTGGCACGCAGCATGTTGACCACGCCGAACAGCGCGCCGGTCGGTTCGCCCGCGGCATTGGACAACGGCGGCAGCGCATGGAACGCGCGGTACAGGTAGGACGAGCCGTCGATCAGGACGAGGCGCGGCGGGGTCGCGGGAGGGATGCCAGGCATACATGGATTCTACGCGGCCGGCGCATAATCGACCCATCCCACGACCTGGAGCCGCGCCATGCGCAATCGTTCGATGCAAGCGATCCTTGCCGTCCTGGCGGCGGGCCTGCTGGGCGCCTGCGCCAGCAGCGGTGAAGCCCTGCCCGTGCCGCAGACCGCGGACGGCACGCCGGTCGTGCCCGAGGACTCGATCGAGGCCGTCGTCGTCCAGGACAACGGCGACGTGATCCACGAGTACCGCGTGCAGGGCCAGCTGGTGATGCTCAAGGTGGTCCCGGTGCGCGGGCCGACCTACTACCTGATCGACCGCAACGGCGATGGCCGGGTCGATCCGGAGGACGGCGAGGCGCCGGCCACTTACTACAAATTGTTCTCGTGGTGATGCTTCCCGTGGGGATCAGCCGCGCGGGCCGCCCATGACCGGCAGCACCACGCCGCTGATGTACGACGCGCACGCCGGCGACGCCAGGAAGACATAGGCGGGCGACAGTTCCTCCGGCTGCGCGGGCCGGCCCATGTCGCTGTCCTGGCCGAACTCCGCGACCTTGTCGGCGGGCTGGTCGGACGGATTGAGCGGCGTCCATACAGGGCCCGGCGCCACCGCGTTCACCCGGATCCCGCGCTCCAGCAGGTTGGACGCCAGCGAGCGGGTGAATGCATCGATCGCGCCCTTGGTCGCCGAGTAGTCGAGCAGGTGCTTGCTGCCGAACCGCGCCGTCTCGGAACTGGTATTGACGATGCTGGCGCCCTCGCCCATGTGCGGCAGCGCGGCACGGGCCATGTGCAGGTAGCCCGCAATGTTGGTCTGCAGGGTCCGCTGCAACTGCTCGTCGTCGATGTCCTCGAGCGATTCCTGGTGCTGCTGGAAGGCGGCGTTGTTGACCAGCACGTCGAGGCGGCCGAATTCCTTCACCGTCCGCTTCACCACGTTTTCGCAGAACCGCGGATCGCGCACGTCGCCGGCGACGGCGATGCAGCGGCGGCCCTCATTCTCGACCGCCGCCCTGGTCTCGCGCGCGTCGCGATGTTCGCTCAGGTAGGTGACCAGCACGTCCGCGCCCTCGCGGGCGAACAGCACCGCCACCGCACGGCCAATGCCGGAGTCGCCACCGGTGATGAGCGCGGCCAGGCCTTCCAGCTTGCCGCTGCCGACGTAGTCCGGCGCAAGATAGCGCGGCTGTGGATCGAGCTTGTGCTCGTGTCCGGGCTTGGGCTGGTGCTGCTTCGGCAGCGGGTTCTCCGGCTGCCTGCGTGGGCCGGCCTGCACGGGCTTCTTCTTCGTGGCCATGGCCGGACACTAGCGCGACCGTTGTCCACGGGATGTTCATGGCAACAGGAACAGCATGCCGGCTCCCTTTCCCGGAGGAAATGGAGATGCCGTATTCACAGATCGGCGACCTGCCGGACCCCGTGCAGGAGCACCTGCCCAGCCATGCCCAGGAGATCTACAAGGAAGCCTTCAACAGCGCCTGGGACGAGTACAAGGACCCCGGCGAGCGCCGCGGCGACGCCAGCCGCGAGGAGACCGCACACAAGGTCGCCTGGTCGGCGGTCAAGGAGAAGTACTCAAAGGGCGACGACGGCGACTGGCACGAGAAGTAGGGCCAGGCCCGGCTCTACAGCGCTTCGAGCTTCGCGTACGCAAGCACCAGCCACTTGCTGCCCGCTTCCTCGAAGTTGACCTGTATTCGCGCGTGCGCGCCGCTGCCTTCGACGTCGGTGACGAAGCCCGTACCGAAGCTGGGGTGGCGCACGTTCTGGCCGATGCTGATGCCGGGCGTTTCGATCGGTGCGTGGCCGAGGTTGCGGCGCGGCATCGCCGAGGCCATCGGCCGCGCCACCTTGACCCGCGGCCGCACCTCGTTGAGCAGGTTCGCCGGGATCTCGCGCAGGAAGCGCGATGGCAGGCCATACATCTCCATGCCGTGGATGCGCCGCGCTTCGGCGTAGCTGAGCACCAGCTTCTGCCGCGCGCGGGTGATGCCGACGTAGGCCAGGCGGCGCTCTTCCTCCAGGCGCCCGCTTTCCTCCAGCGACTTGCCGCTGGGGAACAGGCCCTCCTCCATGCCGGCCAGGAACACGATCGGGAACTCCAGGCCCTTGGCGCTGTGCAGGCTCATCAGCTGGACGCCATCCTCGCCGGCCTGGGCCTGGCCTTCGCCGGCCTCGAGCGCGGCGTACGAGAGGAAGGCCACCAGCTCGCTCAGGGCTGCGGTTTCCTCTTCGTCGTCGCGCTGCACGAAGCGCGACGCCACCGACACCAGCTCGTCCAGGTTCTCGGTGCGCGAATCCAGCGAGCCCTTCGATTCCGCGGCGTAGTGCGCGCGCAGGCCGCTGCGCGCCAGCACGTGGTCGATCTTCTCCTGCAGCGGCAGCTCCGCGACCTCGGTGTCGAGCGCGTCCACGAGCACCAGGAACGAGCCCAATGCATTGCGCGCCCGCGCCGCAAGCACGTCGCCGGTCGCGCAGGCGCGGGCGGCGTCCCACAGCGACAGGCTGTCGGCGCGCGCGCGCTGGCGCACTTCGGACAGGGTGCGCTCGCCGATGCCGCGCGCCGGCGTGTTCACCGCGCGCTCGAATGCCGCGTCGTCGTCGCGGTTGGCGACCAGGCGCAGGTAAGCCAGGGTGTCCTTGATCTCGGCGCGCTCGAAGAAGCGCTGGCCGCCGTACACCCGGTACGGGATCTGCTCGGCCAGCAACGTCTCTTCGAAGGCCCGCGACTGGGCGTTGCTGCGGTACAGGATCGCGGCCTCGCCGTAGGAACCGCCGTCGCGCATCCATTGGCGGATGCGCTCGACCACGAAGCGCGCCTCGTCGATCTCGTTGTAGGCGGCGTACAGGTCGATCGGGTCGCCTTCGCCGCTGTCGGTCCACAACTGCTTCCCGAGCCGGTCCGGGTTGTGCACGATCACCGCATTGGCGGCGTTGAGGATGTTGGCGCTGGAGCGATAGTTCTGCTCCAGGCGCAGCGTGGCGGCGCCAGGGAAATCGGCGAGGAAGCGCTGCACGTTCTCGACCTTGGCCCCGCGCCAGCCGTAGATCGCCTGGTCGTCGTCGCCGACCACCAGCACGTGGCCAGTGTCGCCGGCGAGCAGGCGCACGAATCCGTACTGGATCGCATTGGTGTCCTGGAATTCGTCGACCAGCAGCTCGCCGAAGCGGCGGCGGTAATGGGCCAGCAACGCCGGGTTGTCGCGCAGCAGTTCGTGCGCGCGCAGCAGCAGCTCCGCGAAGTCGACCAGCCCCGCGCGGTCGCAGCGTTCCTGGTACAGCGCATAGGCCTTCTGCATCACGTCGAGCCAGGCATCGCCCGGCGCCGGCTGCAGGTGTTGCGGGCGCTTGCCTTCGTCCTTCTGCGCGTTGATCCACCAGGCGATCTGGCGCGGCGGGAAACGCGCGTCGTCCAGTTCCAGCTGCTGCACCACGCGCTTGACCAGGCGCAGCTGGTCGTCGCTGTCGAGCACCTGGAAGCCTTCGGGCAGCTTCGCATCCTGCCAGTGCAGGCGCAGCAGGCGATGGGCCAGGCCGTGGAAGGTGCCGATCCACATGCCGCGCGCGCCGGCGCCCGGGCGCGTGCGCTGCAGCAGTTCCTCGGTACGGCCGCGCATTTCCGCCGCCGCCTTGTTGGTGAAGGTGACCGCGAGGATGCCGTGGGTAGGCACGCCGTGGACCTCGTGCAGCCAGGCGATGCGGTGGGTCAGCACGCGCGTCTTGCCGGAACCGGCGCCCGCGAGCACCAGGTAGTGGCCCGCAGGCGCGGTGACGGCCTCGCGCTGGGCCGGGTTCAGCCCGTCGAGCAGGTGGGAGACATCCATTCGCCCATTATGGGGCCTTGCTCACGCGTGTTCGCGTTTGCTCGAAGTCGCATGCATCAGCTTGTCGGTGTAGGCGATGCCGATCGCCGACAGGATGAACACGCAATGGATGATGGTCTGCCACATCACGCCGTCGGCGGTGAACCGGGTGCAGGGCACGCCGGCCGGTACCGAGACGCACACCGGCAGGCCGAGGGTGCCGGCCTCGATGAAGGTCTTGAGCAGGTGGATCGAGGAGATGCCGATGATCGCCATCGCCAGCTTCACCTTCAGCACCGACGCGTTGACGTGGCTCAGCCACTCGGGCTGGTCCGGATGACCTTCCAGGCGCAGCCGCGAGACGAAGGTTTCGTAGCCGCCGACGATCACCATCACCAGCAGGTTGGAGATCATCACCACGTCGATCAGGCCCAGCACCGCGAGCATGATCAGTTGTTCGCTCAGTTCGGTGGCGCCGTGCACCAGGTGCCACAGCTCCTTCATGAACAGTACGACGTACACGCCCTGCGCAAAGATCAGGCCCAGGTAGAGCGGCAGCTGCAGCCAGCGCGAGGAGAAGATCAGCGCGGCCATCGGATTGAGCCTGGTCGCGGCAACAGGGTTGGGGCGGGGAGCGGACATGCGGGAGCGTCGGCAGTGGGGACGCGGCAGCGTAAACGCAGCGGGGCAAGCTGGCTACCCCCGGGGCAGACGCAACCGCAGGACGCGGATCAACGCGGATCAAGGAGCGGATCAACGCGGATAGAAACGACAGTGGGTCAAGGCGGGTGTGGAAATTCGCCTTGACCCACTATTTTTGCCTTATCCGCGTTGATCCGCGTTTCAAATCCGCGTCGATCCGCGTCCTGCGTTTGGCTTCTGCGTCAGTCCTTCGGGAGCTGCATCTGGTACTGGGACGGCGGGGTGTTGCCGGCGAGGTGCTCGACGAAGTAGTCCCAGCGGCGGCGGGTGATGTACGGCGTGTCCATGCCGTAGCCGTGGCGCGCGTGCGGCAGCACGATCAGGTCGAAGTCCTTGTTCGCCTTGATCAGCGCATCGACCACCAGGAAGGTGCTGTACGGCGGCACGTTGTCGTCCATCAGGCCATGCACCAGCATCAGCTTGCCCTGCAGGCCCTCCGCCCAGGACTGGTTGGCCTGGTCGTCGTAGTTGCTGCTGCCGTCCTTGTTGGTGACCAGCAGGCCCTGCCACTTCTCGGCCCAGTCGTCCTCGTAGACACGGTTGTCGTGGTTGCCGCTTTCCGACCAGCCGACCTTGAAGAAGTCGGCGTAGCGGAACATCGCGGTCGCGGTCGCGTTGCCGCCACCCGAGTGGCCCCAGATGCCGACGCGCTCCAGGTCGATCCAGGCATGTCGCGCCGCGAGCTCCTTGATGCCCGCGACCTGGTCGGGAATGGTGTTGTCGCCGATATTGCGGGCATAGGCGTCATGGAAGGCCTTGTTGCGCCACGGCTGGCTGCCCATGCCGTCGATCGCGACCACGATGAAACCGAGTTCGGCCAGCGCCTGGTGGTCGGCGCGGGCGGCGGCAAAGCTGCGACCGCGCACCGAGCCGGTCTGCGGGCCCGGGTAGATGTAGTCGACGACCGGATACTTCTTCGAGGGATCGAAATGGGTCGGCTTGAACATCATGCCGTACAGGTCGGTCTTGCCGTCGCGCGCCTTGACCGTGAACGGCACCGGCGGAACCCAGCCGGCGGCCTTGAGCCGCGAGATGTCGGCGGTGGCGATGGTGGCTACCGTCGCGCCGTCGTCGGCACGGCGCAGCACGGTTACCGGCGGCTGCACCGGGGTGGAGTACGCATCGACGAAGTACGTGCCGTCGGGCGACAGGGTGATGGTGTGGTCGGCCGCTTCCGGGGTCAGCAGCACCGGCTTGCCGCCATCCAGCGAAACCTTGAAGAACTGCTGGTAATACGGATCCACGCCGGGGCTGCGGCCCACGCCGCGGAACCACACCGTGCGGCTGTCTTCGTCCACGCGCAGCACCGCGGTGACGTTGCCTTCGCCCGAGGTGACCGCATGCTTCAGCTTGCCGGTCGCCGCGTCGTACAGGTACAGGTGGCCCCAGTCGGTGCGCTGGCTCCACCACAGGATCTCGTTGCTCGCCGACAGGTAGCGCCAGTTGATCGCGTTGATGCCGCTCTCGAACCAGGTCGGCACGTGCTCGTGCATCACTTCGCGCACGGCGCCGGTGGCGACGTCGGCAATCCGCAGCCAGGCATCCTTGTGGTCGCGCGAGCTGGATACGAAGGCCAGGGTCTTGCCGTCGTCGGCCCACTGCACGTCCTCCCAGCCGCCGAAGCAGCTGACGTCGTCGCACTGGGTGGAACGATGCTGGTCGGGCGGCATCTTCAGCCGCAGGACCTTCGCCGAGGGCACGTCGATGACGACGCGCTCGATCATCGTGATGTCCTTGTCGCCGACCAGCGGGTACTTCCATGTGTCGACTTCGGGATGGCCGACCTTGGTGGATACCAGGGTCATGGTCCCGGTCTTGCGCTGGTCCTGCTGGAACGTGGCGATCTTGCTGGAGTCAGGCGACCACACCAGGATCGCGCGGTCGCTGTGGGTCCAGCCGGCGTTGTCGGTGGCGTAGCCGTAGTCCTCGACGCCATCGCGGGTCAACTGCGTTTCCGTGCCGCTTTCGACGTCCCGCACCCACAGGTTCCAGTCGCGGATGAAGGCTTCGGACTCGCCGTCGGGCGAGCGCACGCCAGGTTCCTTGCCGCCCTTGGCGACGACCTCGGTGCAGGCCTTGAGCGCGGGATCGCAGAGGAAGCGCTGGCCGCGCACCTGGATCGCATAACCGCCGTCGGCCTCGACGGTGAATTCGGTGACCGGCAGCTTGTCCGCCTTGACCGGCTTGCCGGTGGCCTTGGACAGCGCTTCGGCGAGCAGGGCCTGGTCGAAGGCGGGCGCCGGCTTCGCATCGGCGGTGGCCGCGTCCATCACCAGGAAGTGGTCGCCATCGGCGTCATGGTCGCGGTACCAGAATCGGCCGTCGTCGAGCCAGGTGACCCGGGTCACCGCGTGGTCGAGCAGCGGATTGGCGTTGTAACCGACGAAACGCTCGGCCTGCGCATAGTCCTGCGAGGTCAGGGTCCGGCCCTGCGCGGCGGCGGCCGCGGGCAGCGCCAGGGTGGTGGCCAGCGCGAGCGCCAGGGTCAATGGCCGGTTGGGCCTGGACGTCGAAAGCATGCGGATTTCCCCGTGGTATGAACGATGCGTCGACGCCGATGCTAGCTATACTCGCGACCGCCCGCCACGTCCCATAAGTCCCGGAGCCCTGTTTGCCGCCAGCGTCGACAACGCAACCCCTGCCGCCGCTTGCCATCAGCGCATTCACCGCCACCACTGCCCTGGGCCACGGCTGCGCGGCGCAGCTGGAAGCACTGCTTGCGCGCCGGGGCGGGTTGCGCCGCAACGACTTCACCGCAGCCGCGCCGCTGGACACCTGGATCGGGCGCGTCGGCGGCATCGAGGACGCGCCGCTGCCGTCGCGATGGGCACGCTGGGAATGCCGCAACAACCGCCTGGCCTGGCTGGCACTGGAGCAGGATGGCGTGCTGGAGACGATCGCGCGATTGCGCCACCGGCATGGCCCGCAACGGATCGCCATCATCGTCGGGACTTCGACCGCCAGCATCGGTGCCACCGAGGAAGCCTATGCGCGCCTCGACGGCGACGGCGCCTTCCCGCCCGACCTGCGGCGGCCGGAGGTGCACACGCCGCATTCGCTCGGCGGCTTCGTGCAGGAGGCCACCGATTTGCACGGGCCTTGCGTCACCGTGGCGACCGCGTGTTCATCCAGCGCCAAGGTCTTCGCCCAGGCCGCGCGGCTGCTGGCCACCGGCATGGTCGACGCGGCGCTGGTCGGCGGCGTCGACACCTTGTGCGGCAGCGTGCTCTCCGGCTTCAATTCGCTGGGCCTGGTGTCGGCAACGCCGTGCCGGCCTTTCGACCTGATGCGCGACGGACTGTCGCTGGGCGAGGCCGGGAGCTTCGCCGTGCTGGAACGCACGTACCCGGGCGGCGACGCGCTGCAGTTGCGCGGCCACGGCGAGTCCAGCGATGCGCACCACATGTCGGCGCCGCATCCGCAAGGCCTGGGTGCCCGCCTGGCGATGGAGCGGGCGCTGGAATCGGCCAGCGTCGATGCCGCCCAGGTCGACTACCTCAACCTGCATGGCACCGCGACGCCAGCCAACGATGCGGTCGAGGCGGCTGCCGTGGCAGCCATGTTCCCCGCGAGCCTGCACGCGAGCTCGACCAAGGGCTGGACCGGGCACACGCTGGGGGCGGCAGGAATCGTCGAATCGGTGTTCGCGCTGCTGGCGCTGCGGCACGGACTGCTGCCGGGCACGCTCAACAGCGCCGACCCCGATCCAGCGTGCGGACCGCAGATCCGCTTCGACAACGCCCGGCGTCCGTTGCAGCTGGCAATGAACAATTCATTCGGTTTCGGCGGCAACAACTGCTCGCTGCTGTTCGGGACCCCGGCATGAGCGGCCTGGTCGCCACCATCGAAGGCCTCGGATTCTGGGCGCCCGGATTGCCGTCGTGGGCAGCCGCGCGGGCCTTCGTCGCCGACGGCACGCTGGCGGTCGATGCGCCGATGCGCCCGGTGCCGCGCCTGTTGCCGGCCAACGAACGCCGGCGCGCGCCGGAAGGCGTCGCCGTCGCGCTCGAGGTCGCACTGGCCGCGTGCGAATCCGCCGGCGCGGATCCCGCGCAGTTGTCGTCGGTGTTCACTTCGACCCACGGCGACATGGGCATCACCGACTACATCTGCAGCACGCTGGCCAGCGACCCGTCCACGCTGTCGCCGACCAAGTTCCACAACTCGGTGCACAACGCAGCCGCCGGATACTGGACCATCGCTGCCGGATGCCACGCCCCGGCCACGGCGGTCAGCAGCCGCGATGCCAGCTTTGCCCAGGGCCTGGTGGAAGCGATGGTGCAACTGGCGGCCGGTGCCGACCGGGTGTTGCTGGTCGCGTACGACGCCGCCAGTCCGGGGCCCGTCGGCGCGGTCTCGCGCAGTGAAGGCCTGCTCGGCGCTGCCCTGGTGCTGGCGCGGCGCCCGCGGCATGGTCTGCCGCGCCTGCGCGCGACCCTGGTCGACGCGGCGACAGCGCCGGCAGCGGCGGCCGGCGATTCCCTGTCGCGACGACTCGGCGCTAACGCGATGGCCCCCATGCTGCCCCTGTTCCAGGCCCTGGCCGGTGGCGGCGACCTGGTTTCGCTGCACGCCGGCCCTTCGCGAGCACTGCGCATGGAGATCGCAAATGGATGAAGCCCGCCCCGTCGACCGCATGCCGCTCGACGGCAGCGACATCGCCGTGGTGATCCCGGCGTTGAACGAAGCGCTGCGCATCCGCGAGGTGGTTCGCGGTGCGCTGGCGCACTGCCCGCGGGTGATCGTGGTCGATGACGGTTCCGACGACGACACCCTGGCCCAGGTCGCCGACCTGCCGGTGACGGTGCTGCAGCATGCACGGCGCATGGGCAAGGGCGCGTCCCTGCGCGACGGTTTCCGCGAGGCGCTGCGCCAGCGCGCGCGCGCGGTGCTGACCATGGACGGCGACGGCCAGCACGCCGCGGCGGATATCCCGCGCCTGCTTGCGGCGGCCAACCGCCATCCCGGGTGCGTGGTGATCGGCGCGCGCCTGCGCCGGCGTTCGCAGAAGCCGTTTTTCCGGCGCCTGGCCAACGAGTTCGGCGATTGGGGCCTGGCCTGGGGAACGGGCTACCAGATCGCAGACAGCCAGAGCGGCCAGCGCCTGTACCCAGCCGCGGTGGCGGCGCTGGACGAGGTGCCCGGCGAGGACTTCGTGTTCGAGTCGCAGATCATGATATCGGCGGCGCGCCGGCTGGGGACGCGCTGCGTGTCGGTGCCGATCGAGTCGCGCTACAAGTGCGTGCATTCGCGCGAACAGTTCCGGCCCAGCCATTTCCGGCCGTTGCGCGACCTGTGGCGGATCACCAGCCACATCGTGCGCCAGGCGGTGGCTTATGGCGGATTGCCCGCCGTGTATCGAACGATCCGCGCCAACCCGCCGGTGATCGACGATCCGGACGGCGGGTTCGACGCTACTCCACGAGAATCGCCAGCGCCTGCGCGTGTTTCGGGGTCGGGCTGATATCCACGCCGACGCCGCCGCCGATCCGGGTATGCCCGCCGCTGTAGCGGCCGCCACCCACGCCGACGTTGACCCGCCCGCCGCGATGGCCGCTGCTGGCCATACCCTGCAACAGGATGCCGTTCGCGCCCAGGCGCGCGGCTTCGGCGCGCAGCTTCTCGATCACGGCATTGGTCTTGTTCTGCTCGCCGTAGGTCAGCGGGCCGCTGGCGGTCTCCAGCAAGGCGATCTCGACGTAGCGCCCCGGCGGCGGTTGCATGTAGACCTGCACCTGCTCGGGAGCGATCGCCGGGCGGGCGGGCGAGATCATCAGCCGCGACGTGCTGGCGCAGCCGGCGAGCAGGGCTGAGGCAAGGACGGCACTGGCGGCAAGGACCCTGGACATGGGCGAATCATCCTACGGCGGCGCTGAACCTGCACTATCCCATTCCGCCGTTGATGCCGATGACCTGGCCGTTGATATAGCCGGCGGCATCCGAACACAGGAAGGCCACCAGCGCGGCGACTTCGTCGGGATTGCCCGCGCGCCCGGCCGGGACCAGCTGCCTGACCGCGTCGGCGCTGAAGGCGGCCTCGACCATGCGTCCGGCGATGACCCCCGGGGCGACGACGTTGACGGTGATGCCGCGGCTGCCCATCTCCCGCGCCAGCGAGCGGCTGGCGCCATGCAGGGCCGCCTTGGCCGCGGCGTAGTTGGCCTGGCCGCGATTGCCCAGCACCGCCGCCACGCTGGAGATGCTGACGACGCGACCCCAGCGCGTGCGCGCCATCGGCAACAACAGCGGCTGGGTGGCGTGGAAGAAGCCGTGCAGGGAAACGTCGATGACGCGCTTCCACTGCTCCGCCGACATCCCCGCCATCGGTGCGTCGTCATGGATGCCGGCGTTGTTGACCAGCACCTGGATCGGACCCGCGTCGAGCAGGGCGGCGATCGCGGCGGACGTCGCTTCGCCGTCGGCGACGTCGAACGCCACCGCTTCGGCGCTGCCGCCATCGCCGCGGATCGCGGCGGCCAGCGCTTCGGCGCGTTCGCGATTGCCATTGGCATGGACGATCACGTGCAGGCCATCGGCCGCGAGCTTCCGGCAGATCGCGCCGCCGATGTCGCCGCTGCCGCCGGTGACCAGGGCGCGCCGCTTTGCAGCGGCGGGATTCGTGATTGGCGATTCGTGATTCGACAAAGCAGTTCCTCCAATTCCCAATCGCCAATCCCCAATCACGCACTCGGCATTACGGCGGCGCGGCCTGCTGCGAGCAGCGTGTCGGCATGGGCGATCCTGAACGCATATTGCCAGCCGGCCTCGCTGTCGATCAGCAGGCTGGCCTCGCACTCGAGGTCGCCCTGGAGATGGTCGATGCGCTGGCAGTGCAACTCGACGTCGCGCAGCGCGACCAGCAGGCCCGGGCGGGCAACGCCGCCGGCGGCACGCGCGCGCAGGCCGCCGTGCACGGCCATGGCCTGGGCGCCGTATTCGCAAAGGTGCAATCCGCGCAGGCGTCCGTCGGCGCTGCGCAACGGATGCGCCGGATCGCGATGGTTGCCGGCGCGCAAGCGGATGCCCGCCTCGTCCCAGTCGACCACCCGGTCCCACAGGCACATCGCGCCCTTGTGCGGGACCAGCGCGAGGATCTCGTCGCGGCCCGCAGCGCTGGCGTTCGCGCCACTCATGCGCCCCGGCCCACCGGCGCACGGGCGATGAACAAGGCCAGCACGAAGTTCGCCACCACCGCCAGCGCCACCGTGCCGCCGATCGCGCGCAGCACCGGAATCGACGACAACGCCAGCAGCGAAAACACCAGCAGGGTGGTCAGGCTGCACACGATCACCGCGTGCAGGGTGCGCAGCTGCTCGTCGCGGTCGTCGCCGGCATGCTCGAAGAACAACGCGTAGTCCAGGCCCAGGCCCGCGCCGAGGACCAGCGCCACCAGGTGGAACAGGTTCAACTCGACCCCGCTGCCTCGCAGTACCGCCAGCACGAACAGGGTCGACAAGGCCATCGGCACCAGTACCCGCAGCGCGCGGCGGCGGTCGCGCAAGGCGATCCACACCGTCGCCGACAACAACAGCGCCGCGAACGCCAGGGCGAGCAGGACCCTGCCACGGTAGTCGGCGACCAGCGATTCGGACGCCTGCTTGAGGTCCAGCAGGGTGGCGCCATTGGCATGCACGGTGCGCGCGACCTCTTCGGCGTCGTCGATGCCCTGCAGCGAGACCAGGGCCGTGGTGCGTCCCTCGCGTTGCAGCAGCAGGCCATCCACGGCGGCGGCGAGCGGAGTGCCGGCAAGGTCCTCGACCTGCAACGGCGCGGCCGCCTTGGCCGCGGCGACATCGGCAACGAAATCCTCGAACGCATCGGCGCGGAACGGGCTGTCGGCGAGCGCTTCGTCCAGCGCCGCGCGCAGGGCCGGCGTGTCCGGCAGGCGTGCCTGGCGCGCACGCTGGGTGGCGATGCTTGGCAGGTAGCGCACTGCGCTGTCGTAGCCGGTGATGGCGCCGCGTTCGACCAGCGCGTCGAGCAGCGGCCGCAGGCGCTCGACACCCTGCAGCGCCTGTTCCGCGCTGGCGCCGGGCGAGACCACGACATAGCGCACGTCCGGCGCACCGAGTTCGGCGCGCAGGCGGGCATCGGTGCGCAGCGCGTCTTCCGCCACCGGCGTCAGCTTCGACAGGTCGTTCTGCCAGAACGCGCCGGGCGCGAACACGACGACGGCCAGTGCGATCGCGGCAAGCACGGCGAAGGCGGCGCGCGGTCGCGGCAAGCGTTCGATCCGCGTCCACAGGCGCGCAAGCGAGGGCGAACCGGCGGCATCGCGCGGCGCGGGATCGAGCAGCGACGGCAGCAGGAAGCGCGTGGCCAGCGCCGCCGTCGCCAGCCCGGCGATGGTGAACACCGCCAGCTGGCGCAGGCCATCGACGCCGGAAGCAAAGAACGTGAGGTAGGCGATGCAGGTCGCGACCAGGCCGGTAGCGAGCGTCGGCCACAGCCCGCGCGCGCTGGCCCTCGGCTCAAGTCCGGCGCGCTGGTGGCTGAAAAGATGGATCGGATAATCCTGGACCACGCCGATCAGGGTGAAACCGAAGGCAACGGTGATCCCATGCACGCCGCCCGGGAATCCGGCCGCGACTGCACCGAGCCCGGCCAGGCCGGCGCTGGCCAGCGGCAATACTCCCAACAGGGGCACCTTCCAGCTGCGGTAGGCAATCCACAACAGCAGCACCAGCGCGATGGTATCGATGGTGCCGATCCACGATGCCTCGCGCCGGGTCCGTTCGGCCACGTCCACCGAAAACGCGCCGGGACCGGTGACCGCGAGCGCCGTCGGCGTATCGCCGCGCACCCGTTCGAACGCGGCGTGGATCGCATCCATTGCCGCCTGCTGGCCGGCGGGATCGAAACCGGCAGCGCGCGTCTGCGCCAGCAGCAGCGCGCTGCTTCCGGCGCGGTCGAACCACACGCCGTAGAGGTGTTGCGGCGCGCTCGCCGGTTGCCACGCGTCGGCCAGCGCCAGCGTTTCCAGGGTCGGATCGGACGCGAGCAGTGGTTCCACCAGCGCGGCCGCGGGTGAACCGAGATCCTGGACCCGCGCATCGAGTTGCGCGCGCAGGTAGTCGGGGTCGTCGAGACGACTGGCGTCCAGGCTGTCGCTCAGCAGGTATCGATACGGGCGCAGCGCCGCGGGAATCGCCTCGAGTCCGCCCGCGCCGCCATTGGCGAACAGCCGGAACTGCGGCGAGGTCGCCAATGCTTCGTGCAGCGCCTGCGACTGCCGCGCCAGCGTGGCCGGTTCCGCGCCCGAGATCGCCAGCAACAGCAGGCGCGAACCGGGGCCTTCGCCGAGCTCCTCGATCAACAGGTGCTGGGCGGGCGTGCGCGGCTCGGGCATGAACTTGCGCAGGTCGCCACTGAGTTGCAGGCGACCGGACAACGCCCAGCCGCCGAGCAGCAGGACGGCCAACCAGGCCAACGCCAGCAGCAGCCTCGCGCGTGCGTTCACCTGGTGGCGGTTCCGTCGCACAGCGCCGCAAGCGCGGACGCGTCCTCGACCGCGGCGGCGTCGCGCGCGGCGCCGGCCAGCAGCGTGCGTTGCACGTCGCCGTCGCCGTCGCCGGCGGGCACGGTTTCGATGCAGCGCAGTTCTGCGCCGCGGCCGTGCAGCACGATGTTGCGTACCCGTTCGGCGAGCCTGGCGTCCTTCGGCACCAGGGTCATGCGCCAATCCTGGCGGCTGCCGTCGGCGTCGATCGTGTAATGGCGCTGCAGGCGCTCGCTGTCGCCGGACAGCATCGCGCCGAAGCTGGCCTGGATGCCCGCGAGTTCGGGCACGCGCGACAGCGATACGCGCCGCGGCGATTTGCCGGTGCGCTCGATCACCGCCTCGCCGGCGCGGATGGTCGTGGTTTCGGCGTAGGGCGAGCGCACCTCGCGCACCAGGGTGCCCGCGTCGGGATGGCGGTACTCGCCGACGAGGCGCAATGGCTGCTTCAGCAGCTTCGAGCCGCGCAGCTCAACGAAGCCGGTGCGGCTGGGCGCCGGACGCGCGATCTTGCCGAGGATCCAGTCGGCCTGCACCGTCGCCGGCGTCGCGGCCGCCTGCGGTTCAGCCGCCGCCGTCGGCATCGCCAGCAACAGCGCCGCCGGCAGGAACGACAGGTTCATCAGGGATTTCAGGCCAGTAGTCATAGAAGTTGAACCAGTTGTAGGGCGCATGCCGGGCGTGATGTTCCAACCGCGCGGCGTAACGCCCGATGAGCGCCGCGACATGCGCCTTGCGCCGGGTGCGCGGCACCGCTTCGCCATCGCTGAACGCCTCGAAGTGCAGATCGTAGCGGTTGCCGCCCCGGTACAGGCCGAACGCCAGCACCACCGGCGCGCCCAGCACCGCCGCGATCTGCCAGGGCGCCAGCGGGAACGGCGCATCCCTGCCGACGAAAGGCACGGCCAGCGCCGGCTCGCCGGGCTGGGCCCGGTCCACCAGCAAGGCGACCATCTGTCCCTGCGACACCGCCTCCTGGATGGCGAGCAGGATCGTGGTGCCGGCCTGGCCGCCATCGATCACGGTCGCCGCGATCTTCGGATCCAGCGCGTCGAGCAGCTCGGTCATCGCCGGATTGTGGCCTTTGTCCAGCACCACCCGCAGGCCGACATCCGGCCGGTTGCGGGCAAGCACCCGCAGCACCTCGAAGCTGCCCAGGTGCGAGCCGAACAGCAGCACGCCGCGACCGGCGTCCAGGCGCCCTTCGAGTTGTTCCAGTCCATGCACGCGGATGTCGAAGCGGTGCAGCTGCCCCGACAGCAGGAAGATCCGGTCGAGGATGGTCGCGGCGAAGGTATGGATGTGGCGCGCGACCGCAAGCAACGACGCCGGCCGCCCATCGATGCGCGACAGCCACTGGCGCGAGGCGCGGCGTTCGGGCCCGCGCCTGGCCAGGAAGTAGGCGGTGATCGGATACAGGCATGCGCGCCCGAGCGCGCGGCCGCCATGACGCCCGACCGAACGGATCAGCCAGATCGCGAACCGGCCGCCGCCTTCCGGGCGCTGTTTCCAGGCACTGCCGGCGTTGGCGCTCATGTCGCCGCGACATCGCCGCTGGCGAGCACGTCGCCGCCGGCGTGCACGACGCGGAAGCGCCAACGGCGCGCGCCGGCTTCGCCGACGGGTTCGAATTCGATCCGCGCCGTTTCGCCCGGCAGCAGCGGCCGCGCGAACTTCACTCGCGACAGGCGCAGGCACTCGAGCGGGCCGTCTTCCTCCTCGATCGCGGCCACGACATGCTCGAGCAGCAGGACCCCCGGCACGATCGGTCGGCCGGGGAAGTGCCCGGGCAGCGCGGGATGATCGTGCTCGATGCAGAACGTGCGGGCGCCGCTCATCGCAATGCCTCGCGCCAGAACGACGGCCCCAGCGACGCCAGACCGCGGGCAAAGCCGGCCAGGTCCTTGCCGCGTTCGGGGAAGCGCGCCTTGCGGTACGCGAACTCGCCGAGCATGAAGCCGCCGATCACCACGTAGTCGCCGATGTTGGCGAACCAGGACCACTGCAACGGCGTTGCCAGCAGGGCGATCGCCAGGTCGGCGGCGGCCAGCGCGAACAGCAGCAGCGCCCAGGCCCAGGTCACGCGCAGGGTATAGCGGCGCACTTCCGGCGCCATCGCATCCCAGGAGGTGTCGTCGATCGCCGCCGCGATGCGTCCGACCAGCGGGATCCGCCCGCCGACCAGGGTGCGCGCGAACATCCAGCCGGCAGCCGCCACGAACGCGGGTGGCGCCAGCAGCAACGGCACCAGTGCGTAGGGCGACCGCGCCAGCCACGCCAGTCCGGCGAGCGCCAGGCCGAGCGTGATCCAGGCCCGGAGCCGCGCCCGGAGCAGCGACTCGAGCAGCAGTACCAGCACGATGTCCAGGACTGCCAGCGCCGCCAGCCAGCCGCTGCCGGTGGCCGCCGCCGCGTGTGCAACCAGTGGCCACGCGACCAGCAGCGCAATGCGCAGCCAGGACATGCCGGCCGGCTCAGGCGCTCTTGTGCTGCTGCACATGCGCCGACAGCGCGCGCAGCGAGGCGAAGATCCGGCGGTTGCCGTCGTTGTCCGAGCGCAGCTGCAGGCCGTAGCGCTTGCTGATCGCCAGCGACAGCTCCAGCGCGTCGATCGAGTCCAGGCCCAGGCCGGCGTTGAACAGCGGCGCTTCCGGGTCGATGTCGGCCGCGGCGACGTCCTCGAGGTTGAGGCTCTCGACCAGCAACTGGGCCAGTTCGCGCTCGGCGTCGGATTGCAGGGACATCATGTGGTCCGGTGGTCTTGAATGATTTCGTGGAAGCGAAGGTTAAACCAAAACCGGCGCCGGCTATATCATGTGTCCTTGCCCATGCCGGATCGACGAATGCCTGCTGTCCCCCTGGTGGTCGACGTGCTCGTCGTGGGCGGCGGGCCCGCGGGCACCACCGCGGCCACCCTGCTTGCCCGCAAGGGCCATCGCGTCCTGCTGCTGGAAAAGGCGGCGCATCCGCGTTTCCACATCGGCGAATCCCTGCTGCCGATGAACCTGCCCATCCTGGAGCGCCTGGGCGTGCTCGAGCAGGTGCGAGCGATCGGGGTGCACAAGCCCGGCGCCGACTTTCCGCTGCAGGGCGACGCCTCGAGCACCAACGTGTTCCGCTTCGATCGCGCGATCGCGCCGAAGTTCGGCCACGCCTTCCAGGTCAAGCGCGAGGACTTCGACCAGCTCCTGTTCCGCCATGCCCTGGCCAACGGTGTCGACGCGCGCGAGCAGGTCACGGTGGAACGCGTCGAGTTCGGAGACGACGGCAGGCCGGCGCTGGTGCATGCGCGCCAGGCCGACGGCAGCGCGCTGCAGGTCAAGCCGCGCTACGTGGTCGACGCCAGCGGTCGCGACACCCTGCTCGGCAGCCAGCTCAAGCTCAAGCGCAAGAATCCGTTGCACCAGTCGGCGGCGATCTTCAGCCACTTCAGCGGCGTGACCCGGCGCGATGGCGAAGATGCCGGCAACATCACCGTCGAGCGTTTCGCCCACGGCTGGATGTGGCTGATCCCGCTGCCGGGCGACGTGATGAGCATCGGCGCGGTGTGCTGGCCCGAATACCTGAAGCAGCGCCGCGGCGACAACGAAGCCTTCCTGATGCAGACCCTGCGCGACACGCCTTCGGTCGCCGTGCGCATGGCCAATGCGCGACGGATCGCGCCGGTGCACGTGACCGGCAACTATTCCTACGCCTGCACGCGCATGCACGGCCCGGGCTGGGTGATGGTCGGGGATGCCTTCGCCTTCGTCGATCCGGTGTTCTCCTCCGGGGTGTACCTGGCGATGAACAGCGGCGAGCAGATGGCCGGCCTCGTCGACGCCGTGCTGCGCGAACCCGCGCGCGAGGTGGCGCTCCAGCGCGCGCTGGACCGGCGCCTGCGGCGCGGCCTCAAGCACGTGTCCTGGTTCATCTATCGCTTCAACACCCCGGTCATGGAGCAGATGTTCTCCTCGCCCAGCAATCGCTGGCAGCTGGAATCGGCGGTGATCTCGATGCTGGCCGGCGACGTGTTCGACAACCGCGAAGTATTGCGCCGCCTGCACCTGTTCCGGCTGGTGTACCTGGTGGTCGCGCTGCAGCTGGCGCCGCGCGCGCTGGCCGGCTGGTGGCAGCGTCGCCGGCAGGCGCGCGCCGCTTTCGCCGGCGACACCCTGCACGGCGGCAATCCATGAGTGCACCGGCTTCAAGCGCACGTTTCTCGGTCGACTACGCCACCGCCACGCCGCAGGCGCTGCTGGCCGAACCCGACGTGCTCGCGGTGTTCGGCTTCGGCGACGCCGCGCCTGGCCGGCTCGACGATCCGCGTTACCTGCACATCGCCCTGCAACCGCACCACGCCGCCGCGCCGTGCGAGGTCTGGCGCGTGGCCGGCGAGGTGCGCAGCGGCCGCGACGGCGACATCGCCTGGTCCAGCGACGGCAACCTCGCATTCGGCGTGATCGAAGTCGACGAGCGCGCGCATGCCAATGCCGAGGACCCCACCGGCGTGGTCGGTGCGGCGGCGCACGCCTATGCACGCCTGACCGCGTTCGTCGGCGCCAGCACCACACCCCACCTGTTGCGGATCTGGAACTACATCGACGCCATCACCCAGGGCGACGGCGACAACGAGCGCTACCGCCAGTTCTGCGTCGGCCGCGCGCGCGGCCTGGACGCGTTCGACACCCTCAGGCTGCCGGCGGCGACCGCGATCGGCCGCTGCGACGAAGCGCGGATCCTGCAGGTGTACTGGCTGTCCGCCGCGGCGCCCGGCTCGCCGGTGGAGAACCCGCGCCAGGTCAGCGCCTGGCGCTACCCGCGCGAGTACGGCCCGCAGCCGCCGAGCTTCGCCCGCGCGATGCTGCCGCCGACCGACAG